>DATAKN010000204.1:0-5675 GCA_036261595.1 Marmoricola sp.
GTCCCGTAGCTGGCCAGCTCCTCGAACATCTCCTTGATCAGCTTGGCCGACGTGTTGTCGGCGTCGATCAGGACGGCCAGGCGGGTGCTGTCATCAGGCATGCGCAGGAGTCTCCTCGGTGGGGTGTCGTGCCAGTCTCCCCCAGCGCGGCGTACGACGCGGCACCCGCGCCGTGCCCGATAGTGGAGGAGTGCCCCGCACTCGCTGCTATCGCGCCGGTGTCCTGACCGACGAGAACTTCCCGCTCGAGGAGGTCTCCGAGCACCTGGAGGACGCGTCGGCGGTCGTGTGGGTGGACCTGTCCACCTCGGAGCCGGGCGACCTGCAGCTGGTCGCCGACGAGGTCGGGCTGCACCGCCTCGCCCTCGAGGACGTCGCCCAGGGCCGGCAGCGACCCAAGTTCGACCGCTACCAGGGCCACGACTTCCTGACCGCCTACGTGGTGCGGCTCGACGTGGCGAGCGGGGAGCTGGTCACCGGCGAGATCGCGGCCTTCGTCACGCCGAACGCGCTGATCACCGTCCGCCTCGACGAGCCGTTCTCCGTCGATGCGCTGATCGCTCGCTGGGACGAGGAGGCCGACCTCACGAAGTTCGGCGTGGGTGCACTGCTGCACGGTCTGCTCGACCTCGTGATCGACGGCCACTTCGAAACCGTCGAGTCGCTCGACGAGCAGATCGAGCAGCTCGAGGACCTGCTCTTCGACGACCGGCCGCACGACCAGGCGGTGCAGCGGCGCAGCTTCGAACTGCGCAAGAGCCTGGTGCAGCTGCGGCGCGTGGTCCTGCCGATGCGCGAGGTTGCCAACACGCTGATGCGCCGCGACATCGGGCTGGTCCCCGACGAGCTGGTCCCCTACTACCAGGACGTCTACGACCACGTGCTCCGCGCGACGGAGTGGACCGAGAGCCTCCGCGACCTGGTGAACACCATCCTCGAGACCAACCTGACCATCCAGGGCAACCGGCTCAACGTCATCACCAAGAAGGTCACCAGCTGGGCCGCGATCATCGCGGTCCCCACGGCCATCACCGGCTTCTACGGGCAGAACGTGCCCTATCCGGGCTTCGCCCACCACTCCGGCTACGTCACGTCGTCGGTCCTGATCGTGGCCCTGTCCGGCCTGCTGTACGTCGCGTTCAAGCGCAAGGACTGGCTCTAGCTCCGGGCGCGCGCCTCCAGCGCCTCGACGATGCTCGGCAGCAGTGCCTTGGCCGTCCGCCGGTAGCCGGCGCCCGAGGGATGGAACCGGTCGACGGCGAACATCTCGTCAGGCTGGGCGACGAAGAACGGACCGACCACCTCGGCGAGCGGCACGGCCCGGGCGCCGAGTGCGGTGACTGCGGCGCGCTGTGCCTCTGCCAGCCGCCGCGAGCTCAGGCCACCGAGGGCTCGCAGCGGCTGCGGCACCGCGGTGAGCGCCGCCAGGTCTGGACAGGTGCCGACCACCACCTCGCACCCCAGGCCCTGCAACGCCACGACGGCCTCGCGGAGGTGCTGCACGGAGTCTGAGATCCGCACCCGGTGGGTGACGTCGTTGCCCCCGACGACCACCACCGCGACGTCGGGGCGGTAGCCCGTGGGCAGGCCGGCCAGCTGTGCCCTCAGCATCGAGGTCTCCGCGCCGACGATGGCAGCCACGTGCAGCTGCACCGACCGGGTCGTGCGCTTCGCCAGTCGTCGCGCGAGCTGCGCGCCGAGGGTCTGCCGGGCGGTCTCTGCGCCCAATCCTGCGGCGATCGAGTCGCCGAGCACGAGCAGCCGGACCGGGTCGCCGTACTTCTTCTTGTACGTGCCGTCCGCCCGGTGCGCCTCCTCACCCAGCGACTTGCCGATCGTGCGCCGCGCCTGACGGGCCTGGAGACGGAGGACCTGGCGGGCGGCGAGCGACCCGCCGGCGAGCGCGAGCGCCGTCGCGACGGCGGTCGCCGGTCCGCGCCGGGAGGTGTCAGGAGCGGGTCGGGACATCGGCCGTCAGAGCCGGGACCCGCAGCTGGCGCCTCGGGCGACCGATGCCCTGGACGGTCCAGCCGGCGTCGGCCCACCGGTCCGGGTCGAGCCGGTTTCGCCCGTCGAGCAGGACCGGCCGCCGGACCAGGCCCGCGGCCCGGCGCGGGTCGAGCTCGCGGAACTGCGGCCACTCCGTCAGGTGCACGACCAGGTCGGCGTCGCGAAGTGCGGACTCGACGCTGGCGACGTAGGTGAGCTCCGGTGCGACCGCCCGGGCGTTGAGCGACGCCTCCGGGTCGAAGACGCGTACGTCGGCGCCGCCACCGTGCAGCCGCCGGGCCACGTCGAGGGCGGGGGAGTCCCTGACGTCGTCCGACAGCGGCTTGAATGCCGCACCCAGCACCGCGATCCGCCGCTGGTCGAGGTCACCCGCACAGAGCTCGGTGGCAAGCTCGACGACACGGTCGCGTGCCCGCAGGTTGATCTCGTCCACGTCGTGCAGCAGGGCGGCCATGGACGGCGCGCCGAGCTCAGCGGCGCGCGCGGACAGGGCCCGCAGGTCCTTGGGCAGGCAGCCGCCACCGAAGCCGACGCCGGCGTCGAGGAACCGGCGTCCGATCCGGCTGTCGTCGCCGAGGATGTCGGCCAGCGCGACGACATCGGCGCCGGCGCGGTCGCTGATCTCCGCGACTGCGTTGACGAAGGAGATCTTCGTGGCGAGGAACGCGTTGGCGGCGGTCTTCGCCAGCTCCGCGGTCGGGAGGTCGGTGACGTGCACCGGGACGCCCTCGTCGATCGGTCGTGCGTAGACGCGCCTCAGGGTGAGCTCGGCCTCTGGCGACGTCACCCCGAAGACCAGCCGGTCCGGGCACAGCGTGTCCTGCACGCCGTGGCCCTCGCGGAGGAACTCCGGGTTCCAGGCCAGGCTCGCGGTCACGCCCTTCGGCACGAGGCCGGCCAGCTCGGTGGCGAGCCGTTCCGCCGTACCGACCGGCACGGTGGACTTCCCGACGACCAGGCTGTCGCGCGTGAGGTGTACCGCGAGCTCCCGGACGACCGACCACAGGGCTCCCAGGTCGGCGCCGAGTCCCGAGGCGGTCTGAGGCGTGCCGACGCAGATGAAGTGCACGTCGGCTCGTGCCGCGGCCTCGCGCAGATCGGTGGTGAACCGGAGCCGGCCGGTGCCGACGTGGCGCCGGAGCAGCTCGTCGAGACCGGGCTCGGTGAAGGGTGCGGCGCCGGTCTCGAGGCGGTCGACCTTCTCCTGGTCGCGGTCGACGCCGATCACGTCGAACCCGAGCTCGGCCAGGCAGGCGGCGTGGGTGGCGCCGAGGTACCCGGTGCCGATGACGCTGATGGTGAGGTCCATGCCCCCAGAGCAGCGGCCGAGTCTGACGAGGTCGCAAGGGGGAGTGAGATGTCGGGTGACCGTGAGGTGTACAGCCGACGTGGCGTGCGGCGAGCGGTGTGACTCGACCGCCGATGGCGGTGCGACATTCGCCGTGAGGTCACGGATGGTTCACGTCGCCTGCTCACCGTGGGTGCATGCGAGTAGCGATCGTGACGGAGTCGTTCCTGCCCCAGGTCAACGGCGTCACCAACTCGGTGCGCCACGTTGTCGACCACCTCCTCGAAGCCGGCCACGAGCCGCTGATCATCGCGCCGGGCCACGGCCTCGGCGACTACCGCGGCGTCCGGATCGTGCGCGTGCGGTCCGTCGCCGTACCGATGTACAAGTCGTTCCCGATGGGGCTGCCCGACCGGCAGGTCAAGGCGACTCTGGCCGCGTTCCGCCCCGACGTCGTGCACCTCGCCTCCCCGATCGCGCTGGGGTGGCTCGGCCTGCGCGCGGCCCGCCGGCTCGGCATCCCGACGGTCGCGGTCTACCAGACCGACATCCCCGGGTTCCTGCGCCAGTACAACGTCCCCGGCGAGGCGGCGTGCGCGAAGTGGGTCGCCCGCATCCACAAGCGCTCCACCCGCACCTTGGTGCCGTCGCGGTCGGCGTACGCCCAGCTCGAGGAGCTCGGTGTCTCGAACCTGCAGGTGTGGGGCCGTGGCGTCGACCTCGGGCTCTTCGGGCCGCGGCACCGCAACCAGCAGGTCCACGACGCCTGGGGTCGGGTCGGCCGCAAGAACGGCGATCGTGTGGTTGTCGGGTACGTCGGACGGCTCGCCGCCGAGAAACAGGTACGCCGACTCCGTGAGCTCGCCGACGTGCCCGGCATCCGCCTCGTCGTGATCGGTGACGGGCCGGAGATGAAGTGGCTCAAGCGCAAGTTGCCGGACGCCAAGTTCACCGGCATGCTCACCGGCGCCGCACTCGCCACCGCGTTCGCCTCCCTCGACGTCTTCGTCCACACGGGCGAGAACGAGACCTTCTGCCAGACGATCCAGGAGGCGCAAGCCAGCGGCGTACCGGTCGTGGCTCCCGCCACCGGCGGCCCCCTCGACCTCGTTCAGCCCGGCCACACCGGACTGCTCTACGACCCCACCGACGCCGGCTCGCTCACCGACGCCGTACGCCGCCTCGCCACCGACCCGACCCTCCGGGCAAGCCTCGCCGCGCACGGCCTCGCCCGCGTCGCCGGCCGCAGCTGGAGGCAGGTCATCGACGAGCTCGTCACCCGCCACTACGCCGAGGTGATCGGCGAGGGCCAAGGGTTGCTGGCCGCCTGAGTCCCGGGCACCGATGGTTGAGGTGCGAGCGCCAGCGAGCCTCGAAACCATGCGCCGCCTCACCGGTGGTTGAGGTGCGAGCGCCAGCGAGCCTCGAAACCATGCGCCGCCACCGCTCGCCTCGCTCGGAGTTGCCCGGGGTTTCGAGGCGGTCGCTGCGCAACCGCACCTCAACACCGGGAGGCCCGGGACGGCCGGGTCGGCGGAGAATTCCTCGAACAATCTTGCCGGAACCCCGTCAAAACAAGGGTTCCGGGCCGAGTTCTGTCGGTGGTCGCGCATAGATTCATCACATGAACTCGGGCACCAAGACCACCGACGCGACCGGCATCCTGGCCGTCGCGCGGGGTGCCCGGGCCGCGGCGAACGCCGCTGAAGCCCAGGTGTTGGCCAGTGCGGTGGAGTGGGCGCACCTGCACGCCGTGAACGACCTGGATGATGCGGCGACGTGGTGGTCGGGCACGAAGGCGATGGGTCAGGACACCGGGATCCCGATCGCCGGTGAGGGTGCGCCGTTGGTCAGTGAGTTCGCGGTGTTGGAGTTCGCCACCGCCCTGGGTCTGACCGCGGACTCCGGCCGCACCCTGGTCGGGTTGGCGGTCGAGCTCGCCCACCGGCTCCCACGGGTGTGGGCACGCGTGCAGCGCGGCAGTCTCGCGCCGTGGCGGGCCAAGCGGATCGCCGAACACACCCTCCACCTCTCACCCGAGGCTGCTGGGTTCGTGGACGCCCAGGTGGCACCGTTCGCCCACAAGACCGGTCCCGCGCAGACGCAACGGTTGGTGGACGAGGCGATCGCGAGGTTCATGCCCCAGGTCGCTGCCGAGCAGCGGGAACGGGCTGCGGAGCAGCGGTACTTCACCATCGACCACGACCAGGTTTCCTTCGCCGGCACCTCCCGCGTCCACGGCGAAATGGACCTCGCCGACGCACTCGACCTCGAAGACGCCGTCCGCCGCGGTGCCGAACAGCTCGCCGCGCTCGGCAACACCGATTCCCTCGACGTCCGGCGGTCACTGGCGGTCGGGATGCTGGCTCGTGGCGAG
>DATAKN010000206.1:0-5467 GCA_036261595.1 Marmoricola sp.
TGCACCAGCTGCAGCCGACCATGGCGGCGCTGGCGGCCTGGGCGAGCACCTTCAGGTCCGGGTCGAGCCGGTCCCACTTCTCCACGCGCTTCTCGAACGAGAACAGCGCCTTGAGCACCTTGCGGTGGTGCATCACGGCCAAGGCGTTGTCCAAGACCTCGCCGAACCTGCGGCGGCAGTACCAGGCGACCGACCGGTCGAACAGCGTCCGCGGCTCCTCCAGCGGCACTCGTACGGCGTTGCGGCGCTCCTCGGTGCTGGCGTACGTCCTCGTGCTCATCACGTCTCCTCGTCACGGTGTCCACGGCTCCTTCGGGAGCCTCGTCGCCCATGGAGACACCGGACCTCGGGTGTCTGTGACATCCCGCGGGCCGGAACCGCTGCGGGCTCACACAGCGTGCCGCCGCAACAGCGGTGTCTCGACCGCGGCCGCTCCCAGGGCGGCGGCGACCATGAGCACGGTCGACGCCACGTCGAGCACGTGGTTGGTCGAGGACTGTCCCGACCAGTTCCCGAGGAGGGCCATCGCGGCGAAGACCGCGACGACGACCGCGACCACGATGCTGGGCCACGCGTAGCGGCGCTGTCCGGTGCGCACCATCAGGCCGAGCGCCACGAGCGGCACCGCGACCAGCACGCAGCTGACGACGACCGATCCCCAGCCGTAGCCGCTGCCCGGCGGTCCCTCGACCACGAGCACGGTCGCGGTGACGCCCGCGGCGACGAACGCCAGCCAGGACACCAGCCGCCTGGTCGGGGCGGATGACTGTGCTGCCACACGTCGACGATCCTCCCGTGCTGGGCCGGTCGGGCAGGGACGAAGGTCACCGGGCTGTCAGAGTGCTCCCATGACCGCTGGCCTCCTCAGCGCCCTGGCCGCCGCCGTCCTGTACGGCGCAGGGACGATCCTCCAGGCCGTTGGCGTACGCCGGGCCGCGGCTGCGCAGGGACAGGGGCTGTGGCGCCGGATCCGGGCCGGCCGGCTCTACATCGTGGGGCTGGTGCTCGACAGCATCGGGTTCCTGGCGTCGCTGGTCGCCCTGCGCACGCTGCCCCTGTTCGTGGTCGAGTCGGCGATCGCGTCCAGCGTCGCGATCACCGCCGGCCTCGCCGTGCTCTTCCTCCACGTGCGACTGAGCCGGCGGGAGATCGTGGCGCTGGTGGCGGTGGGGATCGGGCTCGTCGCGCTGGCGGTCAGCGCGCGACCCGGCACGGCCGCACCGCTGACGGGTGCGGCCGCGTGGCTGCTCCTGGGAGCGGTGGTCCCGGTCGGTGTGATCGGCGTGGCCGGGCTCCGGCTCGGCGGGTCGGCCGGTGCCGCGTCGCTGGCCGTGACGGCGGGGCTCGGCTTCGGCGGCGTCGGGATCGCGGCCCGCGTCGTCGACGTACCGCCGGGCCTGTGGCGGCTGGTGCTCGATCCGGTGGCCTGGGCGCTCCTGGCGTTCTCGGCGATCTCGATCTCGGCCTACGCGGTCGCGCTGGAGCGTGGCGCGGTGACGACGGTGGCCGCCGTGACGTTCGCCGTGGAGACCGTCGTACCGGCCGTGATCGGGTTGCTCTGGCTCGGCGACGGCGTGCGTGCAGGGGCCGCGCCGGTGGCGGCGCTCGGCTTCGTCCTGACCCTGGTCGGGTCGATCGCGCTCGCCCGGCACGCTGCCGAGGAGGTGCCGGAGGTCACCGGCTGACGCGTGTCGTCAGCGGTCTCCGCTCGTCCCGTTGCGCGAGCTGACGACCGCGCGCAGCACGCCGAGGAGGAACAGCACCACGGCAATGATCAGCAGCCACTTCACGGCCGCGATCGCCAGCCCGATCACCGCCAGGATGATGGCGAGGGCCATGAGCCCGAACACTGCCGAGAGCCGTGACATCGTGGCCTCCTCTCCGGTGCCTCCAACCTACTCGCCCGGGAGGCCTTCGGGGGGCGGTAACCAGGGGGTGAGGACGAAGTAGGCGATGGCGACGAGGGCGCCGGTCGCGAGGCAGATGAGGGCGGTGAAGGCGAGGCCCGCCAGGGTCAGCCCGGCGAGGGCGGCGATGGCGAGCGACGTGCGCATGCGGGAGGCGGTACCCCGGGCCCGGTGTGCCCAAACGAGGGACGGGGAGCTACCTCGGCTCGAGCACCACGACCGGGATCTCGCGGTCGGTCCAGGCGGCGTACCGGTCGAAGTCGGCGTACAGGTCCACGAGCCGCGGCCACAACGCCTCCCTCTCCTCGCCCTCGGCGACCCGCGCGCGGACTCGGCGACCGCGCTCCCCGCGGAGGTGGACCTGGGTGTCCGGGTGCGCCAGGAGGTTCGGGTACCACTGCGGGTTCTTCGGCAGGCCGCCCTGCGACGCGACGATCACGAGGTTCGCGCCGTCGACGAGGTACAGCAGCGGCGTCGTGAAGGTCTTCCCGGACTTCCGTCCGACGTGCTCGAGCAGCAGGGTCGGCACCGGCCGGGTGAACCCGGCGCCGATGCGCCACTTGCTGCCGATGCGGCCGTGGGTGAGCTTGAAGACGCGCACCTGGGCCTTCGCCATGTACTTGATCGCCTTGGCCGTTGCGAGGGAGTCCAGGCCTTTCGGCTTTTCGTCGGGCAGGGAAAAGCGCCCCATGTCAGCTGCCTTCCGTGGTCGGGCGTCGTCGATCGGCGACGGACCTTGATATCGGATGCGACGGGGCAGCGGTAGTCGGGGACCGGGTCACTCGCCGCGGTCGCGCAGGTGCGGCGGCACCATGAACCGGTGGACCTCCTGCGGCCAGCCGCAGGCGACCGCGACCTTCGCAGCCCAGTGGCGCGCCGTCTCGTCATCGGGCACGTCGACGACGCAGAAGCCGCCGAGGTGTTCCTTCGTCTCGGCGTACGGGCCGTCGAGGACGACGGGTCGGCCCTCGACCAGGTCGACGCCAGCCACCAGGGAGTCCTCGTCGAGACCGCCGCCGAACACCCACACTCCGGCGGCCTTCATCTCGGCGGTCAGCTCACCGGTGATGCGGGCACGTTCGAGGATCTGCTCCTCGGAGAGATCGGGGACCCACTCGGCGTTGAAGGCGATGACGTACTGGGGCATGACTCCTCCTCGTTCGGTGGTCGTGGTGACCACCCTCCACCTTCTCCACGAACGAGGAGGAGTCGATACGACACCTCGTCCCGCCGGAGTGCCAGGCGCTGTGTCAGGCGCTGTGTCAGGCGCTGGGCACCTTGATCCCGGTCGCGCTGTGGCACCGGTAGCCGTGCGGGTTCTTCACCAGGTACTGCTGGTGGTAGTCCTCGGCGTAGTAGTACTCCGGCGCGGGCTTGATCTCGGTGGTGATGTCGCCGTAGCCGCGCTTGGTCAGCTCGGGCTGGTAGCGCTCGGTCACCTCCTTCGCGATCTGCGCCTGCTCCTCGGAGTAGGTGTAGATCGCCGAGCGGTACTGCGTGCCGATGTCGTTGCCCTGCCGCATGCCCTGGGTCGGGTCGTGCACCTCGTAGAAGGCGGCGACGAGGTCGGCGTACGACACCGCGGCCGGGTCGTAGACGACCCGCACCGCCTCGGTGTGGCCGGTGAGACCGGAGCAGACCTCCTCGTACGACGGGTTCGGGGTCGTGCCGCCGGCGTAGCCGACCGAGGTGGACCAGACGCCCGGGATCTGCCAGAAGATCTCCTCCGCACCCCAGAAGCACCCGAGCCCGAACAGGGCCACCTCGTAGCCGGCGGGAACCGAGTCCGTGACCAGCGGGGCGTCCAGGACACGGTGCCGCTCGGCGAGACCGAACGGCCGCTCCGGCCGACCGGGCAGGGCGTGCTCGGCATCGACGACCTGGGTCTTGAACTTGTTGAACAGCATCTGCGCTCCTTGCTGCCGCTGGTCACCGGAGACGGCTTCGCCGGGGACCCGGCTCCCACTCAACAGTGCCGCACACGGCCCTGTTCCCCCAAGCGCCTGTGCTGACGATCCGGTGACGTCGGTGCCGGCTCCTAGGCTCAGCCGCATGCAGACCACCTCCACCTTCACCGTCGAGTCCTTCGATGCGGCCGAGCTCGAGCCGCCTGCGACCGTGACCGGCACGCCGGTCGGCGTGGCACGCATGATCAAGCAGTTCCGCGGTGGTCTCGAGGGTCGGGCCGAGACGCTGTTCACCAGCGCGTTCGACCAGGACCGAGGCGTCGGCACCTACCTCGCCATGGAGTCGTTCACCGGCTCGCTCGACGGTCGCGCCGGCACCGTCAACCTCGCGCACACGGCCACCACCGACGGCGGCCCGGAGCGGTTGCACGAGGTGGTCGTGATTGTGCCCGGCAGCGGCACGGAAGGGCTGGAGGGCATGACGGGCACCGGCCGGATCCGGATCGACGCGGACGGCACTCACCACCTGGATCTGGAGTACGAGCTCGGCTGAGCCCCACGGTGGTTGAGCCTGTCGAAACCACGGTCACTGCCCGCTGAGTTCTCGGCAGCAACGACGGGGTACGGCGCCCGGTCGTCTTCTGCTGCTCGCGTGCGCCCCCCGGTGGTTGAGGTGCGAGCTTGCGAGCCTCGAAACCACTCCCGCGCACAGGTCCGTTGCGAGACCACGCTCGCCTCGCTCGGAGGTGCCCGGGGGTTTCGAGGCGGTTGCTGCGCAACCGCACCTCAACCACCGCAAGCGCGGTGCAGCTGCGCAAGTTCCTCAAGAAAATCCGTCCAGGACCCCCTGAAAACAAAGGATCTGACCCGAAACTGTCGGTGCGTGTCCGTAGATTCAGTCACATGAACTCGGGCACGAAGACCTCCGCAGCTTCTGTGCTGGCGTCGGCTCGTCGGGCCCGAGCCGACGCGAACGCCGCCGAGGCCCGCGTCCTCGCCGACGCCGTGGAGTGGGCGCACCTGCACACCGTGTCTGATCTCGACGACGCGGCGACGTGGTGGTCGGGGACGAAGGCGATGGGTCAGGACACCGGGATCCCGATCGCCGGTGAAGGTGCCCCGTTGGTCAGTGAGTTCGCGGTGCTGGAGTTCGCCACCGCCCTCGGTATGACCGCGGACGCGGGGAGGAACCTGGTCGGACTGGCGTTGGAGCTCGCCCACCGGCTCCCGAAGGTGTGGGCACGCGTGCAGGCCGGGTCGTTGGCGCCGTGGCGGGCCAAGCGGATCGCCGAGCACACCCTCCACCTGTCTCCCGAGGCTGCTGGGTTCGTGGACGCTCAGGTGGCGCTGTTCGCGCACAAGACCGGACTCGCGCAGACCCAACGCCTGGTGGACGAGGCGATCGCACGGTTCATGCCCCAGACGGCAGCGGAGCAGCGGGAGCGGGCCGCAGAGCAGCGGTACTTCACCATCGACCACGACCAGGTGTCGTTCGCCGGCACCTCCCGGGTGCACGGCGAAATGGACCTCGCCGACGCACTCGACCTCGAAGACGCCGTCCGCCGCGGTGCCGAACAGCTCGCCGCGCTCGGCAACACCGATTCCCTCGACGTCCGGCGGTCACTGGCGGTCGGGATGCTGGCTCGTGGCGAG
>DATAKN010000208.1:0-40346 GCA_036261595.1 Marmoricola sp.
GGCGTACGCCGAGGTCGGCCGCACCCCTATGCTTGACCCCGGTCGTTGCCGGGAGACCGGCATCGCTGCCCCCATCGTCTAGCGGCCTAGGACCCCGCCCTTTCACGGCGGTAGCACGGGTTCGAATCCCGTTGGGGGTGCTGGTCCACACGGTGGCCCTGCTTGCGCCGGCCGTCCCCCTGCCTCAGGATGTGTGAGTGAACAGCAGGCACGCGTGACCGGCCCCACCCTCCTTCTGGTCAGGGCCCCCCTCGACACAGTGCGGACGGCCCTTCTCTCCATCGGCGCGCATGCGCAGAACCGGCGGTCGGTCGCCTTCGACCTCGCCGACCATCTGCTCCTGCTGGATCACGACCGCGACGAGTTCCTCACCACCGTCGCCGTCGGCGGGCCGAAGGCGCTCTCCACGGCGTCATGGCTGGGCCACCAGCTCGTGGACTTCGGGTGCCCGGTCGACGGGCTGCTCCCGCCGCTGGACTCCGTGTCCGCGTGACGTCGGCCGGCATGCGGCCCGGTTCGCGATCGTGACGCAGTCGCTGGCATGCTGGGCCGCATGGCCGAGCTGACCGACGAGCACCGCGCCGTCCTCGACTTCGAGGGCGCGTGGTCCAAGAGCCTGGGGCCCAAGGGTCCCGCCGTGCGCCAGCAGTTCGACCGTTCGCTCGTCGAGCACGAGCAGCTCGTCGCCTGGTTGATCCGCCAACCCGAGGCGCTCGGGCACGCACCGGCGACCGTTCGCCGGTTGCGCCGGCAGCGTGATCGGCGCATCGCCGAGCGTCGTACCGCCCGGGAGGCGAGCTGACCGGACCTCGATTTCGGGTCGGAGCCCTCGATGCGTTAGCATTCCGTGGCTTCTGGTTGAGGAAGTCGCTGCACCAGCAACACACCAGGCCCCGTAGCGCAGTTGGTTAGCGCGCCGCCCTGTCACGGCGGAGGCCGCGGGTTCGAGTCCCGTCGGGGTCGCAAGAGAAACAGCCCGGACCGCAAGGTCCGGGCTGTGCTGTTTCCGGGGATGGGTCGGGCGCCGGGGGCGCCGGGGGCGGCTCGTAGACCGACCTGCCAATGTCGCGCCTGTGGCTCCCGTGCCACCCACCGGCCCCGGCAGCGACATTCGCAGGTCGCTGTACGACGCGGTGAGCCCGCGCCCGTCTGCCCGGGACACCGTCGACCTCCAGCCGACGGGCCGGGCGCGGCTCGTAGACCGACCTGCCAATGTCGCGCCTGTGGCTCCCGTGCCACCCACCGGCCCCGGCAGCGACATTCGCAGGTCGCTGTACGACGCGCAGGCCGTGGCCGACAGCCGCACCGAGGCCGCCTACACGGGCGTGATCGGCAGCGCCCGGCGCGGCTCGAAGGTGAAGCTCGCGCCGGAGCTGATCCGGGTGACCGCGACCTCGTCGGACACGGGCGCCGCCTCGTCGCGGCGGACGACGGTCGCGGACCACTCCGAAGACGTACCGGTGACCTCCACGTCGAGGTGCGGGTCGACGCCCCGGACCGCGGCCTGCAACGGCGCGACGGAGGCGGGGCCGCACAGCGAGATCCAGGCGCCGTCCTCGTGCGCCGGTGATGCACGCACCTGCAGCCGGTCGTCGGACACGTCCGCCTCGACGTACGCCGCGGGGTTCAGGAGCGGATGCAGCGACAGCACCCGGAGCGCGCCGGCTTCGTCGGCCGGCAGGCCGAGTGCGCCGTGGATCCGCTCGGCGGCCACGCCGGCGATACCGACCAGCTGCCGGGTCGCGATCGTGCGCGCCTCCTCCGGCGAGCTGCGCCGGTCGACCGCCCGCCGGAACCCCAGGTTGAGCAGGTGCATCTGCAGGCAGACCTCGTCGGCCATCCGCACCAGCGCGGAGTGCGAGAACGCACCGAAGTCGAGGTCGGCCAGCAGCGGCCCGGCGTAGTCACCCGTGCCGTCGTCGGACGGGTCGATCGGAGCGAGCTCGGTCAGCGCCGCCTGTGAGGAACGCAGTGCCGTGCAGTCGGCTGACTCCGACACGGGCGGGTGGGCGTCGTCGATCACCACCGTCCAGGCGCAGTGCGGCTGCCGGTCGACGGGCACGCGCGGCGGCCGGTGCACCGGCCGCACCTGGGCGCGAGGATTCGTCGCGACCGCGGTGGCGTCGAAGGTCGGGTCCTCGATGTCGTGGCACATGCCGCGGACGAAGTCCTCGCCCATCGGCTCGACGTCCATGAGCGCACCACAGTGGTCGAGGTGGAACTCGCCGTGCCAGGGGTCGTGCACGGTGTACCGGAAGTCCATGAACTGCGGCGGTGCGCCGATGTCGAGCTGCAGACCCTTGAAGATCGTGACGACGTCGTCGCCCTCGTAGCCCAGCGCACGCTGCATCCGGCCGGTGTAGATCGGGCTGGCCGCCATCCACTCCTCGATCGCGACCCGCTGCATCCCCTCACGCCCGTACGCCGAGATGCACCACGCCATGCCGGACCGGTCGATCAGCTGGCCGATCAGCAGCAGCTCGGGCACCAGGACGGCGAGCTCGGCCCGGGTCAGCGACGCGTAGCGACTGCTCACCGCAGCACGGTCCGGACCGGCAGGGACGAGAAGCCGCGGACGTTGGCCGAGTAGAACCTCTGCGCCCCGGGAAGCGTCTCGATCGTCGAACACCGGCTGACCAGCTCGTCGAGGGCGATGTTCGCCTCCAGACGAGCGAGGTTCGCACCCAGGCAGAAGTGCCGGCCGCCGCCGAAGGCGATGTGCTTCGCGAGCTCGTCGCGGTCACGGAGGACGTCGTACTCCTCGGATTCGGTGAACACCTGCTCGTCGTGGTTGGCCGACCCGATGTTCAGCAGGAGCTTGGACCCGGCCGGGCACGTGGTCCCGTCGATAGTGACGTCCTCGAGGGTGTGCCGGGCGAGCAGCTGGCTGGACGCGTCGTACCGCAGCGTCTCCTCGATCCAGGGGCCGACCAGCTCGGGGTCGGCGAAGACCGCCTCGCGCTGCTCGGGGTGCCGACTCAGGTGGTGCACGGCGTTGCCGAGCAGCTTGGTCGTCGTCTCGTTGCCCGCGACGACCATGAGGAACAGGAACGCGGTCAGCTCGCCGTCGGTCATCCGGTCGCCGTCGTCCTCCTCGGTCATCAGCAGCGCCGTGACCAGGTCTTCACCCGGGTGCTTGCGACGCTCGGCGATCAGGTCGCCGTAGTAGGAGAACAGCGCCATCGACGCCTCGAAGCCCACCGGCGGTACGTCGCGCAGCCCGTGCTCTCGGTGCACGAGCAGGTCGGCCTGGCGGCGCAGCTCGTCCCGGTCGGCCTGCGGCACGCCGAGCATCTCGGAGATCACGTCCATCGGGAACTTGCCGGCGAAATCGGTGATCCAGTCGAACTCGGCCGCGTCGCGCTCCCCCTGCTCGAGAGCGGGCTCGAGGTAGAGCAGGCACAGCCGCCGGATCTGCGGCTCCATCTGCGCCACCCGTCGCGGCGTGAAGCCGCGCGACACCAGCTTGCGCAGCCGGGTCTGCTCCGGAGGGTCCATGCCGAGGAACGACATCACCACGTGGGCCTGCGGGTTCCACGCGCTGGCGTCGAGCGAGACGCCCATCTTGTTGGAGTAGACCCCGTCGGTGCGAAACGCCCGGTTGATGTCCTCGTGCCGCGACATCACCCAGAAGTCGTGCTCCTCGTTGTGGTAGAGCGGCGCCTCGTCCCGCAGGCGCGCATAGACCGGGTAGGGGTCGTCCTGCAGGGCGTAGTCGTAGTGGTCGAAGTTCAGCGGGCAGCCGGACGCCTTCTGGGTGGTCATTCGTGGCCCTCCATGATCACCGCCACGACGTCGTCGAGGCGCTTGCTGAGCTCGTCGTAGGTCACCAGGCCCATGCCGGCCTGGAGCAGGGCTCCGGAGAACGCGAACGTGAGCGTCTCGAGCACTCGAGGATCGACCGGCTCGCCGATCGCGTCGCGGAAGCGCTGCACGAACTCCGCGCCGATCACCAGGCGCAGGCGCTCGACCTCCGGGTCGGTGCCGAGCAGGGCGAGGTTCGCCGCGGTCGCCAGGTGCGGGGACCGGCCGAGCATCGCGGCCATGTGCCGGGTGAACGTCTGGATCCGCTCGGTGGGAGTCGCGCCAGTCGGCTCGGGTCCGGGGTCGGTCACCAGCCGACGCCAGAACAGCTCCGCGAACAGGTGGTGCTTCGACGCCAGGTAGGTGTACGCCGTCGCGGGTGACACCCCGGCGCGGTGGGCGACCGTGCGGATGGTGAGCGCGTCCGGGCCCACCTCGTCGAGCTCCGCCTCGCCGGCGACCAGCAGCCGCTCGACGGTCTCGGCCTGGCGGGCGTTCAGGCCCTGCCGCAGGCTCGCCGCCACGGTGGCCTCAGCCATCGCCACGGCCCTTTCGGATCGTCTCCTCGACCAGACTGTTCAGCCGCGCCCCGACCGGCCAGCCGGCATAGTGGCAGGCCATGATCACGATCTCGCGCAGGTTGTCCTCGTCGAGCTCACCGGCCCGGTACGCCGCAGGGATCTGGATCGAGAGCACGTCCTGGGCGCCGTGGGTGCACAGCATCCCGATCAGCAGCAGCCTGCGGTCGCGGTCGGAGAGACCGGGGCGCTGCCAGATGTCGGCGAAGAGATGGTCGGCGGTGTAACCGAAGAAGTCGCCGCCCATGTCGTTCATCTCGAACCCGTAGACCTGCTCCATCTTCTCCAGTCCGCGGCGGCGGACCTCCGGCAGGTCATCGAACTTCCCGCTCATACGGTTGCCCCTTCCACGGCGGTCGAGCCTGTCGAGGCCAGCCCCAGCGCCTCGCCGAGGTGCTCCGCGGCGTACTGGGCCATCGGCACCTCGACGCCGAGCTGGCCGGCCAGCTCGATCGCGTGGGCGAGGTCCTTGGAGCCCAGCGCGAGCACATGCTCGAAGATCGGCGTCCACCCGTCCTCCGGCGCCAGGGGCGCCGTGGTGGCGCGGTGCATGATCGCGCCCGGACCGCCGGTGATGGCGTCGGTGTGCCGCACGATCCGGCCCAGCGCGACCAGGTCGACACCGGCGGCCTCGGCGAGCCGCAGTGCTTCGCCGGTAGCGGTGAATGCCACGAAGTGCAGCAGGTTGCGCGCCAGCTTTGCGGCCGTGCCGTTGCCTGCCGGACCACAGTGCACGATCTCGCTGCCCATCAGGCCGAGCGGCCCGCGCACCGCGTCGTACGCCGCATCGCTGCCGCCGACCATGATCGCGAGCGTCCCGTCGGCCGCACCCATCGCCCCGCCACTGACCGGGGCGTCGACGAGGAGCAGGTCGTGCCGGCCGGCGAGGTCCTCGAGCTGGGGCGGCAGGTCAGGCGAGACCGTGGAGTGCACGGCCACGACCGTGCCGGGTCGAGCGGCCCCCAGGATCTCGCCGATCACGTCGCGCACCTGGTCGTCGTCGCGCACCATCACGCTGATCACGGCGCACTCCGCGGCGAGGTCGGCGAGCGACGAGGCCACCCGCGCACCGGCCTTCTCGAGCTCGCGGAGCGGGTCGGGCACCACGTCGTACACGGTCAGGCCGCCGGGCCAGCTGGCCAGGCGCAGCGCCATCGGCTTGCCGATGTTGCCCAGGCCGACGAAACCGACGCGGGTTTCGACAGGCTCAACCACCGAGGAGGTCACGCCCGGAACACCTGCCCGCCGTCGACGTCGAGGATCTGTGCGGTGATCCACGACGCCTCGTCGGAGAGCAGGAACAGGCAGGCGCCGACCATGTCCTCGGGTTGACCGATCCGCTTGATAGCAAGGGAGTTCCTGACAATGTCATGGGCGGCATCACCGGCCTGCGTGCGGGTCGCGGCCGTGTCGGTCGGGCCGGGAGCGATCGCGTTCACCCGGATGTTCATGCCACCGAGCTCGTGGGCCAGCTGCTGGGTGAGCCCGTTGATGCCGACCTTCGCCAAGCCGTAGAAGCCGGAGTAGAGCCAAGCCGCCGTCGAGGACTGGTTGACGATCGACCCGCCGCCGCGCTGCTGCATGTGCGGGAAGACCGCCCGGGTCATCACCAGCGCGCCGTCCATGTTCACCGACATGAACTTCCGGTAGTAGTCCCAGTCGACGGTGATCAGCAGGTCGAACGCCATGTCGCCGTAGATGGCGGCGTTGTTCACCAGGTGGTCGATGCCGCCGTACGCCGCCACCGTCGCCTCGGCCAGCGCGTTCGCCGACTCCGAGTCGGAGACGTCGCAGCGCACGAACATCGCGGTGCCGCCGTCGGCCTCGATCTCCTTGGCGACCCGCTCGCCCGACTCGGTGTTGAGGTCCGCGACGACGACCGAGGCGCCCTCGGCGCCGAGCGCCTTGGCGTAGGCCTCGCCGATCCCCTGCGCGGCACCGGTCACGATCGCGACCTTGTTCTCGAATCTCATCTCGCTCCTCATGCCGGTTCGGCGATCGTCTTGGTCTCCAGGTACTCCTCGAAGCCGGCCACGCCCATCTCGCGGCCGATCCCGGACTGCTTGTAGCCGCCGAACGGCGCGTCCGGGCTGAACCACACCCCGCCGTTCACCGCGAGCGTGCCGGTCCGGATCCGGCGGGCCACGGCGCGGGCGCGCTCGAGGTCGGCGGCGTCGACCGACCCCGACAGCCCGTACGCCGACTCGTTGGCGATCCGCACCGCGTCGTCGTCGCCGTCGTGCGGGATCACCACCAGCACCGGTCCGAAGATCTCCTCCTGGGCCAGCCGCGAGGAGTTGTCCAGGCCGGCGACCACGGTCGGCTCGATCCAGTAGCCGTCCCGGTCGATCACGTGGCCACCGGTGGCGAAGCGGCCGCCCTCCTCCTCGGCCAGCCGCAGGTAGGACTCGACCCGGTCGCGCTGGACCGCGGAGATCACCGGGCCGCAGATCGCGCCCGGATCGGCCGGGTCCTTGGCCCCGATCGACTCCATGGTCGCGGCCGCGACCTGTACCGCCTCGTCGTACTTCTGGCGCGGCACGACGAGTCGCGTGGTGATCGCGCAGCCCTGGCCGGCGTGGATGCAGGCGGCGAACGCCGTGGCGCCGGCCACCGACGCCACGTCGGCGTCGTCGAGCGCGATCGCCGCGGACTTGCCGCCGAGCTCGAGGAAGACCTTCTTCAGCGTCGGGGCGGCGGCCGCCATGATCACCCGGCCCGTGGCGGTCGAGCCGGTGAACGACACCATGTCGACCCGCGGGTCCGAGGTCAGCACCGCCGCGACGTCGTTCGCGCGCGGTGTCACGACGTTGAACACCCCCGGCGGGATGTCGGTGTGCTCGGCCACCAGCCGGCCGAGCTCGCAAGCCACCCACGGCGTGTCCGGCGCCGGCTTGAGCACGACGGTGCAGCCTGCGGCCAGCGCCGGCCCGACCTTGGCGAGGTTGATCTGGGTCGGCACGTTCCACGGCGTGATCGCGGCGACCACGCCGACCGGCTCGCGGCGTACGGTCCGCCGGCTGGGGATGCCCATCGGCTCGGCGACCCCGAGGTCGGACTCGAACTCGTAGGACTCCAGCAGGTCGGTGACCCACTTCAGCCCCTCCACCGGTACGTCGAACCCGGCGGCGGCCATCATGAACGACGGCATCCCGACCTCGGCCGTCGTCAGCGCGCGGAAGGCATCGGCGTCCTCGAGCAGGGCCTGGTGCAGCTGGCGCAGGCACCGCACCCGCAGCTCGTGGTCGGTGGACCAGTCGGTCTCGTCGAAAGCCCGGCGGGCTGCGGCGATCGCCGCGTCCACGTCGTCGGCGGTGGCGTCGGGAGCCTGCCCGATCTCCTGACCGGTCGCAGGGTTCAGGATCGGGAACGTCGCGCCGTTCGAGGCCGGCACCAGCTTGCCGTCGATCAGCTGCTGGGCCGCGGGACATCCCACGGTGGTTGAGCCTGTCGAAACCCTCATGCCGAGATCTCCGGCTCGGCCTGCGTCACGTACTCCCCGGCCTCCACCGGCGGCGGCCACACCGTCGACGGCAGGTCGCGGTGGCGGTAGTGGCCGGGCACCTCGAGGCCGGTCACCGACATCCGCTTGAGCAACGTCTCCGGCGCCTTGCCGGCCTGGATGATCGAGAGGAACGTGTGCGCGGTCGACGGCATGTCGAACCAGTCCCGCTGCCAGGCGAACTTCAGCAGGCCAGTATCAGGATGGTCCGGGCCACGGTCTTGTCTCTCGACGCCGAACCAGCTGCCGCCGATGCCGAGGATCTCGAACTCCTCGCCCGTGCTGTCGTCGATGATCCCGGAGCGCTGCTTCCAGAACCCCACGACCATGGCGTTCTTCTCGTCGATCAGGGTCGCCTGGTAGTCGTAGTGCCACCCGTCGAGGCCGTCCATCTCGATCCCGATCGCCCAGTCGCGGATCTGGTCGCGACCCACGGCCATGAAGTGCTCGTCGGGTGCGTACATCCAGCCGTACGTCGCGTCGACCGCGTAGTGCTCGGCCATGATCCGCCAGTCGCCGATCCGCTCGGCCTCGCGGTTGATCGCCAGCCAGGAGTCCCAGAATTCCTCGATCTCGGCGCGGGTCAGGTCGCTCATCAGTCCTCCATCGAAAGAGCCATCGCGGGGCAGTACTTCACGGCCGCCTGCACCGCGTCGCGCAGGGACTCGTCGGGATGCTCGTCGAGCAGCACGACTCGGTCGGTGTCCTCGTCGAAGCCGAAGACGGTGGGCGCCTCGGCCTGGCACATCTGGTGCCCCTGGCAGAGGTCGGTGTCGGCGCTCACTCTCATCGGCCAGCCCTCCTGCGGTAACGGACCTGCGCGGGCCGGGCGAGCTGGATCACCATCTTCGACGTGTCGTCGCGATAGGACTCCGGCGGCTGGGTCATCTCGAACTCGTAGTCGCGCAGCAGCACCGAGAAGATCGCCTTGAGCTGCATCATCGCGAACGCGTTGCCGACGCAGCGGTGCTTGCCGGCTCCGAAGGGGATCCAGGTCCACCGGTTCGCGAGGTCCTCCTGGCGCGGGTCGATGTAACGACCGGGGTCGAAGCGCTCCGGGTCCGGGAAGTCCTCGGCGATCCGGTTCGAGACCCGCGGACTCGCTCCGACCATGGTGCCGGCGGGGATCAGGTGGCCGCCGATCTCGATGTCCTGCTGGGCGACCCGGAGCAGCAGGATCAGCGGCGGGTGCAGCCGGAGCGTCTCCTTCAGCGCCGCCTCGAGCTTGGGGATGGACCGCAGCGCCTGGAAGGACACCTCGGCGCCGTCGGCGTACAGGGTGTCGAGCTCCTCGACGATCTCGGCCATCACGTCGGGGTGGCGTAGCAGCTCGATCAGCGTCCACGCGGCGGTGCCCGAGCTCGTGTGGTGCCCGGCGAACATCATCGAGATGAACATGCCGGTGATCACGTCGGCGGAGAAGTGCCGGCTGCCGTCGGGGTTCTTCAGCGAGATCAGGACGTCGAGCAGGTCGCGGTCCTCGCGCGGGACGGTGCCCCGGGCCTCACGCTGGTCGATGATCGCCGAGACCAGGCCGACCAGTCGCTCCCGCGCCTCGTCGCGCAGCCGGAAGCTCTCGACGCCCTCCATGTAGGGGTCGACGTACGCGAGGGCGTCGGTGCCGCGTTCGAGGTTGTGGTAGGCCTGCGCGAACCGGGAGTCCAGCTCCGCCCGGAACGGCTTGCCGATCAGGCAGGCCGAGGTGGTGTAGATCGTGAGCTCGGCGAAGAAGTCGTGCATCTCGATCTCGCCGGTGCCCTCCCAGCCGGCGACCATCTCACGGATCTCGTGCTCGATGGTGCTCGCGTGGCCGCGCATCATGTCGCCGCGCAGCGCCTGGTTCTTCAAGGCCTCCTGGCGCTGCTCGGGCGTGGTGTCGAAGACGACGCCCTTGCCGAAGATCGGGGTCATGAACGGGTACGCCTCCGCTTGGTCGAGCACCTCGTCCGGCGCGCGGAAGAACACCTCGTTGGCCTCGGCTCCGCTGACCAGGACGACGTCGCGCTCACCGAGCACGAACCGGCCCACGTCGCCGCACTCCTCGCGCACCCGGTGGAGCAGGTCGATCGGGTCGTCGCGCAGGTCTTCCAGATGGCCGTGCGGGCTCTCGGGGAACCGGCGCGACACCTCCGGGATCGAATCGATGGTCGAGCTCGTCGCGACCCCGATGGACGAGCCCTCCCCGGTGGTCGAGCCTGGCGAAACCGTCACTTCTCCTCCAGGGGCGCTTCTGGGTTCACTTCGATCAGGTTCAGGTGGACGCCCCGAGGGGCGTCCACGACCGTCGCGATCGCGTCGGCGAGCGCAGCCGGCTTCAGGAAGTGCGGGTGCCGGGCGAGGCCGAACCTGATCCAGCCGTTGAGCACCGCGGCCGCCTCCTCGTCGTCCCAGTCGGTGCCCATTTCGCTCCACGTCGGACCGGGCCGGACGATGCTGACCCGGACGCCGGAACCCTCGAGCTCCATCTGCATGGCGTGCGCCATCCCCTCCAGGCCCCACTTGCTGGCGGCGTACGCCGACATGAACGGCCGGGCTCGCACGGCCACGTCGGAGCTGACGAACACCACGTCGCCGCGGGTCCGCTCGACCATGCCGGGCACGAAGGCCCGCACCAGGCGGTGCGCCCCGACGATGTTGAGGTCGAGCTCGGCCGCGATCCGCTCGCTGCTGACCTCGTGGATGACGCCGGGACCCACCTTGCCGGCGTTCGAGACCAAGACCTCGACGTCACCCAGGTCGGCGACGACTGCCTTCGCGAACGCCTCCACAGACGTCTCGTCGGTGACGTCGAGCGGGTGCGCGACCGCCTCGCCGCCCTCGCTCCGGATCTGCTCGACCAGCTCCGCGCACCGGTCGACCCGGCGCGCGCCGAGCGCCACGGGGTGGCCGGCCTTCGCCAGGGTGAGCGCCGCGGCGGCGCCGATGCCAGAGGAGGCACCGCTGATCACGGCCGGTCGCCGGGACGGCTGCTCGTACTTCGACATCAGTCGCTGGACACCTGATTGGACATGTGTCCAGTTCTAGCCGATGACCCGATGGTTGACAAGAACCTGTTCTCGTTTCAGGCCCGTCTCGGCGTGCCGACGCCCGATTCGGCGCTGCCCGAGGCGGCCTGTATGCTTCTCGGCTGTTGGGCAGGTAGCTCAGTTGGTACGAGCGTCCGCCTGAAAAGTGGAAGGTCGGCGGTTCGACCCCGCCCCTGCCCACCACCGAGAGAGCCGCAGGTCATCGACCTGCGGCTCTCTGCGTCACCCCCGTGTGACGGTCAGGGCTTGGTGACGGCTGTCGCGGTGAAGGTCAGCGTCACCGTGTCGGAGGGGTCGAAGCCCGGCGGCGGCGTCTCGCCCGGGTCCATCAGGTCGGCCAGCGTGCCGGTCATGGTCTGGGTACAGCTCACCGTCTGCTGGTTGTGGTTGGCGTTCCCGCCGCCCTTCGACTGGGTGCCGTCGAAGATGGTTGCGCCGGCCGTGTCGTCGTACGCCGTGAACTCGAACGACGTCGGGATGAGGACGCCTGAGCCGCCGTCCTGGATGACCGCGGCGGACCAGCCACCGTGCTCGCTGCTGTTGTTCTGGGATGCCCGGACTGTGTAGTCGTGGCCGTCACACGTGAGCGTGAACGGCTGCGGCTGGGAGGCGAGGGCGGGGGCGGCGCCGAGTCCGCTCACCGCCAGTCCGGCGCCGGCGAGCGCCGCGAGCAACGTCGTGCGTGTCTTCATGGAATCTCCTGTGTCTGCGGAGGGATGGGGTTGCCCGGGCTGATGACCTCGACGATCTCGGGTCGTCCGTCGACGGTCAGTCCGGCGTCACGGACCACGGCGGTCGCCGCCTCGTGACTGGTGGCTTCCACGAGGCACAAGCACAGCTCCGAGGCCGGCAGCGCGAACATCTGCAGCACCCTGCCGGCACTCCTCACCCCGTGGAGCCGAGCCGTTCCGATCCCGGAGCCGACCCGCCCGCCAGGAAGGAACGCTTCGACGAGATAGGTCTCCATCGCGCCGCTCCTCAGCTGCCGGGTGCGACCGACGCTAGGCGCGCAAGGACCGGATCCGCGTCCCGGAAAGCCCGTATCTTTGCCCCGGATCAGCGGTACCGGGCCGCAAGCTCGGCGCGATTCCGTACGCCGAGCTTGCGGTAGATCCGGCCGAGGTGCACCTCGACGGTGCGAGGGCTGATCGAGAGCCCCGCGGCGACCTCCTTGTTGCTGGCCCCCGTGGCCACCATGGCGGCGACCGCGGCCTCCGCCGCGGTCAACCGGTCCTCGGCCACGGGCCGACCGCCGAGCCGACCCCTCTCCTCGGCACACCGTGCGTGCCAGGCTGAGGCGCCGAGCTCGGCGAACGTCGCCTCCGCGGCGTCGAGTTTGCTCCTCGCGGCGCGCCGCTGCCCGGTACGCCGAAGCGCCGCTCCCAGCTGCAGCCGGGTCCTCGCCCGTTCGAACGGCAGCGGCAGTGCGTCGAAGAGCTCGACCGCACGGGCCAGGTCGGCCAGGGCCTCGGCGTGTTCGCCCGAGCCCAGGCGCACCTGCGCCGACGCCCGCACCGCCAGCGCCTCCGCCCATCCACCCGCCCGGGCGGACCACTCGCACAACCGGGACAGGCGGTCGACGGCCGCCGGGAGGTCTCCGCAGGCAACCAGCGCCTCGACGTAGTCGCCCAGGTAGCGCCACTGCCGCGGCTCGCTGAGCAGCTCGGCCGATGCAGCTCGGTCGACCTCGGCCAGACCGGCGCGGGCAGCCCGGACCTCGCCCAGGGACAGGTCGAGCAGGGCGAGGTCGGCGGACACCAGCATGGTCACCCAGTCGTCGTCCGAGCGGCGAGCCGCTGCGAGGGCGTCCGCAGCGGCGGCACGGGCACGTTGCTCCTCGCCCCGGTGGTTGGCCACGAGCGCGTCGTACCGCAGGGCCATGGCGAGGCGGCCGTCCTGCTCGATCTCGCGGGCCGATGCGACCGCACTGGCAGCCAACGACCCTGCCTGCTCCCAGTCACCGAGCCAGAGCGCCAGCTCGGCACGATGGCCGGCGATCTCCGCCAGCGAGGCCAGGTCGCCCTGCAGGTGGGCCTGCTCGGCAGCCTCGGTCAGCAGCGCGTTCGCCTCGTCGAACGCATCGACGTACTTCAAGCACTCGCCGAGCATGGTGCTGGCCCGCCAGGCGACCGGCGGTGGCATCCGGAGCGTCTCCTCGAGGCGCATCGCCTCACGCATGAGGTCACGCGACATCCCGTTGCCGAGGTGGTAGTCGGCCAGCGCCACCTCCCGAAGGGCCTGCGCCAGCAGCGTGGCGTCCGGCTCGGGGAGGGAGCGCAACGTCTCGAGCGCCGAGCCGGACAGCTCGCGGCGTTCGGAGACGTCGAGCTGCGAGCGGGCGGCGTAGCCGAGCTGTGCCTCGGCGGTCAGGACGGGGTCGCCGCGCGCCTCGTCGAGGGCGCTGAGGGCGTGGCGGCGAGCGGCCAGCACCCCGGTCGACTCGTAGGAGAGGTCACTCAGGGCCAGCAGGATCCGGCACCTCTCGGGCCGACCGCGGACACACGCGAGGAGCTCGGTCAGGACCGCCTCCGCGGCCGTGGTGTCGCCGGCCTCGGAGAGGTACCGCGCTGCCGCGACACCCCTCCGCACCCGCGCGGCGGCATCGTCGTCCGGCGTGAGCTGCTGGGCCAAGGTGGCGAGCTCCGCGGCCGCCACCGGGGCGCCACGCAGCCGCGCGTCCAGGGCGGTCTCCTCCAGGACGGCCGCCACGTCGGCGTCGGGTGCCTCGGCGGCCAGGGCGAGGTGGCGGGCACGAGCCTCACCATCGGCGACGATCGCAGCGAGCCGGCGATGGGCCAGCCGGCAGGCGGCACGACCGGCGAGGCTGGCACAGGCGGCGGCGTACAAGGGGTGCCGGAAGAAGACCCGGTCCCCGACGACGTACACGAGCTCCGAGGTGGCGGCGCGCGCCAGGTCGGGCTCGACACTGCGGTCGAGCGCGCCGGCCAGCATGCCGGTGGAGGGCTGCCGACTGACCGCCGCCAGCAACAGCACCTCGCGCGTCGAGTCGGGAACGCGCGAGAGTCGCCTCAGCACCAGGTCACTGAGCTCCACCCCGGGGTCGAAGGTCTCGAACGCCCCGGCACCGAGTACGGCGCCCTGCGAGCGGGCCAGCTCGAGAGCGTGCATCGGGTTGCCACGGGCCGCGTCGTGGACGCGCCGCAGCTGGACGTGTCCGAGCCGGAGATCCAGGCGCTCGGCGATGAGGTGGCCGGTCGCTCCGGCGCTCAGGCCCTGGAGAGGGAGGACGCGGGCCGGCTCGACGGGCCATCCGCCCGGCGGCCTCCCCTCCGCCGCCACGCGCGCGGTGGCGAGCACGCGCAGGCGGTCCCCGGCCAGCCGGCGCAGCGCGAATCCGAGCGCCGCCGCCGAGGCGGCGTCGACCCACTGCACGTCGTCGATCGCGACGAACACCGGCTCGCGCTCGACCAGCGCGGAGAGGACGGCCATCACTCCCAGCGCCACCGCCCGCTGGTCGACCGCCGAACCCTCGGCGTCGCGCAGCAGCAGGGCGACCTCGAGCGCTCGGCGTTGCGGCGCTGCGACGACCAGGTCAGGATCGTCGAGCAGACCGGCCAGCAGGTCCCCGACCGCCGCGAACGAGAGGTCGCGCTCCGCCGCTGCGGGCGCGGCCGAGAGCACTCGCCAACCCTGTTCGGCAGCGGCGGCGACACCGTAGGACCACAGCACGCTCTTGCCGATGCCCGCCTCGCCCACGATCAGGAGCGACGGGTCGCCTCCCGTGCCGTCGGGCCGTGCGTGTCCGGCGACCACGGAGCACTCGTGGTCGCGCCCGATCACCGCCGTCGCCCCCATCGTTGGCGCAGGAGTCTACGAGCGTACAGCCGTTCGCGCAGCGAGTCCGGGTCCCGGTTCTGGAATGGAAAGAGAATCGATTTTCTGTCTCAGATGCTACTCTTTGCCGGTGGTGAAGAATGCAGAGGCCGAGAGCCTGGCGATGAAGGTCTTCGAGGACCTGCGATTCGCGATCCTCAACCGCGAGCTGGCACCCGGCACGCGATTGAAGCCGGCCGAGCTGGGTCGGGAGCTGGGCGTGAGTCTCGGCGTGGTGCGCGAAGCGCTGGGGCTGCTCGCCGCGAAGAGTCTGGTCCGGATCGACCGCAACCGCGGCTTCCACGTGACCACGCTGTCGCTGGAGGACCTGGCGAACCTCACGTTCGCGCGCGTGACGAACGAAGGCGCCGCCCTGCGACTGTCCGTCCAGCGCGGCGGGGTGACCTGGGAGTCGGAGGTGCTGGCTGCCCACCACCGCCTGGCCAGCCTGCCGATGTTCCTTCCCGACGGCCCCGACCTGCGCAGCGAGGAGTGGGCCCGCGCGCACCTCGCCTTCCACCACAAGCTCATCGACGCGTGCGGCAACCCGATCCTGCTCGACATCTGCGACCGGCTCTCCGACGCCGCGGAGCTGTACCGCGCGTGGTCCGGTGTGAGCGGCCGCGAGGCGGGCCGGGACGTCGTCGGCGAGCACCAGGCCCTCTGCGACGCGGCCCTTGCCCACGAGGCCGACCTCGCCGTCGACCTCTTCGAGAAGCACATCTCGTTGACCCAGACCCTCCTGGTCGACTCCGGACTCGCGAGCGCCCAGGACCAGGCCGCAGCCGACGCGAGCTGACGCAGATGACCGTGGACCAGCCAGCCGAGCCCACCCCGATGTGGACACCCCACCCGGTCACCGCGAGCCGAAGCGCCCTGGCGGCGTTCACCAGTCGCGTCGAGGCGGCGTACGGCGTCCGGCTGCCGGACTACCAGGACCTGTGGCGCTGGTCGGTCGACCACCTCGACGAGTTCTGGGACCTGGTCTGGCGCGACGGCGACGTCGCAGGCGTGCGTGGCGAAGGACCGGCGCTGGCCTCGGACGCCATGCCGGGCGCCGTCTGGTTCCCCGACAGCACGCTGAACTTCGTCGACCAGGTCTTCCGCGGACGACCGGCCGACGGCGTCGCGGTGATCGAGGCGACCGAGGACGGCGCGCACCGGGCGATCACCTGGGCCGAGCTCGAGGGCCGGACCGCACAGGTCGCGGGCGCCCTGCGGGACCTCGGGGTCACCCCGGGCGACCGGGTGGTCGGGTACCTCCCCAACTCCGGCGCCGCGGTGGTCGCGTTCCTGGCGACCGCCAGCCTCGGCGCACTGTGGTCCGCGTGCGGTCCCGACTACGCCGCACCGGCCGCCGCGAACCGGCTGGCCCAGCTGGAGCCGACGGTCCTCGTCTGCGCCGACGGCTACCACTTCGCGGGGGCTCGACACGACCGGCGGCAGGAAGCCGTCGAGCTGGCCGGTCTCCTGCCGACCGTGACCGCCGTCCTCCACGTGCCTCACCTCGACCAACCACCGCTCGACTTCGACGTGCCCGTCACCACCTGGGACGACGTCATGGCACGTGCCGCCGAACCGCTGCGGCCCGTCCCGGTGCCGTTCGAGCACCCGCTCTGGGTGCTCTACTCGTCGGGCACGACCGGCGTGCCGAAGGGACTGGTGCACAGCCACGGAGGCGTCGTACTGGAGTACCTCAAGACGCTGCGGCTGCACCTGGACGTCACCCCGGCCGATCGGCTGTTCTGGTACACCACCACGAACTGGATGATGTGGAACTTCGTGGTCTGCGGCCTGTTGGTCGGCGCCAGCGTCGTCGCGTACGACGGCAGCCCGGCGTACCCCGGGACCGACCGGCTCTGGCAGATCTGCGGCGACCACGAGGTCACCGTCTTCGGCGCGAGCCCCGCCTACCTCCAGGCCAGCGAGCGGCACGGTGACCGGCCGGCGGTCGACCACGACCTGAGCCGCCTGCGACTGATCGGCGCGACGGGCTCACCGGTCGCCGCCTCGTCGTACGACTGGGTCGGCCGGTCCTTCCCGGGCGTCCCGCTGGCGTCGCTCTCGGGCGGCACCGACGTCGTCTCGGCGCTCGCGACGTGGGCCCCGACGCTGCCGGTGTGGCCCGGCGAGCTGTCCTGCGCGCCCTTGGGAGTGGCGCTCGACGCCTTCGACGACGGTGGGCAGCCGGTGCGCGGACGCGTCGGCGAGCTCGTGGTCACCGCGCCGATGCCGTCGATGCCGGTGATGCTGTGGAACGACGCGGACGGGGCGCGGTACCGCGACGCCTACTTCGACCGCTTCCCGGGCGTGTGGCGCCACGGAGACTGGATCACCGTGACCGAGCGGGGCAGCGTGGCCATCCACGGGCGCTCCGACGCGACCTTGAACCGCAAGGGCGTGCGGCTCGGAAGCGCCGACATCTACGAGATCGTCGAGAACGTGCCCGGCGTCAAGGAGTCGCTGGTCGTCGGGATCGACCTGCCCGAGGCGGGCTACTGGATGCCGCTGTTCGTGGTGCTCGAGGACGGGCGCGAGCTCGACGACGAGCTGGTCGCCACGATCAGGACGAGGCTGCGCGAGCAGGCGTCGCCGCGACACGTGCCCGACGACGTCTTCGCCGTCCCGGCTGTCCCGCACACGCGCACGGGCAAGAAGCTCGAGGTGCCGGTCAAGCGCATCCTCGCCGGCGCGCACCTCGAGGACGTCCTCACGCTCGGAGCGGTCGACGACCCTGCGGCTCTCGACCCGTTCGTGTCGCTCGCGGCGGCTCGCGCCGGTGCGATGGCCTCCGCCTGACCGGCACGCAGAACGCCGGCCGCGCAGGTCAACCCGCTCGGGGCTCGACCCGTTCCGGCGCGGGCCGCAGCTCCCGGGTCGCCACCTCCCAGCGGTGCAGCGCACCGAGCATGGCATCGGCGGCGTGCTCCATCGCGGGGCTCGCCACGACGGAGCCGTCCGGGGCGAGCATCTCGTGCACGAACGGGATGTTCACCGACTCGAAGACCGGCACCATGCTCAACGTGGTCACGACCTGCTTGAGCATCTGGACCGCCCGCGTGCCCGCAGCGATGCCGCCGTAGCTCACGAAGCCGACCGGCTTGCCCTGCCACTCGGTGTGCAGGTAGTCGATGGCGTTCTTGGTGGCAGCATTGAAGCCGTAGTTGTACTCCGGGACCACGAACACGTAGGCGTCGCCGCGGGAGATCGCAGCACTCCAGCGGACGGTGTGGTCGTGCACGTAGCGGCCGAGCCGGGGATGGTGCGGCTCGTCGAACATCGGCAGCCGGATCTCGGCCAGATCCAGGACCTCCACGTCGAACAGACCGCTCTCGCGCGCCCGACGGCTGAACCATTCAGCGACCGGCAGCCCGACCCGTCCCGGACGGGTGCTGCCGATGATGATCTGCAGGGTCCTCACGACACTCCTCAGAAGTCGCTGACGATCGTGTGCCGGCGTACCCGCCACCGCTGGGCGTCACGCACGAGGAGCTGCTCGATGCGCCCGCTCGCGGCGACGACCGGGCCGGACTCGCTCGGCTCCAGCCGGAAGTAGTACGCCGACGCCGCGATCTGCGTCGGGTCGTCGGCGGGCCCGACGACCAGGTTGGTCACGTGGTGCTTGGTGCGTCGGCGGCCGTCGGACATGGGCGCGGGCTGGCGCGACTCGTACGCGTGCCGGATGGCCGCCGGGTCCGCGGTCTCCAGCGTGCCCACACGCACGGTGGCGCCGGCGAGGATCGTCATGACCTGGTCGATGTCGGCGCGGTCGCAGGCGTCGAAGTAGCGGGCGAGGTGCTCGAGCACCGAGATGTGGTCCTCGGCGTGGTGCTGCAAAGGTCAACCCTCCTCAGACGGCGTGCCTGATCAGCACGTCGGTGGTGTGCGAGATGTGACTCGCCAGCTGCAGCACCGCGCGTTCCGCGTCACCGTCCTGGACGGCGTCGAGGATCGCCCGGTGCTCGTCGGCGATGTCGCGCGGTGTGCGGCCGCCCAGGGGCGAGGACCAACGGCGGTAGACCTCTGCCTCGTCGCGCAGGGACTCGGCGATCTCGAGGAGCCGCTTGCTCCCACAGGCCGAGAGCAGCAGCTCGTGGAAGTCGTGGTGCGCTCGTGCCCACTGCTCGCTGATCACCGGCGGATCCTGCTCCTCGAGGTGCTCGGTGTGCTCGAGGAGGTAGTGCGCCGCGACCAGGCGCGAGCGCCACTCCACGTCACCGAGCTCGACCGAGCGACGTACGGCGAGGGTCTCGACGTCCAGCCGGGTCGCCGTCAGGTCGAGCAGGTCACCGCGGGAGAGCGGGATGACCTGGAATCCCTGCTGTGGCTGGGAGACGACCAGCCCCTGCTCTCCCAGCCGGGTCAGTGCCTCGCGCGCGACGCTCAGGCTCACGCCGTACTGCTGGGCCATCGCGGACGGGCTGAGCTTCTCCCCCGGGAGCAGGCGCCCGTTGAGGATGTCGCGACGTACCGCCGCGTGCACGTCGAGCACACGGGTCGTCGCCTTCCGCGTGGCGAGCGGTGCGCTAGTCACCGACGACCTCGCGCTCGGCGGGAACGAGCCGGAGCGGCGCCTGCGTGTCCGGGTCACGACGCCGTGCCCAGGCGCCGGTGGCAGCCGCAACGCCCGAGCGGAGGAGCCCGCTGATCCCGCGCGGCGCCAGCACGATCACGAGGATCACCAGCACACCACTGAGCAGGGCCTGGAGGACCGGCTGTCCGTCCAGCGACCTGTCGACGACGTAGTAGATGACGAACGCTCCGATCACCGGCCCCTCGACGGTGCCCAGCCCACCGACGATCACCATCACCAGGGCGGTGACCACCCAGGTGAGCCCGAACATCGAGTTCGGCTCGATGTAGACCTGGTTGAGCGTCACAGCGGCACCCATGGCCCCGGTGAGGAAGGCGCTGATCACGAACGCCCGCCGCTTGACCACGGGAGCGGAGACCCCGAGGGCTGCCGCGGCCGACTCGTTGTCCCGCACCGCCATCAGCCTCAGCCCGAAGGTCGACCGCAGGACGAGGAACACCACGACACAACTCAGGACGGCGAGGCCGGCGACGAGGCGGAACTTCAGCTCGCGGTCCGGAACCGCGTCCAGCGGCACGGTGAGTCCCCGGCTCTCCCCGGTCCAGCGCCACGTCACCATCCACGACAGCGCGATCAGCGCGAGCGCGGAGGAACCGATCGTGAAGTACACGCCGGACAGACGCAGCAGCGCGAACGACACCAGCCAGGCCAGCACGGCGGACAGTACGCCGCCGGCGATCACCGCCGCCGGCCACGACGCACCGGTCTTGAGCAGGAGCATCGCGACGGTGTAGCCGCCGGCCCCCACGAAGACCGAGTGACCCAGCGAGAGCTGGCCACCGATGCCGCCGATGATGTTCCACGCCTGAGCGACACCGACCCAGATCAGCAGGTTCAGCAGCAGCTCCTGCGTCCCGCGGTCGACCTGGCCGGGAACGCTCCAGAGCAGGGCGAAGACGCCGAGCCAGAGGGCCAGTCCGGTCGCGGTGCCACGCCAGGTGCCGGTCATGCGACGGCCCTCCGCAGTCGCACCGTCGGCATGATCCCCTGCGGTCGCACCAGCAGCATCAAGAGGAGCAGGGCGTTCACCGCGATCGGTGAGTACACGGGTCCGAAGATGCCGCCGACGGCTGCCGCGACCACACCGACGGCGACGCCGCCGACCAGGGTTCCCGGCACGTTGCCGACGCCGCCGAGGACGACGACGGTGAACCCGAGGACCAGCAGCGGCAGGCCGGAGTTCGGGTCCACCGAGAACGCGGTGCCGTACACGATGCCGGCGAGCGCGGCGATCGCCGCCGCCGCACCGAACGTCAGCGCGTGCATGAGCGGGATGTTGATCCCCAGCGTGCTCGCCGTGGCCGGGTCGGCCGCCGAGGCGCGCAGCGCGGTGCCGAACCTGGTGCGGGTCAGGACCAGCTGGGTGCCCGCGACCACGATCACCGCCAGCGTGAAGCCGACGACGTTCGCGGTCTGCACGGTCATGCCGAACAAGGTCACCCCCTGCTCACCCCACGGCGCGCGGAGCGACCGGGGGCTCGTGCCGAACACGTGGGTGAGCAAGCCCTGACCCACCAGGAGGAGTCCGAACGTCGCCACCAGGGGCGCCTCCAGCGAGTGCCCGAGCAGTCGCTGGAGGAGCAGCCTCTGGGTGAGTGCGGCGACGAGGAAGACGGCCGGACCGACCAGGACGAAGGTCAGCAGCGGATCCACCGACACCTCGCGGGTGACCAGGACCGCGATGTAGGCACCGAGCAGCACCATGATCCCGTGAGCGAGGTTGACCACGCGCATGATGCCGAACACCAGCGACAGCCCGAGCGCGACCAGGCCGTAGAGACCGCCCAGGAACGCCCCGTTCACCAGGGCCTCGACCGTCATCGCCGCCGCCTACCTGGTCAGTCCGGGAGGCGGCGAGACCAGCGTGCCGGTCGCCTGGTCCTTCGGCCAGACCGTGACCTCGGCGTTGCCCTGCCACTGCACGGCGGTCGGCTTGATCACCGCGCGGTGGTCCTTGCCGATCGTGATCTTCGCCCAGACCGTGTCGAGGTCCTTGGTGGAACCGAGCGCCTTGTTGAGCGCGCCCGGGTCGACGCTGCCGGCCCGGTGGAGGGCGTCGGCCATGACCTGCACCATCGCGTATGCCGAGACGGCGGCCTGAGCGCCGAGCCCGTCGCCGAACGCCGCCTTGTTCGCGTCGTACACGGCCTGGCCGCCGACGTTGCCGTTCGCGGGGCTCCACCAGCCGAACACCGAGGCTCCCTCGGCGGCGTCGCCGGCCGCCTGGGGGAAGCCGACCGTGCCACCCTTCTCGGCCCACGCCGTCTTGGGCGCGTAGCCGAGGGCCTTCATCTGCTTCCACAGGGCTGCCGCGTCGGGCGGGATCACCTGGGCGATCATCACCTGGGCGTCGGCGGCCTTGGCCTTCTGGATGAACTGGCTGAAGTCGGTGGTGCCCACGGGGAACTCCGCGTGGTAGACGACGTCGTAGCCGTACTTCGGCGCCTGCTTCTCCCACAGACCACCCATCGCCTTGCCGTCCTCACCGGTGTCGGTGAACAGGGCGACCTTCTTGTTGGTGGCGACCAGGTCGGAGGCCTGGAAGTTCACCGCGGTCTGCTCGACCTCGTCGACGAACACGTCGTAGGCGTACTTCCAGCCGCTCTTGTTCCCGGCCAGCCACGCCAACGTCGGCGTGAGCGGCGAGAGCGCGGGCACCTGCTCCTGGTCGGCGACGACCGAGAACGGAATCGTCATCGGTGGCGTGACCGAGCCGAGCAGCGCCGTGACCTGGTCGTCGTTCACCAGCGACTTCGTGGTCGAGGTGACCACCGTCGGGTCGCTCTTGTTGTCCTTGACCACCAGCTTGAGCTTGTGTTGGCTGCCGCCGATGTCGACGCCGCCCTGGTCGTTGATCGCCTTGACGGCCTGCTCGTAGCCCGCCCGGATCGGGGGGCCGAACACGCCCAGCGGTCCGGTGAGAGGGAGCGACGCGCCGAGGACGACGTCCCCGCTGCCTGAGGTACCCGAGGCGCCGCAGGCGGCCAGTGGGAGCACGAGCGCCGCACCGGCGGCGGCCACGAGGACTGCCTTGATTCGCTGCATGGGTGAGCCTTTCGTTCGTGTGCAGGGGGCACCAGCCCGGCCGTGACGGCCGGGCCTGAATGGGGGGACGAGCGGTCAGGCCTGGGTGGCCGCTCCGAAGTAGGCCTCGGCAAGGCGCTCGCTGTCGTCGAGCGCGTCGGGCGGGCCGTCGTACGTCACCCGACCGCGGTCGAGCACGTAGGCGTGGTCTGCGATCGACAGCGACCGGTGGGCGTTCTGCTCGATCAGCAGCACCGAGAGTCCTTGGCTGCGCAGCTCGGCGATCGCCTCGAAGACCGTGTCCACCGCCACCGGCGAGAGACCCAGTGACGCCTCGTCCAGGATCAGCAGCCTCGGCTTGGACATCAGGGCGCGGGCCATGGCGAGGATCTGCTGCTGGCCTCCGCTGAGAGTCCCCGCGGGCTGGTCGCGGCGCTCGGTGAGCACCGGGAACTGGGCGCACAGCTCGTCGGCCCGCTCGTCGCGGTCGCGGCGAGTCAGGGTGTATCCCCCGAGCAGGAGGTTCTCCCCGACGGTGAGCTCCGCGAAGAGCTTCCGCCCTTCGTGGCAGCAGGCCACGTCGTGGCGGAGCCGCTGGTGGGCCGGCTCCTCGTTGACCACGTGGCCGGACATGCGCACCTCGCCGGCGGCCGCCGCCAGCAGGCCGGTCACGACGCGGGTGAGGGTCGTCTTGCCGGCCCCGTTGGCCCCGAGCACGGAGACCACCTCGCCGGCCTGCACCCGCAGGCTGACGTCGGACAGGGCCACCGCCTTGCCGTAACGGGCGCTGACCTCGTGCAGCTCGAGCAGCGGCGGCTCGGCATGGGGAACCCGTCGACGATCCTGCTGACGGGACACGCCGGCGCCCTCGCCGAGGTAGACCGTACGCACCACCGGATCGGCAGAGACCTCGTCCGCGGTGCCGGACGCGATCACCTTCCCCCAGTCCATGACGAACACGCGCTGGGCCAGCTCGCGGATCACGGCCTCGACGTGCTCGACCACCATGAGCGCCACGCCCTCGGCATGGACCTTGCGGACGATGTCGATCATCTGCTCGGTCTCGTGGGCGACCAGACCGGCGCCGACTTCGTCGAGGAAGAGGACCCGAGGGTGCAGCGACAGGGCCCGGGCGAGCTCGAGACGCTTGAGGTCGAGCAGACCCAGGCTCGCCGCCGCGCGACGCGCCTTGTCGGCGAGGCCGCACAGCTCCAGAACGTCGAGGTCCCGCATCCGGTCACCCCTGGCCAGCGCACCCACACCGAGGTTCTGCTCCACGGTCAGCTGCGGGAAGGGCCGCGGTACCTGGCTGGCCATGGCCAGCCCGGCCCGGGCGACACGGTGGGTCGGCCAACGGGTGATGGACCGGCCGTCGAGGAGGACTTCCCCCGCGTCGGGCCGGATCTCCCCGAGAAGCGTCTTGAGCAGGGTGCTCTTGCCGGCTCCGTTGGGCCCCATCACCCCGACGATCTCGCCGGGCTCGATGGTCAGGTCGAGGGCGTCGAGCGCGGTCACACCGCCGAAGCGCTTGGTGAGTCCGCGCGCCTGCAGGAGTGGCTCGGGGCGCGCATCACGTGCCAGGGCGTGGTCGACTGCGGCACGCGCCTCGGGGACGGACCCGTCGACGGCGCGGGCCTCGGGGATGGCCATGGTCAGACCGCCGCGAGGTGGCTCGCGTGGAGCTTGAGTCGCAGATCGGTCATCGCGTCGTCGAGCCCGGAGAGGGCGCCCGCGTCGTAGACGTAGAAGTCGGGCCGGATGATCACGGTGTCCGCACCGAGCTCGGTGAACCACGCGGCGTACTTGCCGTCGACGTCGACCAGGTCCGCGCCCTCACCGCCGATGGAGGCGAGCACGACGTGGTTCTCCTGCACCCACGCGAGGTTCTCGGCGCCGAGCGCCGCAGCGGGTGAGCCGGCCCGACTGATCACGACCCAGCCGTAGCCCGACACGTGGTCGAAGTAGTCCGTGGTCTCGCCGGCTCGCACCTGGTACTGGTGCGACAGGTGGCCGGCCGACGGGTGGCTGCCGATGACGCCGGCGGTCAGGCTGGGCGGCGGGGGTGGCGGAGGCGCCAGGCTCGGGTCCTCGATCGCGGCCTTCATCGCAGCGTCGCGTTCTGCCGCGGCGTCGGGGTCCTGGACGCAGATCACCTCGCCCAGCCCCACCGCGAAGTTGATCCAGTACTGCATGTTGTTGCTGCGCTCGGGCCCGTAGGTGTCGAGCAGCTCGTCGGTGGACCGCCCGGTGAGCACGGCGTCCAGCTTCCACGAGATGTTCTGGGCGTCGCGGATGCCCGCGCACATGCCCTGGCCCGCGAACGGCGGCGTGAGGTGCGCGGCGTCGCCGGCGATCAGCACCCTCCCCTTGCGCCACTGCTCGGGCTGCGCCCACCTCGCCCGGAACGTGTAGACGGCGTGCCGCTCGAGCACGGAGTTCTCCGGGGTGAGCCCCCAGGGCGCCATCCGCCTCCAGGCAGTCTCCTCGGTGTTGAGCTGCTCGATGGTCTCGTCGGGCAGCCGCATGAACTCCCAGCGCCGACGCCCCGGCCCACCCGGTACGACGGTCGTGGGCGCCTCCGGGTTGCACCACTGCCACGCCGGCGGGTCGAAGGTCATCGGCTCGTCGGGGATCATGTCGACGATCAGCCAGTCGAACGCGAAGCCGAGGTCGTGCATCTCGGCCTTCAGCCAGTCGCGCACGAAGCTGTTCGCGCCGTCGCAGCCGACCACGTAGCGTCCGCGGAACGTCTTCGAAGCCAGCGCACCGACGTTCTCCGGGCGCATCGAGAGTGCCGTCACGGTGACACCGTCGGCGTCCTCCTCGAGCTCGTGGACCTGCCAGCCGCGGAACACCTCGACGTTGTCCAGCTTCTGCACGTAGGAGTCCAGCTCCTGCTCCAGCTGGGGCTGGGAGAAGAAGTTCGACGTGTTCCAGCCGGAGGGACCGACGCCCGACCAGTCGAGGTCCAGCAGCGTCTCCTTGTCCGCGTTGACCCAGCGGTAGCTGTCGTCGTACTGCTCGATGATCGGGTTGGTCCTCGAGTCCAGCCCCACGGTCTTGAGCAGCCTGGCGATCTCATGGTCGAAGTGCACGGCTCGGGGCAGGCCGTAGGGCTGCGGCCAGCGCTCGACGCAGGCCACGGAGTGGCCGGCCTGGCCGAGCTTGAGGGCCAGGTACTGGCCCACCGGGCCGTAGCCGACCACGACGACGTCGTAGGTGTCGTTCATGAGAGTGTCCCGTCAGTCGTTCTGTGCGGCGATGAGCTCGGCGATGTCGCTGGGAGCCATGAACGTCTCCGGCACGCTGGGTCCCCAGCTGTAGAGACCGCTCTTGCCCTCGCAGACCTCCGGGGTCCAGAGGTCGTCGTCGGTGATCTGGTCCATGTCCGCGTAGTACTCACTGAACGTCCCGGCGGGATCCTTGAGGTACCAGAAGAAGTTCGATCCCGCGTAGTGCCGGCCGAATCCCCAACCGCGACGGTCGGCGTTGGTGGTCAGCAGGCCCTCCGCTCCCCGGCCGATCTCGTCGATGTCCTCGACCTGCCAGGAGCTGTGGTGGGGGAAGTTCGTGGGCCCGCCGAAGACGGCGACGTTGTGGTGGTCGGGCGAGCACCTCATGAACGCCGCGGTCTTGTCACCGGCGTAGTCGCTCACCTTGAAGCCCAGGCCCTCGGTGAAGAACTTCAGCGAGCTCTCGGACTCCCCCGACACCAGAGCCACGTGGCCCAGGCGCCGCGGCTGGACGCGATCGCTACGACGCAGCCCGGCGGCGCGCTCGTTGACCCGCTCGACCCGGCCCGGCCCGTTGACCGGAGCGGCCACGATCTCGGACTGCACGACACGCTGCTCGACGGTGACCTGCACGCGCAGCTTCATGATCGGCTCGACCGCCACGAGGCGGTTGCCCTCCAGTGCGGTCTCGATGCCCAACGCGTGGAGCGACGCATTGATCCGGCCCAGGTCGTCGGGGTCGTCGGCCCCGAGCTCGATGCCGCTGATCCGACGGTACGGACCCTGCTCGAGGTAGAGCTGGCGACCACCGTCCACGGTGGAGAAGCTGCCGTCACCGTTGTTGGTCAGGCCGAACTCCTCGTAGTAGGAGGACACCTCGGCCACGTTGGGCACCTGGTAGGTGAACGAGCTGAGTCGGTGCAGCGCCATGGTCAGTCTCCTTCGCTGACAAGGTTGATCGTGAGGTCGCCGATGCCTTCGACCGAGCTCACGAGGGTGCCGGGGACGAGGAAGCGGCGGGGCTCGCGGCCCATGCCCACGCCCTTCGGCGTTCCGGTGTAGATGAGGTCGCCGGGGTAGAGGGTCACGGCCTCGGACAGCCGGCTGACCAGCTCGGCGACGGAGAAGATGAGGTCGGCCGTGCGCCCGTCCTGGAGCGTCTCGCCGTCCAGCGAGCAGCTGATCGCCAGGTCGTCCTTGTCGGAGAACTCCTCCGGGGTGACGACGTACGGCCCGAGCGGGCTGAAACCCGGGTAGGACTTGCCGAGGGAGAACTGCGGCGCCGGTCCGCGCGTCTGCACCTCGCGCCAGGAGAGGTCCTGGCCGATCGTGAGCCCGGCGACGTGGTCCCAGCCCTTCTCGACCGGGACCTGGTGACCCTCACGACCGATCACGACCACGAGCTCGACCTCCCAGTCGACGCCGTCACTCGGCAGCGTCACGACGGAGTCCGGACCCGTCAGGGAGGACTGGAACTTCGCGAAGACCACCGGATGCTCGGGAATGTCCAGCTTGCTCTCGATCGCGTGCTCGCGGTAGTTCAGGCCGATCGCGAAGATCTGCCGGGGCGACGGCACCGGGATCCCCAGCGCTCCGATCGCCCGCGGCGCATCGGCCGGTACGCCGGCAGCCCAGGTCCGGAAGTCGTCCCAGGACGCGAAGACCGCCTGCGGGTCGGAGGAGAACCGCCCTTCGCTGGCCCGCTCCACGTCGATCCACTCGTCGCCCGCCGCGATCGCCAGCCGCCCGCCGACATTCCCGATCCGCATCTACCCGCCCTCATCCCTGTGTGCTGTGTCACGTGGTGTGCCAACGATCACACTGAATCACCGAGATGATCGACTCGTCAAGAGATAATCGATTTCTCTTCAGGAATCGATTTACAGGGCTGAGCCGGGGATGCTCGAGGCGCCGCCGGGCCTGAGCCCGCTGGTTGCGAGCGCGGGCGAGCCTCGATCCATGAGACCTAGGTGTCCGCCAACGGTGCTTCCGGGTCGACCCAGGGCGGCAGCGCGGCGAGCGCGGACTGCACGACCGCGACCCGGGCAGCGACGACGGCCATGCGGCGCATGCGGCCCAGCTCAGGCTCGACGTGCTCCTCCACGGCGGCGCGTACCTGACCGACGCCGTACGACGGCCGCTCCCCGTGCACCCGCGGCACGTCCGGCAGCGAGGCAAGCACCGGCAGGACCTGTGCGCCGAGGGAATCCAGGAGCTGGTATCGGCCGTATCCGCCGAGCTCCCGCCAGGCGTCCTCGACGTCGACCCGGCCCTTGCGGATGTCCTTCGACTGCGCGGCCAGGGCGGTCTTCGCGGCCGCAGTCAGGGCGATCGTCAGCTCTGCCTCGGTGAACTCCACCGAGCCAGCATCGCATCCGATCGGCGGCGAGCTACATCGCCGGCGCTCCGGTGTACATCGCCTTGAGCTCGGTGTACTCGCCGATGCCCTCGGGTCCGAACTCCCGCCCGATGCCGGAGGACTTCATCCCGCCGAAGGGAGCGGCGAAGTCCATCGTGTAGGTGTTCACACCGATCGTGCCGGTGCGGATCCGGCGGGCCACGTCGAGCCCCGCTGCCTCGTCGCGCGTGAACACCGTGCCGCCGAGCCCGTACGGCGAGTCGTTGGCGATCCGCACGGCGTCGTCCACGTCGTCGTACCCGATCACCGAGAGCACCGGTCCGAAGATCTCCTCCTGGGCGATCCGCATCCGGTTGTCGACGTCGGCGAAGACCGTCGGCCGGACGTACCAGCCGCGGTCGAGCCCGTCGGGCATGCCGTTGCCGCCGACGACGACGCGGGCGCCCTCCTCCTGACCCAGGGCGATGTACTTCTCGACCCGCTCCTGCTGGCGGCGGGCGACCATCGGGCCGATCTCCGTCGCCGGGTCCGTCGGGTCGCCGACCGGCATCGCGGACACCGCCGTGGCGAGCGCGTCGACGACCTCGCCGTACCGGGACCGCGGGGCGAGGATGCGGGTGGTGGCCACGCAGGCCTGGCCGGAGTTCATCAGCCCGACGAACCGGATCCCCTCGACGGCCGCGTCCAGGTCGGCATCCTCCAGGACGACCGCCGCCGACTTGCCGCCCAGCTCGAGGGACACCCGCTTGAGGTGCAGCCCGCAGGTCGAGGCGATCTCGCGGCCCGCGGCTGTGGAACCGGTGAACGCCACCTTGTCGACGTCCGGGTGCGCGACCAGGTGGGCGCCGACCTCACGACCACCGGCGACGATGTTGACCACGCCCGGAGGGAGCCCGGCCTCCACCAGCAGCTCGGCCATCAGGTACGTGTCGAGCGGTGACTCCGGCGCCGGCTTCACCACGACCGTGTTGCCGGCGAGGATCGCCGGGATCACCTTCGACATCGTGGTGAACTGCGGGACGTTCCACGGTGGGATCGCCGCCACCACGCCGATCGGCTCGCGACGGACCCGGACGTCCGCACCGAGCGCACCGGGGCGGGCCTCCTCCCACGGATAGGCGCGAGCGACGGCCAGGAACGCCTCGATCTGCATCCACGGCGCCGGCGCCTGGGCCAGCTTCGAGAACGAGATCGGCGTCCCGATCTCGGCCGTGATCACCTCGGCCATCTCGTCGAGCCGGGCGGCGTAGAGGAGCGAGAAGGCCTCGACGACGGCGATCCGCTCCTCCGGCGCCATCCGCGGCCACGGCCCCTGGTCGAACGCGGTGCGGGCGGCGGCCACCGCGGCGTCGATGTCGGCCTTCGTTCCCTCCGGCACGGTCGCGACCGGTGCCTCGGAGTGCGGGGAGACGATCCGCAGGGTGGCATCGGTCGCCGGGGCGGCCCACTGGCCGCCGATGAAGAAGGAGTCCCGGTCCAGGGTCATGCCGGATGTGTAACACGTTCCAGTACGCCGGGCCAGAGTTTCGACGTCCGGGGGCGTGAGGCGCCGGCGATCGGGGTATCGGACAGACGATGTCCCAGCACCCTTGCACCCACGCCCCCGGACCGACTGCCGACCCGCTCCTCTCCGTGGTCGCGTCATGAGCCTGCTCAGCAGCATCGGCGACGCCCTGGCCATGGCAGGGTCCATGGGTTGGGAGATCCTGTGGCCGCTGATCCTGGGCTTCACGATCTCCGGCATCATCCAGGCCGTCGTACGACGGGAGAAGGTCACCGCCCTGATGTCCGACGCGTCCCCTCGGGCGCTCGGGGCGGCCACGGTGCTCGGCGCCGCGTCCTCGTCCTGCTCCTACGCATCCGTCGCGATCGCCCGCAGCCTGTTCCGCAAGGGTGCCAGCTTCGCGGCCGCGATGGCCTTCGAGGTGGCGTCCACCAACCTGGTCCTGGAGCTCGGGATCATCCTGTGGCTGCTGATGGGCTGGCAGTTCACGCTCGCGGAGTTCGTCGGCGGTCCGCTGATGATCATCGGCATCGCCGTGATGTTCCGGTGGTGGATGCGTGGCCGCATCGTGGAGGCCGCCCGCGAGCAGGCCGACAAGGGCGTGGCCGGCTCCATGGAGGGCCACGCCGCGATGGACATGTCGGTGCAGGGCGAGGGCAGCTTCTGGCGCCGACTGTTCTCCCGCGACGGTTACACGTCGGTCTCGCACTACTTCGTCATGGACTGGGCCTCGGTGATCCGCGACATCGTGATCGGCCTGCTGATCGCCGGCGCCTTCGCGGCGTGGGTCCCGACCAGCTGGCTGCAGGCGTTCTTCCTGGACGGACATCCCGTGGCGGCCAAGGTGTGGGGGCCGCTGATCGGCCCACTGGTCGCGGTGGTGAGCTTCGTCTGCTCGGTCGGCAACGTGCCGCTCGCGGCCGTGCTGTGGAACGGCGGGATCAGCTTCGGCGGGGTGGTGAGCTTCCTGTTCGCCGACCTGATCATCATCCCGATCATCCTGATCTACCGGAAGTACTACGGCACCCGGGCGGCGCTGCGGATCACCGGCATCTTCTACCTCGCCATGGCCGCAGCCGGGTACGTCGTGGAGCTCGTCTTCGCGCCGCTCGGGCTGGTGCCCGACTCACGTCAGGCCGAGGTCGTGCAGTCGTCGATCAGCTGGAACTACACCACCTGGCTGAACCTCGCATTCCTCGTCGTGGCCGTGCTCCTGCTGGTGCGGTTCGTGCGCACGGGCGGCGTACCGATGCTGAAGATGATGGGCGGCGAGCCGGACCAGGGCCACGACCACCACGAGACGCTCAGCCGAGCCAGCGCAGGAGGTGACCGTCCCCGTCGCTGAGCGCCCGGCCCTCCGCGCCGAGGCGGCCCGCAGCCTGCACGAACGCGGCCAGCGCAGCGATCAGCTGGTCGCGTTCGTCAGGCTGCATCGAGCCCATCACCTGCTCCAGCACGGTCTTCCGGCGGCGGAGCAGGTCACGCATCACCCGGGTGCCTTCGGCAGTCACCTCGAGGACGACGTTGCGGCGGTCGCCGGCCGCTGTCTCGCGCCGGACCAGGCCGAGGGTCTCGAGCTGGTCACACACCCGGCTGGCGTTCGATCGATCGACCCCGAGCGCCTCCGCCAGTCCGGTGACGTTGAGCGCACCACTGCGACTGAGCAGCACGAGCGCGCGCAGCTGCGGCAGGGTCACCCGGCCCTCGGCGCCCTCCAGGGACAGCGCGATGGCCGCGGAGAACACCCGGCTTGCGTCCATGAGGTGGTCGGCATCCGACGCGGAGAGCCGGTACGGCGCGGAGCGACTCGGCACTAGGCCGCTTCCGCTGCGTCGGACATCAGCCGGCGCAGGTCGCGCAGGATCCGGGTGAGCAGTCGTGAGACCTGCATCTGGCACACCCCCACCTCTCGGCCGATGTCGGCCTGGTTGTAGCCGTCCACGAAGCGTAGCCGCAGGATCAGCCGGTCGCGCTCGGACAAGTGCCGCAGCGCGGCCCGCAGCGCCGCCCTCGACTCGACCAGCTCGTAGCCGGGGTCCTCGTGTCCGCAGTAGTCCTGGATGGTGGCTTCCGTCGCCGCCCCGGCCGGCGCATCCAGGGAGCTCGTGCTGAAGCAGCCGGTGAGCGCCAGCGCCTCCTCGACGTCTCGGAGCTCGGCGCCGACCTCGCGAGCGACCTCCTCGATCGTGGCCGGACGACCGAGCCGTTCGCTCAGCCCCTCCTGGGCGCTCCAGACCTGCATCTGCAGCTCCTGGAGCTGGCGGGGCGGCCGGACGACCCAGCCACAGTCTCGGAAGTGACGGCGCAGCTCGCCGCGGATCGTGGTGCGCGCGAAGGCCTCGAAGGAGTCGCCGCGATCCGGATCGAACCTGCGGGCGGCCTTGACCAGGCCCATGTAGGCCACCTGCCGGAGGTCATCGCCGGCGATTCCGCGGCCGACGTACCTCCGCGCCACCCGTTCAGCCATCGGCATGTAGGCGACCACGCTGCCGACGGCGCTGCACGTCCCCTCGCCCGGGCTCGGCTCGGCGTCGGCGGACGAGCCGCCCGCGGCCGCGATCCCGAGGGTCGCCGGTACGTCGGGATCGGTGTTCACGAGCATCTGGCCTCCCGGGGTCTGGGGCAGCTGAGCAAGGGCGTGGTGCCCGTCCGGCGTACCCGTCGCCCCGAGACGCATGCGTGCGCGCAAGCAATCGAGCCGCAGTCCTCACCACCCTCGGGGTTTCAGCAGCCCGGCCGCCATGTCCACGAGCAGCCGCGCTTGACCGAACGAGAACACGTTCTACAGTTGCCACCGTGATCGACGGGACCTGTACCGAGGCGTTCCTGCCCCTGCGCGACCTTCTCGAGAAGAACCTGGCCGCCGGCGAGGACACCGGTGCCAGCCTCGCGGTCGTCCACGACGGCGAGCTCGTCGTGGACCTGTGGGGTGGCGAGGCGAGGCCGGGCGTGCCCTGGGAGCGCGACACGATCACGCAGGTGTGGTCGGTCACCAAGGCGATGGCCGGCCTGGCGGTCCTCACGCTCGTCGAGCGCGGGCTGCTCGACCTGGACGCACCGGTGACCGACTACTGGCCCGAGTTCGGCGCCCACGGCAAGGACGGCGTGCTGGTGCGCCAGCTGATGGGGCACACGAGCGGCGTCCCCGGGTGGACCGACCAGGTCAGCGTCGAGGACATCCTCGACCTCGAGCACGCGGAGGCGCTGCTCGCGGCGCAGGAGCCCTGGTACGAGCCGGGTTCCGGGCCGGCGTACCAGATCGTGTGCCACGGTCACCTCCTCGACGGGGTCGTCCGCGGCGCGACCGGGCGGCCCCTGGCCGACGTGCTCCACGAGGATGTGATGGCGCCCCTGGGCGGAGGCTTCCGGCTCGGCGTACCGGAGGACGAGCTCGACCGGTGTGCGGACCTGCTGCCTCCGCCGCCGTCGAACGTCGACTACGCCGCGCTCGGCCCCGACCACTTCCTGATCCGCACGGTGGTCAACCCTCTGCTCGCGCCCGTCGAGGTCTGCAACACCGCCGCCTGGCGGCAGGGAGCGGTGGGCGGCGCCGGTGGCCACGGCAACGCGCGCGGGATCGCCCGCGCCCAGGCGTTGCTCAGCCACGGTGGCGAGGTCGACGGCGTCCGGCTGCTCTCGCGCGACACGATCGAGCGGGTCTTCGAGGTGCAGTCCGAGGGCGTCGACCTGGTGCTTGCGGTGCCGGTGCGCTTCGGCATCGGCTTCGGTCTGCCGATGCCCTCGGCCCCGGCGATCCCCGACGGCCGGGTCAGCTGGTGGACCGGGTACGGCGGTGCCGTGGTGGTCAACGACGCCGACCGGCGTACGACGCTCGCGTACGCACCGAACCGGCTCGCCGACCACATGGTCTCCTCGCCACGGACCGACGACTACGTCCGCACCGCTTTCGCCTGCCTGGAGGACTCATGACCCACGTCTGCATCATCGGCGCCGGCTGCTCCGGCATCACCACCGCCAAGCGGCTGGCGGAGTTCGGCGTTTCCTACGACCAGTTCGAGCTCAGCGACGACGTCGGCGGCAACTGGTACTTCCGCAACCCCAACGGCCGATCCTCGGTCTACGAGTCGCTGCACATCGACACCTCGACCGCCAGGCTGCAGTTCGAGGACTTCCCGGCCCCGGCGGACTACCCGGACTTCCCGCACCACACGCTGATCCACGACTACTTCCGCGCGTACGTCGACCACTTCGGCCTGCGCGACGCGATCACGTTCAACACCGGGGTGGAGAGGGCTGCTCGGAACGCGGACGGCGGCTGGGACGTCACGCTGTCCACCGGCGAGACCCGCCGCTACACCGACCTCGTCGTGGCCAACGGCCACCACTGGAACCCGAGCCTCCCCGACTGGGCGGACGCCGACGCCTTCGACGGCGAGCTGATCCACAGCCACCACTACGTGAACCCGTTCGACCCGGTGGAGGTCCGCGGCAAGACCGTCATCGTCGTCGGCATGGGGAACTCCGCGATGGACATCGCCTCGGAGCTCTCCAGCCCGTGGATGGCGAAGAAGCTCTACGTCTCGGCGCGGCGGGGCGTGTGGGTGCTGCCGAAGTACCGCAACGGCCAGGCTGCGGACAAGGTGATGGCGCCACCGGACATTCCGCGCGAGCAGGCCCTGGCCGCGAGCCGGCAGCTGATCCGCGAGCTGGTCGGCAACATGAGCACCTACGGCCTGCCCGAGCCCGACCACGAGCCGCTGTCGGCGCACCCGTCGGTGAGTGCGGACTTCCTCACCAAGGCCGGGTCCGGGGACATCCACATGCTGCCCGCGATCGAGCGCCTCGACGGGCGCACAGTGCATCTCGTCGACGGGACCTCCGTCGAGGCCGACGTGATCATCTGCGCCACCGGCTACGCGATGACGTTCCCGTTCTTCGACGACGGGGAGGCCGACCTGCACCCGGACAGCGATCACCGCTACCCGCTGTTCAAGCGGATGATCAAGCCGGGCGTCGACCACCTGTACTTCATGGGGCTGGCCCAGTCGTCGCCCACGATCGTCAACCTCGCCGAGCAGCAGTCCAAGCTGCTCGCCCGGCTGCTCACCGGGCGCTACGCGCTGCCGCCGGTGGACGAGCAGGTGCAGATCATGCAGCAGGACGAGGCCGACCACCTCGCGCAGTACTACGCCAGCCCACGGCACACGATCCAGATCGACTTCGCCCGGTACGTCGTCGACCTGCTCGCGGAGATCGAGGCCGGCGAGGCCCGGGCGGCCGCGCTCGCCCGCTGACCGACGGGCCCGCCGCGGGCCGGCTCGTCGTACGGCGCGGCACGGCGGCACGGCGGCACGGCGGGGCACGGCGGCAAGGCGCGTCGTACGCCGGCATGCGAATGTCGTGCGGGAGGCTGCCGGGAGCTCAGGGGTCACACAGGCGACATCTGCATGTCCGGCTACGCCTCCGACCAGCGTCGGCGGCGGCGGGGCCTACCGGTTCAGGGCGGACGGCCGGATCGCCGCGGTGACTGCGGCCGTGTAGGCACGCCAGCCACCGGCGTTCGGGTGGAACGGAGCAGGATCGAGCGGCCCGGTGATCCACGGGTCCGGGGAGTTCACCCCGTGGCCGTCGAACCGCTTGGTCACGTCGACGAAGCCGAACCCGTGCCGCCGCGCGGCAGCCGCGATCACGCGGTCGAGCAGGTCGGCCCCCTCGTTCAGCGCCTGCTGCTCTGCCGGGGAGGCCGCGAGGAACGCGCCGTACTCCGGGGAGAACAGCCGCGGGTAACCGGTGACGAGCACCGTCGCCTCGGGCGCACGCGCCGCCACGGCTGCGTAGACGGAGTCGAGTCGGGGCGGCAGGAGCGTCTCGACGTTGGCGCGCGTCGCCGCGATCGCAGCCGAGCACTGCGCGTCGTCACCGATCAGACAGGCCCCGACGGCCCTCGACCACCCGATGTCGTTGCCGCCGATGGTGAGCGTGACGAGATCGGTGCGGTCGTCGAGCGCCTGCAGCTGGCCGCCACTGACCAGCGTCGCCGTCGTCGCGCCGGCGCAGGCGACGAAGTGGTCGAGAGCGACCTTCTCCCGACCGTCGAGCTGCACGGCGTACGCCGCGTCCGACCGCCCGCACGCGCGGTACGGCCCGACGCCGTACCCCGAGGCGTAGGAGTCCCCGAGCGCGTCGTACACGGCCGGCTGGCGCGCCGCGGCGGAGGCCGAGGTCAGGCCTGCCACCGCGAGAGTGAGCAGGACGAGGACCAGGAGGGCGGACCGCATCCTCCGCGAACGCTTTGTCACGAAATCAACCTAGCTCCGACGGGCACGTCAGACGAGGGTGGACCGCCGGCTCAGCGCCGCACGGCGCCGAGCAGCGCGGGCATCCGCGCCGACCCGCATCCGACAGCTCGCGATCGTGGCACCCGGCCGGGAGGCGGGAAACGCCTGCAGTTTCGCGAGCGCGGGCGTGGGTATTGATGGCCATGGTTCTCAGGCTCGCCCTGCTCGGCGACTCCATGGCGGCCGGCCTCGGGGCCACCCGTCGTACGCACACCCCGGCCGCACGGCTCGCCGACCGGCTGCGGGCCGAGGGCCACACCGTCTCGACCCACGTGTTCGCGGTGCCGGGAGCACGCAGCAGTGCGCTCGCGAGCCAGGTCGATCTCACCCTCGAGTGGCGCCCGCAGGTGGCGGTGATCGTGATCGGCGCCAACGACCTGATCCACCACACCCGTGCGGGCCGCGCGGCCCGTGACCTCGGCGAGGCGGTACGCCGGCTCAGGGAGGTCGACGCCGAGGTGGTCGTCGCGCCGGCACCCGACCTGAGCGCGCTCCCGGACACGCCGGCCGGCCTCAAGCCCGTGCTCCGCTCGGCGAGCATGCTGCTGCGCGACTCGCAGATCGTCGCGGCCCGCGCGGCCGGCGCCCACGTCGCCGACCGCGACCACGCGACGGCAGCGGCATTCGCGGCCGACCGGGCGCTCTTCGCCGACGACCGGTTCCACCCCTCGAGCGCGGGCTACGCCCTGATCTCGGAGGCGCTCTTCCCGGTCGTGGCCGAAGCGCTCCGAGCGCGCCAGGAGCGGGGCGCCGGCGTTCGCCGGGTCGCCGCTCAGCGCACGGCCGCCGACGTCTGAGTCCGGCGCCGGGTCAGTCGGCCGGCACCATCTGCAGCGGCGCGAGCGTGCCGAGCGACTCGGCGACCACCACCGCGTCGTCGCCACGTTCGAGCCGGAAGCCGGGGTCGGGATTGATGTGGGCGCTGCCGTCACGACTCACCGCGAGCAGGGTGGCACTGTGATCGGCCCGCATCCGCTCGGAGAGCTGGTCGACCGACAGCCCGAGGTACTGCTCCGGCAGCCGCACGCGGTAGAGCTCCGAGCCCTCGCCGCCGGAGACGATGTCGGTCACGATCTCGGCGAGCCCCGGGTACAGCGAGGAGCGCGCCATCAGGCGCGACACGAGGCGGGAGCTCACCACGATCTCGTCGGCGTGCGCCCGCCGGAAGTGCTCCACGTGGTCGGGGTTGTTCGCCTCGACGACCGTGCGCACCTGCGGGGCGATCGACTCGATCGCCATCACCGCGAGGATCGATCGCATGTCGGCCTCGTTGCTGGCATCGGCGGGGCACACCACCGCGGCCATCGCCTCCTCGATGCCGGCGCGACGCAGGTCCTCGGCGTTGGTGATGTCGCCGCTCACGAAGTAGACGCCCGAGCCCGCGGGGTTCTTGTCCGCCGCGTGGAGCAGCACGATCCTGGTCGCGTACTCGTCACCGCCGAGCTCGCCGATCAGCTCGCGCGCGGTGGAGTTCCATCCGCACACCACGATGTGGTCGCGGTACCCGGCTGCACCCATGCCTTGTCCTTCCTTGAGCAGGACGTCGATGACGAAACCGACGAGAGCACCTGTGATCGCCGCGACGATCGCGACGCCGAAGAGGACCAGCACCCAGCTGATCAGCTTGCCGGCCGGTGACGTCACGTACGCCGTGTCGCCGTTGCCGAGCACCGTCGTGACGCCCCAGTAGAAGCTGTCCCCGAACTTGGCCGCCATCCCCCGGGCGTCGTCGTGCGGCCCTTCGAAGGCCGTGAGCAGCAACGCCGCGGCCACGACGAACCCGCACAGGCCGATGGAGAGCCGGACGAAGAATCCAGGCTCCAGTCCGCCGGTCGTCCGGCGGACGTGGAACAGCAGGCGCGCGAGCAGCGGCAGGTCGAACACCGCTCTGATGCGCTTGCGCCAGCGCGCCATGGCCGCCTCCCGGTGTGCGAGCACCCCGAGATCCCTCGGATCATGGCACCGAGGAGGCGTTCGCGTCACTCCCCAGAGACGAGCGGTCGAACGCCAGATACCCCGGTGAGCCGCCCGCTCACGCGCACGAGCCGGAGCCGAGCCGCGCCAGGCCGAGCCGGTCACCGGCCCCGAAGTCGAGCAGCCCGACGTTGCCGGCGTTCATCAGCTCTCGTGGGTCGGAGACGTGCGCGAGTCCGACCACGTGGCCGAGCTCGTGCAGCACGATCGCGCGCATCAGGGGCCCGCCGTCCGCCCGTGCGGCCAGCCGCGAGAAGGAGTCGGTGTCCAGGGTGACGCCGCCGGTCACGTAGCGCACGACGCCGTCGGCCTCCCGCACCGGCACACTGCCGCCGATGCCGGCCACGTCGCCGGCCAGCTCGGGCACCTCGGCCTGCCCGGCCCAGCTCACCAGCACCGGGCGGGTCCGCGGACGACCCAGGACGGACGGCACGAACGTGCTCTTCCACGCCGGGCGCTCGTCGGTGAGGCCGTCGTACCGCAGCTCCAGGCCGGTCGCCGCCGAGACCTCGGCCAGCGCACGGCGGACCAGCTCGACGGCGTCCGCTGGGCCACCGGCGGGGTTGACCCGCACCTTCACCGGCTCGCAGGGGTCGTAGGCCACGGGTGTCGCCGGATCACCGGGCTGGTGCGCCATGAAGGCGAACACGCCCGCCCCGCCGGGCCGCGGCGCCGGCGCCAGGCGCTTGGCGCCCAAGCCCGTGAGGTCACGCACCGGCGCCGGCAGCAGGCCGGGCTGGGCGACCACGAGCAGCACCCCGGCACCGAGCGCGACCAGGAGGGCCGCGGTGCCGCGTACGTCGACCCGGTGGCGGCGAGGACGTGTCCGGCCCCGTGCCCACGCGGCGTACTCGCGATCCAGCGCACGCATCTGGCGCCGGATCCGCCGGCGGCGACGTGTCGGCCCCAGAGTCAGCCGATCGATCAGGCCCATGGGAGGACGCCCCTCCGGGCCGGCAACAGATGTGCCCTCACTCCAGGATGGTCACGGCGCCCACGTCGTACAGGCGCAGCGCGAGCGAGATCGCAGCGGGTGTGAGGGTCGAGACCGGGACGACGAGCAGGATCCGGCCGGCGTTCTGGATCGCGGCGACGGACCCGTGCAGCCACGCAGACCACACCTCGTCGCGGTACGGGATCGCCGGATCTCCGGTCCAGGGAGCGACCACGACGGGTTCGTTCGCCAGAATCATCGTGTCCCCCTCTTCTGGACGGTCGGCCGAGCGCCGACTCCGGACAGATCGGCCGCCGGCCCGGGGAGTTTCGTAATTCCTGGGAATCTGCGCCTCCCGGCGGTCCGGCGGCCGGTTCAATGGGCCCATGACCGTCCGCCTCGCCACCGCCGGGCCCGTGCTCACCGTGACCATCGACCGCCCCGACGTGCGCAACGCCGTCGACCGGACGACGGCGACCGCTCTCGCGGACGCGTTCCGCGACTTCGAGGCCGACGAAGACCTCGACGTGGCCGTCCTGACCGGTGCCGGGAGCACGTTCTGCTCCGGAGCCGACCTGAAGGCGGTGAGCACGGGCGAAGGCAACCGGGTCGAGCCGGAGGGGGATGCTCCGATGGGGCCGAGCCGGATGCGGCTGAGCAAGCCGGTGATCGCGGCGATCGAGGGGTACGCCGTGGCCGGGGGTCTCGAGCTCGCCCTCTGGTGCGACCTGCGGGTCGCTGCTGCGGACGCCGTGCTCGGGGTGTTCTGTCGCCGGTGGGGCGTGCCCCTGATCGACGGCGGCACGGTGCGCCTTCCGCGGCTGATCGGCCACTCGCGGGCCATGGACCTGATCCTCACCGGCCGAGCGGTTCCCGCGAAGGAGGCACTCGCCATCGGGCTGGTGAACCGGGTGGTTCCCGCGGGCGAGGCCCTGGTCGCGGCCCAGGCGCTCGCGGCCGAGATCGCGGCTTTCCCACAGGTGTGCCTGCGCGGGGACCGGGCCAGTGCACTGGGCCAGTGGGAGCTCAGCGAGGTCGACGCCCTGGCCGCCGAGCACCGCTTCGGCCGGCGCGCACTCGAGGCGGAAGCGGTGGCGGGAGCCACCCGGTTCGCCGACGGCGCCGGGCGCCACGGGAGCTTCTGACCAGCCGTCGCCGAGGTGGTCGAGACCCGAGAACGCAGCAGGGCTCGACGCCACCGGCGTCGAGCCCTGGTCGGACGTGCGGAGGATCAGTCAGCGGCGCCGCGCTGGGTCGGGATGATCCCGCCCAGGAGCTCCTTGACCTCGGCCTCGCGGTAGCGACGGTGGCCGCCGAGCGTGCGGATCGCGCTCAGCTTGCCGGCCTTGGCCCAACGGGTCACGGTCTTCGGGTCCACCCGGAACATCGCTGCGACCTCGGCGGGCGTCAACAGGGTCTCGGTCTCGGTGGTGTGCTGCATCGTCGTGCCCCTCGTCGGTGGAGTTCGTCTGTGTGAGGACGTATCGAGCATGACACTCACCGCAACTCGTGTAAAGCAGACCAAACGGACACGGATCGTCCGGTCTAGACAGGTCACACAATTCGGACAGCTGGTGCGTAACCGGAGTAGGTTTGAGTCGTTTCCTGCGCCATCCCTGCGGGAGACGCCGTACCTGCCGACCGGCACCGCCACCCCTGGTGCCCGACCGTTGTGAGGTTC
>DATAKN010000221.1:0-2375 GCA_036261595.1 Marmoricola sp.
CTCGCAGTGCGGGAACCAGAACACTGACGACGCGAAGTTCTGCTCCCAGTGCGGCCACCCGCTCGAGGCCACGGCCGTCGAGACGACCGCGACGATCAGCTTCGGTGGCCCGACCGTCAGGGTGGGTGACGACGACCGGACCGTCCTCAACGAGGCCGACGCCGCCGCCGCCGACGCGCTGCCGCCGGGGAGTGCGCTGCTGATCGTCCAACGGGGCCCGGGCGCCGGGAGCCGCTACCTGCTCGACACCGACGTGGTCAGCGCCGGACGTCATCCGGAGAGCGACATCTTCCTCGACGACATCACGGTGTCGCGACGGCACGTGGAGTTCCACCGCACGGAGGGCTCCTACCGGGTGCACGACGTCGGCAGCCTCAACGGCACCTACGTCAACCGCGACCGCATCGACGACGCCCTGCTGCAGAACGGCGACGAGGTCCGCATCGGGAAGTTCCGACTGGTGTTCTTCGCCAGCGCCGCCACGGAGGAGTGAGCGTGCGTCAGGCGGCTCGCAAGAGCATCGGCCAGGCGCTGGCAGAGCTCACCGCGGAGTTCCCCGACGAGGACATCAAGGAGTCCAAGCTCCGCTTCCTCGAGGCCGAGGGTCTCGTCGAGCCCGAGCGGACGCCCTCGGGTTACCGCAAGTACTCCACCCAGGACATGGAGCGCCTGCGCTACATCATCCGCGCCCAGCGCGAGCACTACCTGCCGCTGAAGGTGATCAAGGAGCACCTGGACGCGATGGACCGCGGCCTGGAGCCGCCGGCCCTCAACGGCGGTCCGACGGTGCCGGCCGGCGTGCTCGGGGACGGTACGGCGGCGGCCGAGCTGTTGCGTGGCGACCGGGGCGACGTCCGGATCTCGCGACGTGAGCTGATCAAGACCGCCGAGATCACCGACGATCTGCTCGACCAGCTCGAGACCTACGGTCTGGTGCACATGAGGGCGGGCTCGCGGCAGCACTACGACGGCGACGCGCTGGTGGTCGCGAAGGCGGCGGGCGCCCTGGCCGCCTTCGGGATCGAGCCGCGGCACTTGCGTGCCTTCAAGACCGCCGCGGACCGCGAGATCGGCCTCGTGGAGCAGGTGGTCACACCGATCCGGCGCAGCCGCGAGGAGGGCGCCGAGGGTCGTGCCGCCCAGGCCATCGACGAGATCGCCACCTTGTCCCTGCGCCTGCACGCGACGCTGGTGCGGCAGGGCCTCCGCGCCCTGCGCTGACCGTCTCCTCGGCTGGCGTTCCAGGGGTTGCCGGACGCCTGGACGCCGGCCGAGATCGACGACGCCGCTGTGCGCGCCGGGCTAGTGTGGAGGCGTGCTCGAGGTCGAAGTCGTGGGAGTCCGGGTCGAGGTGCCCTCCAACCAGCCGATCGTGCTGCTGCGCGAGGCGGTGGGGGAGCGCTACCTGCCGATCTGGATCGGCGCGGTCGAGGCGACGGCGATCGCCTTCGCCCAGCAGGGCGTCGTACCGCCCCGGCCGCTGACGCACGACCTGCTCAAGGACGTCCTCGACGCGACCGGCAACGTGCTCACCGAAGTGCGGATCACCGAGGTGAACGACGGGGTCTTCTACGCCACGCTGGTGCTTTCCTCCGGTGTCGAGGTCAGCGCGCGCCCCTCCGACTCGATCGCTCTCGCGCTGCGCACCGGGTCGCGCATCGTCTGCGCCGAGGAGATCCTCGACGACGCCGGGATCGCCGTCCCCGACGAGCGCGAGGAGGAGGTCGAGAAGTTCCGTGAGTTCCTCGACCACGTCACGCCCGAGGACTTCGAGGAGCCCTCCGGCTGAGGGTGTGAGGCATCAAGTCTCAAGGAAAACTTGAAGGTTGCCGACACGCCGCGGCGTGTCTTTGACCAACCCTCAACCTCAGGTTTACCGTTCGGGATGTCTTCGCTGTAACTCCACGGGTGCAACTCGGATCGCCGAGATCCTGCACCTGACCTTTCCCAGGGGTTACGCTCAGTGGAGCGAGACTTCGGAGGTCGTAGTGGGCACCAACAACGGAACCGGCAAGTCGGCCGCAGAGCTCGACGCCCAGGCGCAGCTCGCCGCAGCGGAGGCCGCGCATGCAGCGGGGGAGCAGGGCCTGCTCTTCGACGACGACGTGTCGCCCCTGCCCGACGACCTGGGCTACCGCGGGCCGACCGCGTGCAACGCAGCGGGGATCACCTACCGCCAGCTCGACTACTGGGCCCGCACGGGCCTCGTCGAGCCGAGCGTGCGCAGCGCGACCGGGTCGGGCACGCAGCGCCTGTACAGCTTCCGCGACATCCTCCTGCTCAAGGTGATCAAGCGGCTGCTCGACGCCGGCGTCTCGCTCCAGCAGATCCGGGCTGCCGTCGCCCACCTGCGGGCACGCGGCACCGACGACCTG
>DATAKN010000223.1:0-2986 GCA_036261595.1 Marmoricola sp.
AAACTGGACCCCGGCGGGTCTTCCCCCAGACTCCCGCCGCGACGACCAGAGCTACATGGATCAAGGAGGCCGTCATGGCGGAGACCTGGAACGGCGAGTTCTACTGCGTGAAGTGCAAGGAAAAGCGTGAGGCCGAGGGCAACATCGAGGTCAACGAGAAGGGCACCAAGATGGCCAAGGCCACCTGCCCCGTGTGCGGCACGAAGCTGAACCGCATCCTCGGCCGGGCCTGAGCCCGACCGATCCTGAAGCATCACCGCGACGGCGGGACCCCGTGGGTCCCGCCGTCGTGCTGTGCCCGGGGGCTGTGGACGACCGTTCGCGGGGGCCGCACGCGCTGCCTAGCCTCGAGCCGTGCTCCGACCTGTGCTGGCTCCCGGACTCCGTGTGCTGCGTCGCTCCCGTGGCGAGCTCCAGGTCGGCCTGCGGGCGGAGGTTCGCCTGCGCGACACCGAAGCGGTACGCCGCACGCTCGGCCAGCTGGTCCGGGGCGAGACCGTGCCCGACGACGCGGAGACTCGTGACGTCCTGGCCGAGCTGGCGCCGGTGCTCGTCGACAGCTCCGCCCTCCTGCACCCGCACATCGAGGCAGGCGATGTGGCCGCGGCGGCGGCGCTCGACCCGTCCGGCTACCCGTCGCGGCTCGCCGCCCGCGGACGCGCCCTGATCTCGATCCGCGGCGCCTTGCCCGGTGTGGACCCGGCGGCTCTCCTGGCTGCGACCGGACTGCGCACGACCGATGCCCCGGACGCGTCCCCGACCGTCGTGCTGGTGCTGTGCCCGGGAGAGATCGACCGTGCCGAGCTCGACGCGCTGGTCCGCGCGCGGACGCCGCACCTGCTCCTGAGGGTGGTCGAGGGCGCGGCACTGCTCGGACCGTTCGTCGAGCCCGGTCGCACGGCGTGCCTGCGGTGCATCGACGCGCACCGCTCGGTCGACGACCCGTACGCCGCGACGCTCGCCGCCCGGCACGCCTCGGCCCGTGCCGACCGACGGGACGGTGTCAGCGAACCGGTCGACACCGCGCTGGCCACCCTGGCGCTCGCCTGGGCGGTGCGCGACCTGGTCACCCACGCCGAGGGCGATCGCCCGTCGACCTGGTCCGGCACGGTGTGGTTGGCGCCTGCGCTCGCCTCGGTGACGCAGACGCAGTGGCTGCGTCATCCGGCCTGCGGATGCAGCTGGCTGCCGGATGAACAGCCGTCCAGCACAATGGCAGGGTGAGCACTCCCCGCAGCGCCGCCGCCCGCACCGCCCGACTGGCGGCCCTCCCCCTGGGCTACGCCGGGCGGACGGCTCTGGGTCTCGGGAAGCGGCTCGGCGGCGCCCCGGCGGAGGCGGTCATGACCGAGCTGCAGCAGCGCACCGCCGAGCAGCTGTTCCGCACGCTCGGTGAGCTCAAGGGCGGCGCAATGAAGGTTGGGCAGGCGATGTCGATCTTCGAGGCAGCGCTGCCCGACGACCTCGCTGCCCCTTATCGCGAGCACCTCACGCGCCTGCAGGACTCTGCGCCCCCGATGCCGACGATCACGGTGCGCGAGATCCTCACCCGCGAGCTCGGCGCCGACTACTCGACCCACCTCACCGATCTAGACCCGGTGCCGGCGGCCGCGGCGTCGATCGGCCAGGTGCACCGCGCCCGGTGGGACGGTCAGGACGTCGCGGTCAAGGTGCAGTACCCCGGCGCCGGCGACGCCCTGCGCAACGACCTGCGCCAGCTGTCGCGGGTCGCCCGCAGCCTCAGCCCGGCCTTCCCTGCCCTGGACGTGAAGCCGCTGGTCGCCGAGCTGCAGGCGCGGGTCGAGGAGGAGCTGGACTATCACCTCGAGGCGGAGGCCCAGCGCCTGTTCGCCGCGGCGTACGCCGGCGATCCCGACATCGTCGTACCGGCCGTGGTCGCGGGCACCGAGCAGGTCCTCGTCACCGAGTGGCTCGAGAGTCCCGCGTCGCTGGCCCAGGTCATCCGCGACGGCAGCCAGGCCGAGCGGGACCACTACGGCGAGGCGTTCGCGCGCTTCCTCATGGGCGGACCGGCCCGCACCGGCATGTTGCACGCCGACCCCCACCCGGGGAACTTCCGACTGATCCCCGGGCCCGGTGGCGCACCCGGCAAGCTCGGTGTCCTCGACTACGGGGCGGTGGCCCGGCTGCCGGAGGGTGGCCTGCCCCGCAGCCTGGGCGCGCTGATCCGGATCGCCTCCCTCGACGACTACGACGAGCTGGTCGGCGCGCTGCGCGCCGAGGGGTTCATCAAGGCGGGCGTCACCGTCGACGCCGACCGGTTGCGCTCCTACCTCGGGCCGTTCATCGAGCCGGCGCGCGTGGAGTCGTTCGCGTTCTCCCGCGCCTGGATGCAGGACCAGTTCAAGCGGATCAACGACCCCCGCGGCGATGCCTACCCGGTGATGCTGCGGCTGAACCTGCCGCCGGCGTACCTGCTGATCCACCGCACGTGGGTCGGCGGCATCGGCGTGCTCAGCCAGCTCGGCGCCACCGTGCCGTTCCGCGCGATCCTCGAGGAGTCGCTGCCCGGCTTTGCCGAGTGACCTGCGGTGGCCTCACCACCACTCGGAGTCCAGCTTCGCCTCCATCGACCGCAGGTGCTCGCGTGAGCAGGTGTCGCAGAACCACTTGGTCCGCCCCTGCTCGACCGCGGAGGTCCAGGTCAGCGGCGGTACGTCGCCCTCGCTGACCTTCCCGCAGAAGTCACAGCTGGTCATGGAGGCCACGGTAGGGCAGAACGCGAAACCGCCGCCCGGCCAGACGGCCGGACGGCGGTTCGTTCCCGCGATCGACGAGAAGTCGGTCAGGAGGGGTGCATCCACCGGGATGCTGCCCCGCCCGGAGCTCACATCATGCGGGCGAGGGCCAGTCGCGCCTGGGCAGCGGCGCGCTCGGCCTTGCGGGAGAGGCGCCGTGCCGCCGCGAGCTCGTGCCCACGCCGTGCCATCCGCGCCTGCTCGAGGCGCGAGCTGATATGCGCTCG
>DATAKN010000224.1:0-16496 GCA_036261595.1 Marmoricola sp.
GCCCGGGGTGGCGCAGGTGGCGATCCAGGGCGCCCGGTACGCCGCCCGGCAGATCGACCGCCGGGTGCGCGGCAAGGAGCCGCAGCCGCCGTTCAAGTACTTCGACAAGGGCAGCATGGCCACGATCTCGCGGTTCAGCGCGGTCGCGACCGTCGGCAGGCTGCGGCTGTCGGGATTCGTGGCGTGGATGATGTGGCTCGGGGTGCACCTGTTCTACATCACCGGCTTCAAGAACCAGGTCACCGCGCTGCTGCACTGGGCGGTGACGTTCATCGGCAACGACCGCTCCGAGCGCACCGCGACCGAGCAGCAGATCTTCGCCCGCGAGGCACTGGGCCGGCTCGACCACGGCACCAGCGAGCTGGTCAGCCCGCCGACGCAGGTGCCCTCGCGCGAGGACCTCGAGGCCCGGGCGCGCGAGGAGGCCCGGCTCACCGACACCGGTGCCCGGGGCCGGGCCGAAGTCTCCTGAGCCTGGTTTCGGCACGCTCGGTCCCGGCTTCGTTCCTCAGCCGAGGTCGCTGCTCAACCACCGATGATCAAGCCCGCTCCGCGGCCCTGATCACTCGTACTGGGGAGGCGTGCCGGTCTGCTTGGCCAGCTCCTCGCGGGCCCAGCGCGGCAGGATGAAGATGCCCTCGGCGGTCACCGTGACCGTGCCGTCGGCGCGGCGCAGCTCGCCCTTGACGATCGTCTTCACCCCGTCGCGGCGGTCGACCCACGCGGCCGCCGAGCACGGCCCGAGCGGCGTGTTCAGCTGGTAGCGCAGCTTCAGCGTGCCGGTCATGCCGGGCGTCCCGCCGGCGGCCGCCGCCTCGCCGAAGACCTGGTCGAGGACGAGGGCGACCACGCCGCCGTGGACCTGTCCCGGCGGTCCCTCGTAGAGGGCGTTCAGCTCGAACTCCGCCGACGCCCGGCCGGCCTCCCTGTCCTGGACGATCTTCAGCGGTACCGCGAGCGGGTTGCGCAGGCCCACGACCGCGTTGCCGTAGCTGCGCACACGCCCGCCCTTGGTGAACGAGACCCCGAAGCTGCCCGGGATCATGCTCTTCTCGAGCCGGGTGGTCAGCTCCTCCACCTGACGGCGCACGTCCTCGACGGTCTCGTGATCGACGGTCGTGCGCAGCGTGGCCTCGTTGAGCCGGCGTACGGCCTCGGCCAGGCCGCCATAGACGGCGGTCTCGGCAGCGACCTGCTCGTCGGACAGGTCGAGGAGCTGGTACTCGAAGGGGGCAGCCATTGACCCAGAATAGAACGATTTTCAGATTCCGACCGTGTGGTGTGGCTCTCAGCAGCGCGTCGGCGTCCGGCTCCCCGGTTGGCTCCAGATACCCCCGGGGGTATATTCTCGGGCCATGGAGACCCTCGGTTCGCGCGGCCAGCGGTCCGCGCCGGAGATCGACGGACGGGCGGTGCTCGACGCAGGGCCCGGGGTGATCGTGCTCGACGTTCGCGAACGCAGTGAGTTCGCCACCGGAAGCATTCCCGGTGCCCGGTCCCTGCCGGCGGGAGAGGTGCGTTCGCGCCTCTACGAGCTGCGGCGCGGGTCTACGGTGTATGTGCTGTGCGCCAACGGCGCCCGCAGTCTCGAGCTGGTCCCGTTCCTGCGGGCCGTGGGGTACGACGCGTACTCCGTGGCCGGGGGCCTCTGGGCGCTGCGGGACCACCTGGCCACCAGCGACCCGGGCGACGAACAGCGGTCGTGAGCCGGCGAGGCGTCACCGCCTCGCCCTCGGAAGGAGTGTGCGATGCCCACCACTGTCACCGGCCCTGATCCGCTCCGCACGGACGCTCTGCCGCCGTGGCCGTCCGTGCTCGCCGTCGTGGCCCATCCCGACGACGAGTCCTTCGGGCTCGGCGCCATCCTCGACGCGTTCAGTCGCGCCGGCGCGGAGGTCACCGTGTTGTGCCTGACCCACGGGGAGGCCTCGACGATCCACGGCGTCACCGGTGAGCTGGCCACCTTGCGGGAGAGCGAGCTGCGCGAGGCGGCGCGGGCGCTCGGGGTGAGCGCCGCCCTCCTGTGCACGTACGCCGACGGCGCGCTCGCCGGGCAGCTCGACCGCCTGACCACCGAGATCACCGACGTCCTCGAGCAGCGCCGCGCGACCGGCCTGATCGTCTTCGACCCCTCCGGCGTGACCGGACACCCCGACCACGCGGCCGCCACGGCGGCTGCGCTGCGGGCGGCCGAGGCCCGGGACCTTCCGGTGCTGGGCTGGACGCTGCCGCAACCGGTCGCGAGCCGCCTGAACGAGGAGCTCGACCTGTCGTTCACGGGCCACCCTGCTGATGCCGTCGACCTGGTCGTGGGCGTGGACCGGGAGCGGCAGCGGATCGCCAGCCTCGCTCACGCGAGCCAGGCCGTGCCGACCAGCGTGCTGTGGCGCCGCCTCGAGCTGCTCGGCGACGTCGAGTACCTGCGCTGGCTGCGACGACCCGCGACGGACCAGGCAACCATGCCGAGCAAGGAGAAGGAGCACACGGTGGAGGATCAGGCACAGGTCGAGACGATGCGCGTGGACTGGCGGTCCGGCGACCGCTTCGACATCGCCATCCGCGACCACGTGGTCACCGTCGACCAGCCCGAGGCGGTCGGGGGCGAGGACGTGGCGCCGACGCCGACCGAGTTGTTCGTCGCCGGGCTGGTGTCGTGCGTCGCGTTCTACGCGCGGCGGTACCTGCGCCGGCACCACCTGGACCAGGAAGGGCTCGTGGTGGAGGCGTCGTACCGGATGGGCGCGAAGCCGGCACGAGTCTCCGACATCGACATCCGGATCCACCCGCCCGCCGGCCTGCCGGAGGAGCGTCGGGACGCGATGCTCGCGGTCGCGACGCACTGCACCGTGCACAACTCGATCACGACGGCGCCGGAGATCAACGTCAGCTACGCGTGATCCGTCGGCGTACCAGGGCGACGATGCCGGTGGGTGAGGGCTGCCGCACGTCGGCGATCGTCAGCGGCGCGTCCTCGGCGTCGAGCACCGCCTGAAGTGCGGTCGCCTGCGCCGTGGTGCCGAGCTGGAGGAGCATCGTGCCGTCGGCGGTGAGGTGCGCCCTGGCCACCTCCAGGCAGAGCCGGGCGATCTCCAGTCCGTCCTGACCTCCGTCGATGGCCGGCAGCGGGTCGTCGGGATGCTCGCCCGTGCGGGCGCTCGGCACCCACGGCGGGTCGGCGATGATCACTGGGAACAGCTCGTCAGGCGCGAGCGCTTCGCCGAGCGTGGCGTTGCGCACCTCGACCCGGTCGCCGAGACCCGCGTCTGCGGCATTCGCCCGAGCGAAGCCGCAGGCCACCCGATCGGCGTCGACGGCGACGAGGCGCCGGTCGTTGCCGAGGATCGCGAGCAGCCCGATGTGGCCGGCGCCGGTGCACAGCTCGAGGACCGGGCCGGGCGCGGCGACGGCCAGCAGCTCGGCGGCCCACGCCGACTGGGCGGCCGTCCAGGCCCGGGGTTGCAGGATCCGCTCGTCGTAGGCGATGTCGAGGCCGCCCAGCCTCGCCACTCGCTGCTCGGGCGCGGCGGGGCGGGGCTGCTCGGTCGTCGACGTCATGGCCGCGGGGGTACCCGGTGGGGTGGCGGCCAATCCCGGCGACGCTCTGGCATGGTCACCGAGGGCAGGGGTACGGACCGGGCATCCCGAGGACAGGAGTACCCCGATGCACGACACTGTCGTCGTCCGGCTCACGATCGACGCTGAACCGGCCCGCGTGTGGGCCGTGCTGGCCGACGGCTGGCTGTACCCGTCGTGGGTGGTGGGGGCGTCCCGGATGCGGGAGGTGGACGCGTCGTGGCCTGCGCCCGGGAGCCAGCTGCACCACTCCGTCGGACTGTGGCCGTTGCTCCTCAACGACCGGACCGAGGTGATCGGGTCGGTGCCCCAGGAGGAGCTCCGGCTGCGCGCGCACGGCTGGCCGGTGGGTGCGGCCGAGGTGCTGATCCGCCTCACTCCGGCCGACGGCGGCACCGAGGTCACCATGGAGGAGGACGCCGTCGAAGGGCCGGCCCGTCTGGTCCCGCACCAGGTCCGGCAGCTCGGAGTCCTTCCGCGCAACCGGGAGTCACTGCGCCGACTGGCGTTCCTCGCCGAGGGCCGCGCGGCCTGACCTCAGCCGCTCCGGCGGCGTCAGGCGCCGACCCTGTGTGCCGTGCCTCGTAGACCGGCCTGCAATTGTTGCCGTGGTGACCGCAGGGGCCGCACGTGCGTCGCGGGCGCGACATTCGCATGCCGGCGTACGACGGTGCACGCCCGCCGCGGCCAGCAGGCCGCCAGAAGCGCGCTCAGTCGCCGAGCACGCGGCCCCAGGCGGTGCGCAGCAGCGCGCGTCGTACGCCGGCCCAGGACCGTTCGGTGGCCAGGGCGGCTCGAGCGGCGTTCCAGCCGCAGGCACCGTGAACCCCGCCGCCCGGATGCGCCGACGCACCGGCCAGGTAGAGCCCGGGGACCGGCGTCTCGGGGCGGCCCAGACCGGGGATGGGCCGGAACACCAGCTCCTGGTGGACCGCGGAGGTGCCCGCGTTGATCGCCCCGTCGACCAGGTTCGAGTCGGCGGCCGCGAGGTCCGACGGGCTCTGCACCATCCGGGCCAGCACGTGGCTCGAGAACCCGGGGGCGACCCGCTCGACGGCTGCGGTCATCCGGTCGACGTGCGCCTCGACGGTGGCCGGCTCCTCGAGCGCGCCGCGGGGCACATGGGTGTAGGCCCAGGCTGACTCCGTGCCGCGCGGTGATCGGCTCGGGTCGGCGGTGGTCATCTGCCCGAAGAGCAGGAACGGCCGCTGCGGGACCCGCCCGACCGTGAGATCGGCGGCGAAGTCGACGAACCCGTCCACGTCCACGCCGAGGTGCACGGTGCCGGCTCGGTGCGCGCCCGGCGCCGACCACGGCACGGGGGCATCGAGCGCCCAGTTCACCTTGAGGGTGGCGTGGTCCCACTGGAAGCGATCGAGGGCGCGACCCACGCGGGCGGGCAACCGGTCCAGGCCGACGAGGTCGCGGTAGAGCGAGGGCGCATCCACGTCGGCAAGTACGGCGCGGCGAGCGCTGACCCGGTTCCCGTCCTGGAGCACGACGCCAGTCGCGCGGCCGCCGGTCAGCTCGAGCCGCTCGACCCGTGCACCGGTGCGGACCGTCACCCCACGCGCTCGGGCGCGGCCGGCGAGGGCGTCGGCGAAGCGCTGCGCCCCGCCCTCGGGCACGGGGTATCCGACGTCTTGGCCGAGCATGCTGAGCAGCCAGCCGAAGACGCCGCTTCCGGCCGCGTCCGGCGGTACGTCGGCGTGCAGTGCGTTGCCGGTCAGCAGGGCCGCCGCACCTGCCCCGTCGAAGTTCTCCGAGCCGAGGCGGCGTACCGGAAGCACCGCGAGCCGGGCGAAGTCGAGGAGCCCGGCGGTTCGCAGCGCGCGGGCGATGCGCGCGCCGGCGACCACCGGGGGGAACGGCGTGAACAACGCGTCCAGGAGCGGATCGCGCACCTGCTGCCACTGGTCGAACATCCGGAGCCACGCGTCGCCGTCTCCGGCAGAGAACGCGTCCACGCTCGCTGCGGTCTCGGCGGGGTCCCGGGACAGGACGGCCGCCCGACCGTCGTCGAACGCGTGGCTGAGCACGGCGGGAGCGTGCCGCCAGGCCAGCCCGTGCTGGTCGAGGTCCAGGCCGCGAATGACCGGAGACGCCGCGGCCAGCGGGTAGAAGGCGCTGAACAGGTCGGTGCAGAAGCCGGGTGCGGTCACCTCGGCGCTGCGGACGGCGCCGCCGAGCTCGTCGTTCGCCTCGAGCAGTACGACGTCCCAGTCGGCGTCCGCCAGCGCGTTGGCGGCGACCAGGCCGTTGGGACCCCCGCCGATGACGACGGCGTCGGCCGCCTCAGTGGTCACGGGCCTCGACGACCGACGGCGGCGGCGCGGCCGCGGTGACCACCTTGTGGGTGCCGTCGCACCACGGGGCGCGCCGGGAGCGGCCGCAGAGACAGACCGCGACGACCGGACGGGTCGTGGGGTGCGCCTGCCCGGCGGCGTCGATCACCTCGTCGGCACCGCGCACCAGCGCGGGACCGTCGGGGCAGATCTCCACCTGGCAGCTCATGCGACCTCCTGTTGGGACCCACCGAGGAGGGCCGAAGCCCCAGCCTGCCACGCGTCGATCATGGTCGCCCCGGAAAGCGCGTCGAGCCGCACACAGGCGGACGCGCCGACGAGCACGTCGCGGTGCAGCTCGGGCTCCTGCTCGACCAGCCGCTGGCAGATGTTGCGGGACGCGAGCTGCTCGTGAACCGCGTCGGCCTCGACGTGCTCGTCGAAGTAGTCGGTCACGCGCTCGTCGAAGCCGAGCCGCTCGGCCCCTCCGGAGTAGCGCCGGCACGGCAGCGAGCTCGTCGACTCGAACGCCGCGAGGTGGCCCATCAACGCACCGCGCAGCCGCCGGTGCAGGGCGAACAGCGACATCGCGTTGTTGACCGCGAGGGTCGCCGCCGGCACGACATCGACGTAGGCGCCGTACGCCGGGTCCAGCCCGGCTCCCTCCAGGGCCCGGGCGAACAGCGTGCTGTGCAGCCGGTCCGCCCGGCCACCGCCGAACTCGTCGTACTGCAGCTCGGCGAGGGCGACCTTCGGTGCCCCGTGCAGGCGCGGGATCGCGAAGGCGTGCGGGTCGGACTCCTTGAGGTGGTAGACGCTGCGGTGCACGAGGAACTCGCGGTACTGCTCGTCGGTGGCCTGTCGCTGCAGGAAACCGGCGAGCCCGGGATCGTCGCTGTCCTCGATCACCGCGGCGAGCTGGGCCGGCACTGCCCGGGCGTCGTCGGGCGCCTCGTCGAGGGCCCGGTCCACCGCCGATGCGGTCAGGTCGCACAGGGCCTGCTCGAAGACGGCCTCGACCGCGGCGCGGGTGGCGAGCAGGCCGGGCGACCACTCGTGGCGAGGGTCGACGTCGTCGAAGCCGTGGTAGCTCAGCTCGTAGAGCGCCCACAGCGCGATCTGGGCGTCCTCGTCGGTGAGCATGTCACCGCTCGCGTCGAAGGGGACGAGGGAGGGATCCGCCGTGACCATCCCGGCGAACACCTGCTCGCTGAAGGGTCCGCGCGGTCGGGGGAGCTGCATGCTCGGTGGTTACCCGTGGGCCGGAGCCCTCATGCGCTGGCGTGCGGCACCTCACGGCCCGCCTCGCCGGGGGACGTCTCCGCCGCACGGGTCGGGTGGACGACGCGTCCGCTCCGGCTCCGCGCGGTCCAGTACGCCGGCTCCCGGAGCAGCGTCACCCAGGAGTAGTGACCGAGTCCCGGCAGCACGTGGAGGATCGGGTCGAACGACATCGGCAGGTCCTGGCCGTACGACGCGCCGAGCTCGAGCCGGCCGAACGGGTGCCACGGCCCCACGGGGCCGGCCCAGCAGAGGTCGAAGGCGTGCTCCGACTCCGGTACTGCAGCGAGCAGGAGCGGACCTCGTGGCGAGCGGTAGGGCAGCAGGGTGGTCATCGGCCGGTCGGTGGGCCGGTGGGCGGCGGTGAGCACGTACCGCGTGAGCCGCCCGGTCCCGGTGTTGGCGAACAGCAGGTCGGCCTCGGTGCCGTCGACGACCAGGCGGATCGCCAGTCCGTGGATGTCGGGCAGCGCGTCGGGCAGGCCGACGGCACGCGAGATCCGGACCACGACATCGTCCTGACCGGCGGAGTCCAGCCACGGCACTCCGGACGGGATCGGGCCGGACATGCGGGTGATGGTGGCGTGGCGCAGCTCGCCCTCCGGGTGCAGCGGCTTCACCCGCTGACGGGCGGCGCCGAGCACACCGGCTCCGGCGGCGAGAGCACCACCTGCAGTGCGGGCGAGGACATCGACGGGCGCGAACGACATGCCGTGGCCATACCCCACGGTCGCGCCGCCAATCGGGCAGCGGTGCCCGCTGGGCATGCGTCGGGGCGGCGTCGTGATCCAGACCACATCGCGTCGGGACTCTGGCTCAGCACCGCGTCAAACGTGGCCGTTGGGGGAACAGGGCAGGGAGAGCTGCGAGACGAGGAGGAGAGCATGGGGAACAAGGTCGTGGTGGTGACCGGCGCGAGCGCCGGGGTGGGTCGAGCAACGGCCGTGGAGTTCGGCCGCCGAGGCGACCGCATCGCCCTGCTGGCCCGTGGCGAGCGAGGGCTCGAGGCGGCTGCGCGCGAGGTCGAGGCAGCGGGCGGCACGGCGCTGCCGATCCCGACCGACGTGGCCGACTACGACCAGGTGGAGGCGGCAGCGGCGCGCATCGAGGAGGAGCTCGGGCCGATCGACGTCTGGGTCAACGTCGCGTTCTCCGCCGTGTTCGCGCCGTTCACGAAGATCTCGATGGAGGAGTTCCACCGCACCACCGACGTCACCTATCTGGGCTACGTCCACGGCACGAAGGCTGCGCTGGACCGGATGCTCCCGCGTGACCGGGGCACGCTGGTGCACGTCGGCTCGGCGCTCGCCTACCGCGGGATCCCGCTGCAGAGTGCGTACTGCGGTGCCAAGCACGCGATCCAGGGGTTCCACGAGTCCCTGCGTTGTGAGCTGCTGCACGACCGGAGCAAGGTCCGCACGACGATGGTGCAGCTGCCGGCGGTGAACACGCCGCAGTTCGACTGGGTCCTGAACAAGCTTCCCGAGCACCCCCAGCCCGTCCCGCCGATCTTCCAGCCAGAGGTGATCGCCCGGCAGATCGTGTACGCCGCCGACCACCCCAAGCGGCGCGAGTACGTCATCGGTGGCAGCGCGGTCGCGACGATCTTCGGCAACCGCGTGATGTCGGGCGTTCTGGACCGCTACCTGGGACTCACGGGCTACCAGTCCCAGCAGACCGGTGAGCCGGTCCAGCCGGGCCGGCCGCACAACCTGTGGGAGCCGGCCGACGGCGAGGACGGCCGCGATTTCGGGGCGCACGGGTCCTTCGACAGCCGGGCCTCGGCCTTCTCCGGCCAGGGTTGGCTCACCCAGAAGGGCGTGAGCCCGACCGTGGTGAACCTCGGTGCCGCCGTGGTCGCGGGCGTGAAGATGGTGGCGGCCGACCCGAAGGCCTTCTTCACCGCGCTGCGCGATCGGCCCTCCACGGCCTGAGGCAGACTGCACGGGTGACGTTCTCGGAGTGGTGGCGCTCGGCCGTCGTGTACCAGATCTACCCGCGCAGCTTCGCGGACAGCTCCGGGGACGGCGTCGGCGACCTGCCCGGCATCAGGTCACGCCTGGACCACCTGCAGACGCTGGGCGTCGACGTGGTGTGGCTGTCCCCGGTGTACCGCTCGCCGATGGACGACAACGGCTACGACATCAGCGACTACGAGGACGTCGACCCGCTCTTCGGCACGCTCGCCGATCTCGACGCGCTGATCGCCGACGTGCACGCCCGGGGCATGAAGCTCGTCATGGACCTCGTGGTGAACCACACCTCCGACGAGCACCCCTGGTTCGTCGAGTCACGCTCGTCGAAGGACAACCCGAAGCGCGACTGGTACTGGTGGCGCCCGGCCCGCGAGGGCGCGGTGCCCGGTGAGCCGGGCGCGGAGCCGAACAACTGGGGCTCGTTCTTCTCCGGTCCGGCCTGGGAGTACGACGAGTCCACGGGTGAGTACTACCTGCACCTGTTCTCGCGGAAGCAACCCGACCTCAACTGGGAGAACCCCGAGGTCAGACACGCCGTCTACGCGATGATGCGCCGCTGGCTGGACCGCGGCGTCGACGGCTTCCGCATGGACGTGATCAACATGATCGGCAAGGATCCGGCGCTGCCCGACGGCCCGGTGCGAACCGGCGAGGAGCACGGCGCGCTCGGTCGTTTCACCGTCGACCGGCCCGAGGTCCACGAGTACCTCGCCGAGATGCACGAGGCGGTCTTCGCGGGCCTCGATCGGGAGCTGCTCCTCGTCGGGGAGACGCCCGGGGTGACCATCGAGGAGGCGCGCAAGTACACCGACCCGTGGCGACGCGAGGTCGACATGGTGTTCCAGTTCGAGCACATGCAGGTCGACCGCGGTGCCTCGAAGTGGGACGTGCTGCCCTTCGACATGCGGGTGCTGCGCCAGTGCCTCACCACGTGGCAGGAGGGGCTGGCCGACCCGTGGTGGAACGCCCTCTACTGGGACAACCACGACCAGCCCCGCGTGGTGTCCCGCTTCGGCGACGACGGTGAGTGCCGCGTGGAGTCGGCCAAGCTGCTCGCCACGATCCTGCACCTGCAGCGCGGGACGCCGTACCTGTACCAGGGCGACGAGCTCGGGATGACCAACTACCCGTTCACCTCGATCGAGCAGTTCAACGACATCGAGTCGGTCAACGAGTACCACCAGTCCGTGGCCCAGGGAGAGGATCCGCACGCAGTGCTGGCCGCGCTGCGGGCGATGAGCCGCGACAACTCGCGTACGCCGATGCAGTGGGACGACTCGCCGAACGCCGGCTTCACCACCGGCTCGCCGTGGCTGCCGGTGAACCCCAACTACCAGGAGGTCAACGCCGCCAGCCAGGTCGGCGTGCCGGGGTCGGTCTACGAGCACCACCGGCGGCTGATCGCGCTGCGCCACGAGGAGGCGGCAGTGGCGTACGGCGACTTCACACTGCTGCTGCCCGACGACGAGCAGCTGTTCGTGTTCACCCGGCACCACGAGGCCACCGAGCTCGTGGTCGTGGCGAACTTCTCGGGCAAGCCGGCCGAGCTGCCCGGCGTACTGGTGGACCGCTGCGCGGACGCCGAGCTGGTGATCGGCGAGCGGCGTGACGCCGGGCTGCTGCCCTGGGAGTCCCGGGTCTACCGGCGCGTGCTCGCGAAGTCCTGACCGGTGAACGGCTCGTCGCGGCGCCGCAGCCAGCGGTAACCGTAGCCGCCGAGCACGAACTTCGTGGGCTCGTCGTCCGGCGAGGGGTACGGCCGGTCGGAGAGCACGTCGACGAGACCGGACAGCTCGGTATCGGACAGCTCGCAGGTCACGTCCTCGTCGGCCAGGTTCACTGCGGTGATCAGCCGGTGACTGCCCGTGCCGTGGGAGAGGCAGAGCACGCTGGGTACGCCGGTCTCCAGGACCGCGCAGGCATCTGACCCGATCTCCTCGGCCCCGAGGCGTGACCGGACGAGGTGGCTGACCGCGGCCAGCAGACTCCTCCGGTCGCAGCTCTGCGCGGCCACGTTGAGCCGCTCGAACCCGAACGGACCGCTGCTGATCGGGGCTGCCGCCAGCTGCTCCGGCGGCGCCAACGAGAAGCCCGCGTTCTGGCCGTCGGTCCACTGCATGACCGTGCGGACGGCCTTGCGCTCCGGCCGGGAGAGGTCCTCGCCCATGCCGATCTCGTCGCCGTACAGCAGCACCGGTGCCCCGGGGAGGCTCATCAGGAGAGCGTGGGCCATCGCGATCCGGCGTGGGTCGCCGTCGAGCATCGGGGCCAGTCGGCGCCGGATGCCGCGCCCGTAGGCGCGCATCTCCTCCTGCGGAGCGAACCGTTCGAGCACGTGGTCCCGCTCCTCGCTGCTGAGCTGCTCGAGGTCGAGCTCGTCGTGGTTGCGGAGGAACACGGCGTACTGGCTGTGCGGGTGCGGCCGGGGCCGGCGGCCGAGGGCACGCGTCAGCGGCTCGGACTTCTCCTGCGCCAGCGCCAGGAAGGTGAAGTTGTTGGTCCAGAAGTCGATGCTCATCGACATCCGATCGGGGCCACCGACGTAGTCGGCGTACTGCTCGGGTGGCACGTCCACCTCGCCGAGCAGCACCGCGTCGGGGTGGTGCATCGCGGCATGCTCGCGCATCTCGGCCAGCAGCCAGTAGCCGTCGTCACGCGGATCGGCGGCGCGTGCCCGCTCGATCATGTAGGGCACCGCGTCGATCCGGAAGCCGGAGACGCCCATCCGCAGCCAGAACGCCATGATCCGGCGGATCTCCTCGCGCACCCGGGGGTTGCCGAGCTCGAGGTCCGGCTCGAAGTCGTAGAAGGTGTGGCGGTAGAACTGCTGGGCCTCCTCGTCCCAGGCCCAGACGCTGTCCTCCACCGTGGGGAACACCGGCTCGACGCCGGTCTCCTCGGGCTCGTCGGCCCAGACGTAGTAGTCCCGGTACGGCGACCGACGGTCGTGGCGGGCCTCCTGGAACCAGTGGTGCTGGATCGACGTGTGCTGCGGCACCAGGTCGACGATCACCCGCAGGCCCAGCGATTCGGCCTGGTCGAGCAGCATCGCGAGATCGGCGAGGTCGCCGAACCGCGGGTCGACGGTCAGGTGGTCGGTGACGTCGTAGCCGCCGTCGTCGTACGGCGACGCGTAGAACGGCAGCAGCCAGATGCAGTTCGCGCCGAGCCCACGGATGTGCTCGAGCCGCTCGGTGACGCCGCGCAGGTCACCCCAGCCGTCGCCGTTCGAGTCCAGGAAGAAGGCGACGTCGACCTGGTAGATGACCGCGTTGCGGTACCAGAGAGGGTGCACGGAGCAGGGTCACTGGTGGCCGCGGGCGGTGGCGACGACGTTCTCCTGGATCACGGGCGTCCTCCTCAGCTGCGGCTCTTGCGGGTCTCGCGGTCGTTGGCACGCTTGATCGCCTTGACCAGCTCGTCCTTGTCCATCTTCGAGCGACCGGACACGTCGAGCCGGCGAGCGACGTCCATGAGGTGCTTCTTGGTCGCGTTGGCGTCCACGCCACCGGCCGTGCGGCCGCCACGGCGAGCAGAGCCCCCCGACTTCGCGGCCTGACGGTCCGACGGACCCTGGTGGTCCTTGGCCTCCCAGTGGTCACCGACCTTCTCGAAGCCGTGCTTGAGGGCACTGAAGGCGGTGCGGTGTGCGCGCTCGCCCTCGCCGTACTCGTCGACGGCCGAGTCGTGCGCCTTGCTCCAGGTGCGCTGCGCCTTCTTCGGCGAGCGCTGGATCGTCGACGGCATCTCCTTCTTGGCAGGCATGTCCTCACCTTCCTCTTCGCGGATGCGGTCACAGGAGCCGTACCCGTGCGAGGAGCCGGTCATGCGAGCCCGCGGGCCGCGTCCGGCGGCGCTCAGCGGTTCGCGAGCAGCCCGGTGAGCTCGTCGAGCGCGCGGAGGTCGGTGGTGGCCGGCACCAGCACGAACTCGTCGCAGCCGGCCTCCTCTGCGCCGTCGAGGATCCGGCGTACGTCGTCCGCTGAGGCGGCGTGCAGCCCGTCGGCGAGCGCACGGGAGAGGTCGGTGCCGAGGAACCCGAGGTACCGGGCGGCGAAGTCGCGCAAGGTGGTCAGGGGGTCGTCCACACCGAGTGCGAAGAACGTGCCGCTGACCTTGCGCGGTGCAGGCCGGCCGGCCTCGGCCCAGCACTGAGCGGCGAGGTCGTTGGTGCGGGCGATCTCGGCGCGGTCACCGGAGAGGCTGAACGCGCTGATGCCGTCGGCCCACGCGGCAGCACGCCGTATGCCCTTCGGGCCCATGGCCCCCGACAGCAGCTCGGGTCCGCCCGGCTGGGTGGCCGGCGGACCGACCGGTTCCGCGCCCGGGAACGGTGGCTCGCCGGCGAGCAGGCGTCGCAGCTCGTGCACCTGGTCGTCGAGACGGGCGTGCCGCCCGGCGAACGAGCTGCCCAGCGCGCGGTAGTCGTCCTCGCGTGCACCCACGCCCACCGCGACGGTCAGCCGGCCGCCCGAGAGCTGGTCGAGCGTGTTGACCTGCTGCGCGACCATCGCCATCGAGTGCGCCGGCAGCACCCACAGATTGGCGAAGATCCGGACGCGGCTCGTGACCGCTGCGGCGGCCGCCAGGGAGGCCACCATCTCGGGGTTGGAGAACGTCACTCGCTCGCCGGCGGAGATGCTCGCGAACGGCCCCTCGTCGGCGCCACGAGCCCACGCGACCGTCGTACCGGAGTCGTAGCCGAGGGCCATCTGCGGCAGGGCGAGACCGATCTCCATGGCCGCAGTGTGCCGCACCGGCCTGCGGGTCACAGCGCTCGGTGTGCGGACGAGGCGGCACGCCCTGCCGCCGGTCGGGGGAGTCCGGCGACAGGGCGTGTGCGTCGGCACTCCCCGGGTAGGGAGGTGGTACGACCCGCCGGTCAACTGCAGATGACCGTCTATCCGGGGTCGAGGCCCGCCTTGTTGAACCCAGCAGCAGGGCGGGCCGCTCTGGGTGCGGGCACGGTGTCGTTCCGATCGCCTCGATCGAGTCGTTCGCGAACCTGCTGTGCCACGGCGTCGATCCGTCGCTGTCGGCGTACGAGCGGATCGGCCTGCGCCGCGGCATCCATCCGGGACGCCTCGCGCTCGAGGGCGTCGAGCAGGGCGGTCGGCAGGTCGACTCGTCCCGCTCTCGCGGTCGCGAGCATCTCGAGGGTGAAGGTGGCCGGATCGTCGACGGCGAGGAGGAACAGCTCGTCCACGACCTCGGTGCTGAGCTGGTCGCGCAGCAGCGGGAGGACGTCACGGATCAGGGGGGTGGGGATACTCATCGAGGGTCCTGCGGTGTGGCCGAGCCCGGCGGGTTCGCCGAGCGTCTGGGAGCCAAGCCGCGGGAGTCGGGGTCCGCGATGCGCCTAGATCCTGGGGTCTCCTCGTTCCGTGAGTCCAAGGACCACGTTGGCCGGACCGGCGAGACCATGTCGTTCTCCCTCGACCGTACGCCGAGCAGGGTGAGATGAACAGTCTCGACCCGAGGACTCGCCTTGGGGGGCATGAGTGGGCATGGGTGGGCCCCGTGGGTCTCGAACCCACAACCCGCGGATTAAAAGTCCGCTGCTCTGCCAATTGAGCTAGAGGCCCGGGATGAGGGTCTGGTGGGGAGAACCCTCGGGATCACGGGGATGGGATCACGCGGTCCCACCGCCCGCAGAGCGTACCGGTCTCGCGGCACGGCGGCGGGTCGGATCCACTCAGGACGGCGTCCTACCTCGACCCGCTCCGAAGGCGCGCATTCGCATGAACCACTTCGGGATCGAGGCGACGCTGGAGGAGGACGGCCAGGCGTCGGCGCGGAAGTACGCGTCCGTGCCGCCGTCGACGTAGATCACGCTCCCGCACAGGAAGTCCGCCGCGGGGGAGAGCATGAACACGGCCCAGGCCGCGATGTCCTCGGCGTGGCCGTAGCCGCCGGTCGGCACCGGGAAGGTCTCGATGCGTTCGCGGTCCGGTCCCGCCAGCTGGGCCTCCAGAAGCGGCGTCATGACGGCTCCGGGAGCGATGACGTTGAGACGGATGCCCGACCCGGCCCACGCTCGCGTGACCGCCTCCCGACGAGCCCACCGGGTCAGGGCGAGCTTCGAGGCTCCGTAGACGAACGCCGCGCCGTTCTCCCCGAGCGGTCGCGTCACGGCAGCTCTCAGCCGAGGCCGGTCGCGGAGGAACGAGCTGACCAGAACCCCGGGGATTCCGGGCGTCACCGAGGCGGAGTTCGACCCGAACACGACGACCTTGCTCGACACGCCGTCCGCGGCGGCCGTCGCCGCCAGAGCGGGTTGCCAGGCCTCGAGCAGTTCCACGGGGGCCGCGTAGTTGACCTGGGCGATCAGCTCCTCACGACCCGGAACCGGGCCGAGGCCGGCCGCGAGCACCGCTCCGTGCAGCCGCCCGGAAGTCCTCGCCAGGACCTCGCGAATCGCGTGCTGCCGCCCTTCCGCGGTGGCCAGGTCACCGATGATGTCGGCGTCGCGCAGGTCCACGGTGATCGCGGTGTGCCCGTCCCGGCGGAGGCGTTCGGCCACGGCGCGGCCCATCCCGGACGCAGCTCCGGTGACGACGTACGTGGACATCAGCGGCAGTCCTCGCTGTGGTCGCTCATGAGTGGAGTCCTTCCGGGTCAGTGGCCAGGGAGCTCGGCGGCCAGGTCGGTGAGGACCTCCCTGGCTCCGCCGCCGATGCCGACGATGCGAGCGTCACGGTAGTGCCGGTCGATCTCGGACTCGGGCAACGGCTCGGTGGCCGCGCACCTCACGAGGTACGCGGCCGCCGGCCGACTCAGCTCGGGCTCACTTCACCCGGCCGTAGGTGACCGCGGACGTCCAGATCCGCTCGCGCTTCACCCGCTGGCCCGGGTACGGCGCGTGGACGACCGTGTGGTGACCGGCGTAGATGCCCACGTGGTAGACGTAACCGCCGGAGGAGTGGAAGAACACCAGGTCGCCGGGACGCGCCGACCGGGCGGAGATCCGGTAGGTGCGGCCCTGCTGTGCCGACGCGCTGTGCGGCAGGTGCTTGCCGGTGGCGAGCCGGTACGCGTACGCCGTCAGACCTGAGCAGTCGAACGCGTTCGGCCCTGAACCGCCGTACACGTAGCGGTCGCCTTCCTGGCGCTTCGCGACGCGCAGCACACGCTCGCCACGGGCGGCGATGCGCGCGGCCCGCGTGCTCGGGGTCGGCGTGACCGAGGCGCTCGACAGGGTGATCTCGGGGGTGGTGGGTGCCTGCGCCGGAGCGTCCGACGCGGCCGTGGGGCTGCCGGACGAGGTCGTCCCGAGCACGGCCAGAGCGGCAAGGGCGGCCGCCATGGTCGTGTTCAGGGCAGGGCGCAGCAGTCCACGCATGAGTGGGGACATGACAGTTCTCCTCGGCACGCCTGCGAA
>DATAKN010000230.1:0-4998 GCA_036261595.1 Marmoricola sp.
CTCGCAGCCCCCCTCTCCGCCCAGGCCGCCGGCGTCACCGGCCCGGCCTTCTACGTGAACGGCGTGATGTACCGGACCGTCGTCACCCCCACCGACCTCTCCGGCACCGGGGCGCCAGCCCAGTCCTGGGACACCATCTACAGCTTCGGGTCGGCCCAGCCCAGCGTCGCGACGTCCGCCCCCGGCTACCCCGACTACAACGGTGGCCGCTGGATGGTGCACGCGCTCGGCTTCCCGAACGGCTACGCCGCCGTCCTCGCGTCCTCCGACCTCAACCACGACGGAGTCATCGACACCACCGCCGAAGTGAACACGGCGCTCTCGACTGGGAACGCCGTCGACCTCGGGGTCGTGAAGTACTTCGTCTGCACCGTGAACAAGGTCCCCGCCGGTCAGTGACCTACCGGCGGTTCGTGGTGAGCTCGGGGCCAGCCAGCACCTGCCGTGGTGGCTGGCCCGTCGGCGCCGCCCTCCTCCGGTGAGCGACAGCGCGAACCGGCTGCTCGGATGGCGCGCCGTGGACGTATCCCCGGCAGGTGTTGATGTCGTGTCGCTCATGCCCCCGATCCTGCGGCGTCATCGGCGTCCGTGAGCTGCGCCGCTGCTCACGGCAGCGCTGCCCACAGCTGATCCCGGGCTGAAGGGCACCAACTCTGAGCGTCCCGGACCGACCAGCACGGCCACGGCGGAGCCGATGAGGAACCCGGCGCGCAACACGGCCCGGCCGCTGACGCCGACCAGCGAAGCGACCGGTGCCAGGCCGGGGACGAGCAGCATGAGGAATCCGACAAGGGTGAACGGTGCGCGCCACCCGGTGCGGCTGCCAGAGCCGCCTGCCCGCCACAGGTCCCACGCGAGGGTGCCGACCAACAGCCACGCGCCGTAGTAGGCGTTCACGCTCGGATCGAGCAGGATCCGCGCGTCGACCGCGAGCAGCAGGACCGCCGGCCATCGCCCACGACGGACCGCGACCAGACCCAGCGCCCACGCGAGCAGCAACTGGAGTGGCCGGTCCCACGGCGGGGTGGCCGCTGCCGTGACGCCGAACAGGCGCAGCACCGAGCCGGCCTCGACCGGGATGCGGAACCCGCCGGCGGCCGACAACGTGCGCGGGTCGGCCACCAGGAACGGCGCCGCCGCGATCCCGACGACCGCAGCCACGACGCCCACCGCGCGCCACCACTGGCGGCGGGGAAGGACGAGCACCAGCGGGAGGAACCCGATGGCGACCGGCTTGGCGATCACGGCCAGGCCGAGCATCAGCCCGAGCTGAACCGGTTTCCGGGCGCTCGTGGCCCGCACCGCGAGCACCGCGAAGGCAAGGGCCATCGCGTCGTCCAGGTGGCCGTACCACGCCGCCAGATCGACCCAGGCCGGCACGAACACCAGGCCTCCGACGAGGGTGGCCGTCTCGATCCGGGACCGCGCCGGCTGCTCGCCGGCCAGGTCGAGCGCCCACCCCTGCAGCAGGCGCAATATGACGAGCCCCAGGAGCGTCATGCCGATGGCGGCGACCTGGAAGCTCCGATCCAGCCCCAGGGGGATCAGCGGGGCGGCGGCCAAGAAGGTCAGTGGGCCTGTCTGCAGTTGGGGTTCGCTGGCGTAGATGTGCAATCCACCCGGTCCGGGCAAGTGGGGCGGATGGCCTCCGAGGAACAGCTGGGTTCCGGCGTAGAAGAGCTTCCATGACCAGCCGCGCGCCTCGAGCGCCAGGCAGGCGCCCGCCCACAGGGTCAGGACCCACCAGCGACGGCGTACCAGCAGGTGCCACGCCCGGGACGACATCCCCTCAGTCTGCTCGGACGCGTCTGAGCGGTGACTGAGGGAGATCGACGGCCCCTCGATCCGGGTCCCTCACCCGCAGCCGGCGGTTGCGGGCTGTCCTGCAAACCGGGCGGCGATCCAGCCGAGGATCTGCGATCGGGCCTCCGTGAGGACGCCGTCGTGGCTGGCTCCGTGGTAGATCGTGTAGGCGATCCGGTCGGGCTGGACGGCGCAGAGGTGCTTCACGAACGATGTGGTGTCTGCGATGTCCACCTCGTCGTCGGCCGTGCCCTGGACGATGAGGATCGGGGCTTTCGTCGGGGTGGCGCCCGGGGTGTTCGCTTGGCCCAGCGCGTCGAGCACCCGGTTGGTGGACGCCGCCGGCAGGAAGACAGCCGATGACGGCGTGTGGAGGTAGGCCTTGGTGACCGCGTCGTCGCACATCGAGGTCAGTCGGCCCACCCCGGCGATGGCCGACGGCGTCAGCACCTCGTCCAGTGGCAGACCGGGGTAGGTCCGCGACCAGGACACCACCAGGAGCAGCAGGTCGGAGTTCACCGGTGCCGAGCTCGTGGTGGCGGCGCCGGCGATGCCGGTCAGCCAGGTCACCGGGGCGGCGGCGACGACCCCGACGATCCGCTGCTCGGGGGTGTAGCCGGCGGCGAGTTGTCCGGCGAACAGGGCGGACTGCCCACCCTGGGAGTGGCCGAGGATCACCACCGTGTGGGACGCGTGCCAGTCGGCGACCCTCTGCGCCGCGCGGATCGCGTCGAGTACCGCGTACCCCTCGCCGGGTCCCGAGTAGTAGCCGAGTGTGCCCTGGGTGCCGAGTCCGGGGTAGTCCGCGGCGGTCACGAGGTATCCCTCGTCGACCAGCGTCGCCAGGTAGGGGGCGAGGATCAGGTGCTGCAGCCCACCCGGCAGGTTGGTGGCGAACAGGGACGGGGCGCAGGCCCGGGCCATACCCGTGCTGCCGTGGGCCCACGAGATGACCGGGTAGCCGCCCGCCGGGGCCCCTCGGCCGGGGACCGCGACGTATCCGGAGCCGAGCACGGCCGACCCGGTCGCGCTGCGGGTCAGGTAGAGGATCCGCCACATCGTCGCGCCGGTGTGCGACCCGGGAACCGGACCCACCCGCTCGTAACGCAGCAACGCGCCGTGCACTGACCCGGCCGGCACCGGAGCCGGGTCGTAGAAGGCGAAGGGGGAGGCTCCTGGCGGGGGTGTCCACGCCCCGGACGAGGAACCGGCAGGGTCCGGCGTCCGGGGTGCGGCCGGTGAGCTCGGGGCAGAGGTGCTCGTGGGGGACGCCGGCGAGCTCGAGACCGACGTGCTCGTGGAGGGTCCAGCGGCGTGGGTGCTCGGTCCTCCTGACCCACCGGGCGAGGTCATGGCGGGGGCGCACGCAGCGAGTAGCAGCGCGCCGACGACAAGCGCCAGCGCTCGCTGCCCAAGACGCCCGGCCTGCCCCGGCCCTCGGTGTCCGGCTGGGCCGGTCGCTGTCGCCATGCCCGACAGGATGTCACGTCGTGCTGAGAGAGACCGGGGCGTGACCGGCCCCTACACCGGCATCGCGCACCTGGCCGACGGCCGCTGCAGCCGATTCCCCCGATCCGGAGGTCTGCGGCCCGTGATCGTCGAGGTTCCCTAGGTCGAGGCGGACGCCACGACCGCGAGCACTGCGTCCCCGTACTGTTCGAGTTTCTTCACGCCCACCCCGCTCACGCCCATCAGCTCCTCGAGCGAGGACGGCCGGGTCTGGGCGATCTGAGTCAGCGTGGTGTCGGGAAACACGACGTACGCCGGAACGGACGCCGCTCGGGCCGTCTCGGCCCGCCACGCGCGCAGCAACTCGAAGAGCTCGCGATCACCGGCGTCGAGCGTGGCGGCCGCAGCCGAGCGCGTCCGGGCCACGCCGTCGGGCCCCTTCCCGCCGGACCGCTGGGTGCGGACCAGGGCGTCCTTCCGGAGCTGCACCTGGTGATCCCCGCGCAGGACCGGCCACGACGCTTCCGTCGGTTGCAGCGTCCCGTGCCCGTCGCCCGACACGGCCAGCAGGCCGCTCGCCAGGAGCTGTCGTACCACGGCCCGCCACTGCTGGTCGGTGAGGTCGGTGCCGATGCCGAAGGTGCTGAGAGTGTCGTGGCCCCAGCGCTCGACGCGTTCGGTGCGCTTGCCGAGCAGGATGTCGATGAGGTGTCCTGCCCCGTACTGCTGGTTGCGTTCCCGCTTCAACCGCACGATGGTCGAGAGCAGCTTCTGCGCCGGGACGGTGCCGTCCCAGGACTCGGGCGGGTGCAGGCAGGTGTCGCAGTTCCCGCACGGTTCACTGGCCTCGCCGAAGTGGTCGAGGATCAGCTGGCGCCGGCAGCGGAGCGTCTCGCACAGGGCGAGCATCGAGTCGAGGTGCTGGCCGAGGAGTCTCTTGTGTTGAGCGTCGCCGTCCGACCCCTCGATCAGCTGTCGTTGCTGCACCACGTCGGCCAGCCCGTACGCCATCCAGGCGGTCGCGGGGAGCCCGTCGCGGCCGGCGCGTCCGGTCTCCTGGTAGTAGCCCTCGATGCTCTTCGGCAGGTCCAGGTGGGCGACGAAGCGCACGTCCGGCTTGTCGATGCCCATGCCGAAGGCGATCGTGGCGACCATCACGACGCCGTCGTCGCGCAGGAAGCGCATCTGGTTGGTCGAGCGCACCTCGGAGGGCAGGCCGGCGTGGTAGGGCAGCGCGGTGATTCCCTCTTTGCGGAGCGCTTCAGCGGTCTTCTCCACCGACTTGCGCGACAGGCAGTAGACGATGCCGGCGTCCCCGTCGTGCTCGGTGCGGATGAGATTGAGGAGCTGCTTGAGCGGCTCCTGCTTCGGCTCGATCCGGTACTGGATGTTCGGACGGTCGAAACTCGCGACGAACTGTTGAGCGTCCTGGAGGCCCAGGCGCTGGACGATCTCGCGGCTGGTCGCCGGTGTCGCGGTCGCCGTGAGCGCGATCCTGGGCACGGTCGGCCAGCGATCGTGCAGGATCGACAGCCTCAGGTAGTCGGGTCGGAAGTCGTGGCCCCACTGGGACACGCAGTGCGCCTCGTCGATGGCGAACACCGACACGTCGAGCCGGTCGAGGAACTCCTGCGTCCGCTCCATCCCCAGCCGCTCGGGTGCGAGGTACAGCAGGTCGAGCTCACCGGCCAGCGCCGCCCGCTCGGTCATGAGCCGCTCGTCGGGGGAGATGCTCGAGTTCAGGAA
>DATAKN010000233.1:0-7754 GCA_036261595.1 Marmoricola sp.
GGGAACAGGCCCGTCCTGACCGGACGCGGCAGGGCACCACCAGAAGGGGCGAGTCACCTCATGAGCATGATGAAGCGCATCAGCACGATCTTCCGGGCCAAGGCCAACAAGGCGCTCGACCGTGCCGAGGACCCCCGGGAGACGCTGGACTACAGCTACCAGCGTCAGGTCGAGATGCTGGCCAAGGTCCGCCGTGGGGTGGCCGACGTCGCCACCAGCCGCAAGCGTGTCGAGCTGCAGATGAACCAGCTGCAGGCGCAGTCGGACAAGCTCACCGCGCAGGCGCAGAAGGCACTCGGCATGGGCCGCGAGGACCTCGCGCGTGAAGCGCTGACTCGCAAGTCCGGTCTGCAGGGCCAGGTGAACGACCTCAGCGTGCAGCACGCGCAGCTGCAGGGTGAGGAGGAGAAGCTCACGCTCGCCTCGCAACGGCTGCAGGCGAAGGTCGAGGCATTCCGCACCCGCAAGGAGACGATCAAGGCGACCTACACCGCCGCGGAGGCCCAGACCCGGATCAACGAGGCGTTCTCCGGCATCTCCGAGGAGATGGGCGACGTCGGCATGGCCATCCAGCGTGCCGAGGACAAGACCCAGCAGATGCAGGCCCGGGCGGGCGCGATCGACGAGCTGATCTCCTCCGGCGCGCTCGACGACGCCTCGGCGCTCAGCACCGGCGACGACATCACGCGTGAGCTCGAGGCGATGAGCTCCCAGTCGGACGTGGAGGCAGAGCTCGCTGCTCTGAAGGGCAGCACGGGCGCGCCCGCGATCGACGGACCGGCTGCGTCGGGGGCCGGACCGGCGGCGCAGGGCGAGGCCACGAGCGAGGCAATAGGTGAGAAGGAGGGGCAGTCATGATCGTGCGGATTCTCGGCGAGGGTCAGTTCGAGGTGGCTGACGCCGAGCTGGACCGGCTCAACGAGCTCGACGCCGCGGTGGAGGCTGAGATCGACGCCGGCAACGAGGAGGCCTTCGCCGCCCGGCTGACCGAGCTGCTGGACGGCGTACGAGACGTCGGTGCGCCGCTGGCCGACGACGCGCTCGAGGACTCCGACCTGATCCTGCCGCCCGCGGACGCGACGCTGGAAGAGGTCCGCGAGATGCTCGCCGACGACGGACTCATCCCGGGCTGACCGAGCTGGTCCAGCCATGGCACGCACGCGCTTCCTGAAGGACACCGGACTGACGGTGCGCATGACCACGGTCATGTTCGTCCTCGGAGCCCTGTTCGTCGCACTCGTCGTCGCGCTGATGTACGCCGTCCCGTACCAGTACGCCTGGCTGGTCGCCGTGATCGGTCTGGGCGTGGCCTGGGGGCAGTGGTACTTCTCCGACACGGTCGCGCTGCGCGGCATGCGGGCCCGTGAGGTGACTCCGGAGGAGGATCCGGAGCTCCACGGCATCGTCGACCGGCTCTGCGCCATGGCCGACATGCCCAAGCCCCGCGTGGCGGTGGCCGAGGTGGGCCTGGCCAACGCCTTCGCCACCGGCCGCTCTCCGGACCGCGCTGTGGTCTGCGTGACGACCGGGATCCGCCGGCTGCTCACCCCGGAGGAGCTCGAGGCGGTGCTCGCGCACGAGCTGTCGCACGTCGCGCACCGCGACGTGCTGGTGATGACGATCGCGTCCTCGGCGGGCATCATCGCCGGCTTCCTCGCCCGCAGCTGGCAGTTCGGTGGGTTCGCCCGCCGCGGCAAGGACGCTGGCGGCGCAGTCGGCTTCGCCGCCGTGATCCTGATCAGCCTGGTGGTCTACGCGCTCAGCTTCCTGCTGACCCGGTTGCTCTCGCGGTACCGCGAGCTGTGCGCCGACCGTTCAGGTGCGTACCTGACCCAGAAGCCGGCCGCACTCGCCTCGGCGCTGCAGAAGATCACCGGTGAGATCGCGACGACGCCGCAGCGCGACCTGCGGGCCAGCCAGACGATGAACGCCTTCTTCATCGCCCCGGCGGTGCGCGGGCTCTCCCTGCAGACGCTCACGTCGACACACCCGTCGCTCGAGCAGCGCCTGGACCAGCTCGCCCGGATCGCCACCGATCTCGGTCGTCCGCTGGACGGCGGTCCGCTCGGGCCGGCCGTTCCGTGAGCGTGGGCCGCTGACCGTGGGTCTCTGGGACGTCATCCGCGGCCAGCAGCGCCCGAAGGGGCCGAACCTGGACAACCTCGTCGCGGTGCCTGGTGCCGCGATCACCCTGCAGACTGCCCTCGAGGTGCTGCCGACCGGCGTCGGCTCGGTGTGCTTCCGTGCCGCAGAGGGGGCCGCATCGGCGTCCGCGCAGGACGTCGCCGAGGCACTCGTCGAGGGGACCGGCCAGCCCGACGTCGAGCGCAGCGTGGACAGCTTCGGCTTCACGTGGTTCGTCGTGCGTGGCAGCGCCGACGACGTGTCGGGCCTGGTCACCGACCTGCACGCGGTGAACACCGAGCTGGAGCTCCAGGGCTTCGCGCCCGGACTGCTGTGCTCGCTGGTCGGTTTCGCCGGCTCGGGCGGGCGCAGGCTCGGGCTGGTGTACCTCTACAAGCGGGGCACGTTCTACCCCTTTGCCCCGAACGGACCGCAGAGTCGGGACACGCTGTTCGAGCGTCAGGTGCGTGATCTCCTCGGCAGTGACCTCAGGATCGAGCCCGACCTGAGCCGCTGGATGCCGCTCTGGGGTGCGCCGGGCCTGTGACCGTCACAGCGGGTCGCGCCCGTGCGGTTCGGTCCACCACGACGCACGGGGACCCTTCGGTACGACGCCCGAGGGATTGATGTCCTCCTGCACGACGTAGTAGTGCCGCTTGATCTGGTCGAAGTCGGTGTTCTCCCCGAAGGCCGGGGTCTGGTAGAGGTCGCGGGCATAGGCGCCGAGCACGGGCATCTCGGAGAGCTTGTTGCGGTTGCACTTGAAGTGCCCGTGGTAGACGGCGTCGAAGCGCGCGAGCGTCGTGAACAGGCGTACGTCGGCTTCGGTGATGGTCTCGCCCATGAGGTAGCGGCGCCGGGCGAGCCGGTCCTCGAGCCAGTCCAGCGCGCTGAACAGCTCGTCGTACGCGCGTTCGTAGGCACGTTGGTCGCCGGCGAACCCGCACCGGTAGACGCCGTTGTTCACCTCCACGAAGATCCGCTCCATCACCTCGTCCATCTCCTCGCGCACGTCGGTGGGCCAGAGGTCGGGGGCGTCGGGCCGGTGGAAGTCCCGCCACTCGAAGAAGAAGTCGTGCGTGATCATCGGGAAGTCGTTGGTCACGACCGTGCCTGTGGGGATGTCCACCATGGCGGGCACCGTGATCCCCCGCGAGTACTCCGGGTCGCGCGCCAGATAGGCGTCCTTGAGGCGCGGGTAGCCCAGCACCGGGTCGACGCCGCCGGGATCGAGGTCGAAGGTCCAGGAGTCCTCGTCATGCACCGGACCGCACAGGCCCATCGAGATCACGTCCTCCAGTCCGAGCAGCTGACGGACGATGATCGCTCGGGTCGCCCACGGGCATGCCTTGGCCGCGACCAGGCGATAGCGGCCGGGCGCCACGGGCCATTCGTCGCTGCCTCGCGTGATCCGGTCCGGCAGGTACTGCATGTCGCGCCGGTACTCCTGGCCTGCCTCGACGTACGACGGGCTCATGGCCCTCCTTTCGCTGGTGCGCGGGCGGTACCCGTCGCTCCGGCGAACATGAAGGCGCCGCGCCGGACTCGGGTCAGCTGGTGCCCAGCGTGACGTGGCACTCGGACTTGGCGTGCTTCTCGATCTTGTCCGACGCCTGCTTGAACTTCGGGTCGTCGAGCTTTGCGAACGCCGCCTGGAGCTTCGGCGCCAACGAGGCCAGGTCGGACTGGGTCATGCCCGGGGGCATCTGGCCCTGCGTGATCGCACCGAGGTCCTTGAGCGGGAGGCCGGCGTCCTGGAGATCCTTCTGCAGCGTGCTGAGTGCTCCGTCGAGGGTCTTCCAATCGGCCGCCACCTCGGACGGAGCGTCGCCGGCCAGCTTGTGGAACGTCGCGATCACCTTGTCGAACTGGGAGAAGTCGGCGCTGCCCGAGCCGAGGGAGCTGAAGTCGGCCTTCGCCGCCTTCAGCTCCTTGCAGTAGGTGTCGCTGCTCGAGCTGCTGCTGCCGCCGCACCCCGCGAGCAGGCTCGCGCTCAACGCGATCGTGGACAGGACTGCAAGGCTGCGCGTCCGCATGGTTCCTCCCGATTGGTGGGCAGCACCAGACTCGCACCTCCGCAGTCCCGCTGCCACCCGAACGCCGACGCGCTCGCGGATCCGTCAGTCGCGGGCAGCGGTCCTGGCGGGCAGGTCCAGCATCCGCTGCAGCGCCACCTGGGCCCAGCGTGCGGTGTCGGGGTCCACCTCGATCTGGTTGACCACGGTGCCCTCGACCAGGGACTCCAGTGCCCAGACCAGGTGCGGCAGGTCGATCCGGTTCATCGTGGAGCAGTAGCAGACGGTCTTGTCCAGGAACACGATCTGCTTGTCGGGGTGGGCGTTCGCGAGCCGCTTGACCAGGTTGAGCTCCGTGCCGATCGCCCAGCTGCTGCCGGGCTCGGCGGCCTCGATCGTCTTGATGATGAACTCCGTGGAGCCGATCAGGTCGGCCTTCACGACCACCTCGTGGGTGCACTCGGGGTGCACGAGGATGTTCACGCCGGGGATGGTCGCCCGCAGCTCGTCCACGACGTCGGCGGAGAACCGGCCGTGGACCGAGCAGTGGCCCTTCCACAGGATCATCTTCGCGGCCCGCAACTGCTCGGCGGTGAGGCCGCCGTTCGGCTTCAGCGGGTTCCAGACCACGCAGTCGTCGAGGCTCAGGCCGAGCTTGAGCACGGCGGTGTTGCGGCCGAGGTGCTGGTCCGGGAGGAACAGCACCTTCGCGTCCGGGCCCTTCTGCGCGAAGGCCCACTCGAGCGCGACGTCGGCGTTCGACGACGTGCACACCGCGCCACCGTGCCGACCGCAGAAGGCCTTGATGTCGGCGGAGGAATTCATGTAGGTGACCGGCACCACCTGGTCGGCGACGCCGGCGTCGGTGAGCGCGTCCCACGCGTCCTCGACCTGTGCGAGACGCGCCATGTCGGCCATCGAGCAGCCGGCGGCCAGGTCGGGCAGGATCACCTTCTGGTCCGATGAGGTCAGGATGTCGGCGGACTCGGCCATGAAGTGGACGCCGCAGAACACGATGTACTCGGCTTCCGGACGCGCCGCGGCGTCCCGGGCCAGCTTGAAGGAGTCACCGGTGACGTCGGCGAACTGGATGACCTCGTCGCGCTGGTAGTGGTGACCCAGCACGAACACCTTCTCGCCGAGCGCCGCCTTCGCTGCGGCAGCGCGGGCGACCAGCTCGGGGTCCGACGCAGGAGGGAGATCTCCCGGGCACTCGACTCCGCGTTCCGCGGAGAGGTCCTTGCCGCGACCGAGCGGCAGGAGCGGCAGGTCAACACTGGTGGTCATGGCAGTCATCCTCCCACGCCGCTCCCTGGCCTCGCCGGGCATACGGTCCTGGGGCTGGGCACACCAGATCTCGTGTGCCCAGCCGGGAAATTCACAACCCGGGTTGTAGATTTTCGGGCTTCACAGCAGGGCCCCGTGGTGCAGGTACGGCGCGGGCGGCTTCATGCCGCGCACGGCGAGGTAGCCGGAGGTCGCGACCGACAGTCCGGCGGCCAGACCGACGTCGATCGCCCACTCGTTGGCCGCGGTCACGTGCGGGACGGTGATCTCGTCCGGCGCGGAGGCCACCGCCTCCCACAGCAGCGTGGCGGCCACCCGACGGGTGGAGGCGCAGATGACGGCCGGCTTGCCGTCGTGGCTGAGGTAGGCGTACCCGGAGCCGCCCGGACGGTCGATCACGACGAGCCGGTTCTGGTCGAGCAGCATCGCGTGGTCGGGCCCGTGAGCGGCGTCCCGGCGCTGCCGGTCGAGGGAGTCGAGCAGGTCGAAGTCGGCCTCGGTGCCTTCGCGGACGTGCTCGACCACCGGCAGCGCGGATCGGTCGACACGGCCGCGCATCACCATCTGCGGGTGCATCGTGAAGCCGGCGTGCCGGTAGCGCCGGAACGCCCTCGGATCGCCACTGGCCGAGAGCATGCCGCGCAGGCACCCCCGCGAGCGGGTCAGCGCCGCGTCGAGCAGAGCCCGGCCGAGGCCTTCTCCCTGCAGAGCAGGCCGCACGGCGTACGTCGCGAGGAACCACGTGAGGTCGCGCCGGAACGACGTGGCGAAGCCCAGCATCGTGTCGTCGCTGACGGCCACCCAGCAACCGGTCGGATCCGTGCGCAGCAAGTGCTCGGCGCGGGCCCGCCACAGCGCCTGCTGCTCTGGTGAGCGGTTCGCCGGCATGCCCGGCTCGGCCAGCGCCGTGAACGCCTCGTCCGACAGCCGCTCGGCCTCCGCCACGTCGGCGTCGGTCATCGGCCTGATCAGGGCGTCCACCGCCGGATCGTCCCACGCGGGCAGCACCGGGTGCGCTCGCTTTCCGGTGCTGCCCGCGTGGGACGATCCGTCCATGCGAGTCGTGGTGGCGCCGGACAAGTTCGCGGGCACGCTCACCGCGGTCGAGGCGGCCGAGGCGATCGCGGCCGGCTGGCGCCGACGCATCCCCGACGCCGAGATCACCCAGATCCCGATGTCCGACGGCGGCCCCGGGTTCGTGGACGTCCTTCACGCCGCTCTCGGTGGCACCCTGCTGGCCGTCACCGTCCCCGATCCGTACGGCGCGCCGGTCCCCGCCACGATCCTCCGCGTCGGCGACACGGCGTACGTCGAGAGCGCGCAGGCGATCGGGCTCCACCTGACCGACGCGACGGCTCGCCGCCCCATGGTCGGCAGCAGCCGCGGGCTCGGTGAGCTGGTCCGGGCAGCCGTCGAGGACGGCGCCGCGCGGGTCGTGGTCGGAGCCGGCGGCACCGGCACCAACGACGGCGGCGCCGGTCTCCTGGCGGGGCTGGGCGCCACGTCAGCCGGGGGAGCGCTCGACCGGGGACCCGAGGCCCTCGCCGAGGTCCGGGAGGTCGACGTCGAGCCGGCACGCGCGCTGGCCGCCCGTGCGGAGCTCGTCCTCGCCTCAGATGTGGACAACCCGTTGCTGGGGCTGGTCGGTGCCACCAAGACCTTCGGCCCGCAGAAGGGCCTCACCGAGGAGCAGCTGCTCCTCGTCGACGGCCGCCTGCAGCACCTGGCCGAGCTCGTGGACCGCAAGGCGGCCACGCTCAAGGGCGCCGGTGCAGGCGGCGGCATCGGGTACGCGCTGCTGCTGCTCGGGGCCACCCGCCGGCCGGGCGTGGACGTCGTCGCCGAAGCGGTCGACCTGCCGGGCGCGCTCACCGGTGCCGACCTGGTGGTCACCGGTGAGGGCGCCTTCGATTTCTCCTCCCGCTCCGGCAAGGTCCCGTACGGCGTGGCGCAGGTCGCCGCCGAGCGACTCGTGCCCTGCATCGCGCTCGCCGGGCAGGTGCTGGTCGGTTCGCGTGAGATGCGGGCCCTCGGCATCGAGGCGGCCTACTCCGTGGTCGACCGAGCGGGGGAGGAGCGGGCCTTTGCCGAACCAGCGGCGGCGCTGTCCGAGCTCGCCGAGCGAGTGGCCCGGACGTGGGGTAGATGACACGGACAATGCCGGGGAATAACCGGTGATGTGCGACCATTGAGCCTGTGACGAGGCCCGCCGGGCCACCGACAGCCGAACCTGGGAGTTCCACATGACCGAGCAGGTCGAGACCACGACCACCCGCACCGACGGCATCAACGTCAGCGACGCGGCGGCCGCCAAGGTCAAGAGCCTCC
>DATAKN010000238.1:0-7101 GCA_036261595.1 Marmoricola sp.
CTTCTTCCCGCTGACGATCGACGTCGAGGAGCGGATGTACGCCGCGGGCCGGATCCCCGGCTCGTTCTTCCGCAGCGAGGGTCGCCCGGGCGAGGACGCCATCCTCACCTGCCGGCTGATCGACCGCCCGCTGCGCCCGACGTTCAAGAAGGGCCTGCGCAACGAGGTCCAGGTCGTCATCACCGTGCTCGCGCTGAACCCGGACGCGCCGTACGACGTGCTCGCGATCAACGCCGCCTCGGCGTCGACCCAGCTCTCCGGCCTGCCGTTCAGCGGCCCGGTCGGCGGCACACGTGTGGCGCTGATCGACGGCCAGTGGGTGGCATTCCCGACCCACAGCCAGCTCGAGGAGGCCGTCTTCGACATGGTCGTCGCGGGCCGGGTCACCGAGACCGGCGACGTCGCGATCATGATGGTCGAGGCCGAGGCCACCGAGCAGACCTGGGACCTGGTCCAGAACCAGGGCAAGCAGGCCCCGACCGAGGAGGTCGTCGCCAGCGGTCTGGAGGCCGCCAAGCCGTTCATCAAGCAGCTGTGCGAGGCGCAGGCTGAGCTGGCCAAGCAGGCCGCGAAGCCGGTGGCAGAGTTCCCGATCTTCCTCGACTACGAGGACGACGTGTACGCCGCCGTCGAGGCCGCGGTCAAGGACGAGACCGCCCAAGCGCTCACGATCGCCGGCAAGCACGAGCGCGAGGACCGGCTCGACGAGATCAAGGCCAGCCTGCTGGAGCGCATCGGCGGCCAGTTCGAAGGTCGCGAGAAGGAGATCGGCGCGGCGTTCCGCTCGCTGAACAAGTCGCTGGTCCGCCAGCGGGTGCTCCGCGACAAGGTCCGCATCGACGGCCGTGGCCTCACCGACATCCGGACCCTGTCCGCCGAGGTCGGGGTGCTCCCGCGGGTGCACGGCTCGGCGCTGTTCGAGCGCGGCGAGACCCAGATCCTGGGCGTCACCACGCTGGACATGCTGACCATGGAGCAGAAGCTCGACACGCTCTCCCCGGAGACCTCGCGGCGCTACATGCACAAGTACGTCTTCCCGCCGTTCTCCACCGGTGAGACCGGCCGGGTCGGCTCGCCGAAGCGGCGCGAGGTCGGCCACGGTGCGCTCGCCCGCCGGGCGCTGCTGCCGGTGCTGCCCACCCGCGAGGAGTTCCCGTACGCCATCCGGCAGCTCTCCGAGGCGATGGGCTCGAACGGCTCGACCTCGATGGGCTCGGTCTGCGCCTCGACGCTGTCACTGCTGCAGGCCGGTGTGCCGCTGCGGGCACCCGTGGCCGGCATCGCGATGGGCCTGGTCTCCGACCAGGTCGACGGCGAGACCCGGTACGTCGCGCTGACCGACATCCTCGGCGCCGAGGACGCCTTCGGCGACATGGACTTCAAGGTCGCCGGCACGCGTGAGTTCGTCACCGCCCTGCAGCTGGACACCAAGCTCGACGGCATCCCGGCCGACGTGCTCGCCGGCGCCCTCACCCAGGCTCGTGACGCTCGTCTGGCGATCCTCGACGTGATGGCCGAGGCCATCTCGGCTCCCGAGGAGATGTCGCTCAACGCGCCGCGGATCATCACCGTGCGGATCCCGGTCGACAAGATCGGCGAGGTGATCGGGCCCAAGGGCAAGGTGATCAACCAGATCCAGGACGACACCGGCGCCAAGCTGTCCATCGAGGACGACGGCACGATCTACATCGGTGCGACCAACGGCGAGGCGGCCGAGGCGGCCCGCCAGGCGGTCAACCAGATTGCCAACCCGACGATGCCCGAGGTCGGCGAGCGCTACCTCGGCACGGTCGTGAAGACGACCAACTTCGGCGCGTTCGTCTCGTTGATGCCCGGCAAGGACGGCCTGCTGCACATCAGCAAGCTGCGCGCACTCGCCGGTGGCAAGCGGGTCGACAACGTCGAGGACGTCGTCTCGGTGGGCCAGAAGATCCAGGTCGAGATCGGTGAGATCGACGACCGCGGCAAGCTGTCGCTGGTGCCGGTCGTCGAGGAGGAGAAGGCAGCCGAAGGCGGCGACTCCGCTCCCGAGACGAGCGACGCGTCGACCGAGTGACGCTCGCGGCTGAGCAGAAGCCCGGCACGACCCGCACCCTCATCGAAGGCGTCCGACGGACGGTCCTTCGCGGAGGGTTGCGGGTCGTGACCGAGCGCGTCCCCGGTGTCCGTTCCGCGGCCATCGGGGTCTTCGTCGGGGTCGGGTCGCGCGACGAGACGCCGGCGCTCAACGGGGCCTCGCACTTCCTGGAGCACCTGCTGTTCAAGGGCACCGAGACCCGCTCGGCGATGGACATCTCCTCCGCGCTCGACGCCGTCGGCGGTGAGTTCAACGCCTACACCGCCCGCGAGTACACCTGCTACCACGCCCGGGTCCTCGACGAGGACCTGCCGATGGTGGTCGACGTGCTCGGAGACATGCTCACCTCTTCGCTGATCGCTGCGGAGGACGTCGAGGCCGAGCGCGAGGTGATCCTCGACGAGATCGCGATGCACGACGACGACCCCGACGACGTCGTGCACAACCTGTTCGCCGAACAGGCCTGGGCCGGTACGCCGCTGGCCCGCCCGATCGCCGGCAGCACGGAGTCGATCCAGGCGCTGACCCGTACCCAGATCAACCGCTACTACCGCAACCGGTACGCCGCGCCGGCCATGGTCGTGGTCATCGCGGGCAACGTCGATCACACCGCCGCCGTACGCCTGGTGCGCAAGGCGTTCTCGCGACGCGACTTCCTCGCCGACGCCGACGCCCGACCGCTGCCACCCCGGATCGCGGTCAAGCCGCGCGCGACCCGGCCCGGCGACGTACGCACGAGTCGTGCCTTCGAGCAGGTCAACCAGGTGCTCGGCATGCGCGGGCTGACCCGCTCCGACCAGCGCCGATACACCCTCGGCGTGCTCAACGCCGCGTTCGGCGGCGGCTCGTCGTCGCGACTGTTCCAGGAGGTCCGCGAGCGCCGGGGGCTGGCGTACTCGGTGTACTCGTTCGCCACCAGCTACTCCGACGCCGGCATGGTCGGGGTCTCGGTCGGCTCACTGCCGAGCAAGTCCGAGGAGGTCCTCGACGTGGTCCGCGCCGAGCTCGGCCGGGTGGTCGAGTCCGGGCTCACCCAGGAGGAGCTCGACCGAGGTCGCGGGCAGATGCGGGGCGGGCTGGTGCTCAGCCTCGAGGACACCGGATCGCGGATGACGCGGCTCGGTGAGGTCGAGCTGTTCCAGGACCGGCTGCTCTCCCTCGACGAGGTGCTGGCGCGGCTCGACGCCATCACGCTCGACGACGTGAACGCGCTCGCGGCCGACCTGTTCAGCCGGCCCGAGACGCTGGCGGTCGTCGGCCCGCACGCTCGCTAGGCAGCGACCGGTCTCGGCCGGCCCTCCGGGCCGGCTCCCTCCTGTGTTCCGACGGGGCCAGCGGGCTACAGGCCGATCCTGGCCCACACCCACGGCATCGCCTGGCGCAGCGAGGCCTGCCACACGGGCCACTGGTGGCTGCCGGGCGTGGACCGGACCACGGTGGCGGCGTGGGCGTTGCGGGCTGCGGCCGCCACGGCGGCGACCGACGCCCGGCCCTGGGCGTCCTGTGCTCCGGCCTCGAGCCACATCGCCAGCGACGGGTAGGTGGCGTGCCGCATCAGCCAGAGCGGATCGTGGTGGTTGTACGCGGAGCGGGAGCCACGGAACAGCTGGCGAATCGTCGCCGCCGCGTTGTCGGTGCGGCCGACCGTGGGACGCGGGAGCCCGGAGAAGAAGACGACGGTGGAGAACAGGGGCGTGTGCCGCAGCCCGAGCATCAGCGAGCAGGTCGCGCCCTCGGAGAGACCGGCGATGGCCCAGTGCTGGCCCGGGTCGGCGGCCGGGAGGTGTGCGCGAACGTAGTCGGGGACGACGCGAGTCAGGTAGTCCTCGACCTTCCCGAGGCGGCCGTTCACGCACTCGGTGTCGGAACGGAAGCTGCCGTTGATGTCGGGCATGACGACGATCGGCGCCAGACCACCATGGGTCGCGGCGAAGGCGTCCATCGTCTGGGCCAGGCCACCCATGTCCAGCCAGCTCGAGGGCCTCCCTGGGACGCCGTGGAGCAGCATCAGGACCGGGAGCGTCGTCTGCGGTGCTTGGGCCAGCACGGGCGGCAGGTAGATGGAGGCGCGCCGTGCCCGGAACCCGGTTGTCCCGCCCGGGATCGCCACGCTGATCACCTGACCTTGCGTGGGGTACGACACGAGGTGGATCGAGGGCTTGGATCCGGCGGCCGCCTGAGTTCGTGGCAGGTTCACGGCGCCTGAGCTGCGCAAGCTGTCCCGATCGTCGTGCTGGGCCGCCGGGCTCACTGCGAGCGCGGCGAGGAGCCCGACGACCGCGCCGATCCCGAGCGTCCGGGTCAGCGCCCGTGTCCGCCGGCGTGGGGTCCGACCGGACGCGTCGACTCCGCCCGTGGCATGCGCCGGCGCGGCCAGCGGATCCGTCCGTGGACCGGCTGCCGGTGGTGCCCCTGCGGGTCCGGACTGTGGCGGCTCGGGGAGCGCTCCTCCCCGGGGAGAGCGTGCGTTGGCTGCGTCGCGACGAGGGATCACTGGTCGTACTCCTCAGCGTGAGGGCTGGCTGCGGACGTGCGCTTCGGCGCTGCCAGATCCGACGAGCTCCCGGCGTCACCGACGAGCTCGCGCATACGGCGCTTTCGCGACATTTCACGTTAACCCGCAAAAGCTGATCTTCAGGAGAACCTCACGATCTCCATGCATACATTTCAGCCGGGCCACGGCCGAACGCGCAGCGACTTCACCTGACGGGCGGAGATCACCACGACCTCGAACCGGTCACGTGACAGGACCAGTCGATCCCGGCGAAGGCGGGCGGAGCCTGCATGTGAGTGCTCCTGCCCCTCAGCCCGGGCAGTCAGCGCTCCGGTCCGGGACGTGACGGTCGGTCGATCGGCATCAACGCCGAGCCCTCCGACTACGCTGGCCCGCGTGAGTGAGCTCAAGGTCGGCGTCCTCGGCGCCCGCGGCAAGGTCGGCCGGGTCGTGTGCGAGGCGGTCGACGCGGCAGAGGACATGGTCCTGGTCGCTGCGGTCGACCAGGACGACGACATCGACACGCTGGTGAGCCAAGGGGCCGAGGCGGTCGTCGACTTCACCCACCCCGGTGCGGTGATGGACAACCTCGAGTTCTGCATCGACCACGGCATCCACGCCGTCGTGGGCACGACCGGGTTCGACGACGCCAGGCTGGGCCAGCTGCGCGAGTGGTTGTCCCACAGCCCGCAGACGGGCGTGCTGGTCGCCCCGAACTTCTCGGTCGGGGCCGTGCTGATGATGCGCTTCGCTGCTGAGGCGGCCCGCTTCTTCGAGTCGGTGGAGATCATCGAGCTGCACCACCCCGACAAGGCCGACGCACCGTCGGGTACGGCGCGCCGTACGGCGGAGCTGATCGCCGCGGCCCGCCGCGAGGCCGGTCTCGGGGCGCCGCCGGATGCGACCAGCACCGCGCTTCCCGGCGCACGCGGAGCCGAGGTGGAGGGCATCCACGTGCACGGGCTCCGGGTCCGCGGCCTGGTCGCACACCAGGAGGTCCTGCTCGGCGGCCTCGGGGAGACGCTCACGATTCGGCACGACTCGCTCGACCGGGCCTCGTTCACGCCCGGCGTGCTGCTCGGCCTGCGCCGGATCTCGGCCGCACCCGGCCTGACCGTCGGGCTCGAGGCCTTCCTCGACCTCGACTGAGCCGGGTCACCGCGCCGACGCGCGCCTGAGCCCAATCCGGTCCGGCACCAGCCACACGGCGAGGACCAGCAGGACGTCGATCACGACGCCGACCACGGCCGCCCAGAGGAACACCACGTTGAGCACCAGGGAGACGGCTGCGGCGATCGCGACCGTCGTACGTGCTGCGGGTGCGTGACGCAGCACCTCGATCGCCGCCGCCACCGTGACCAGGCCGACCACCGCCCACAGGGCCGCCATCACGGCCAGGCCCGTGTCGCCGGACACGTGCCAGACGCCACCGAGCAGCTCGGCGGGCTCGTTCTGGGAGATGCGGTCGAGATTGCCGCTGACCCCCACGCCGTGGGCCAGGGCGTGCAGCAGCAGGAAGACGCCGAGCAGCAGCGAGGCGTCGAGACTCAGCCGGTGTCGCTCGAGGGGATGCGATGTCGACATGCGTTCCTCCGTCCGGATCGCGGTGGTGCACAGGCGTGCCGCGCACCACTGTCATCGTCCGGCGGGGTCGCTCATCGAGCCAGAGGCGAAGGGCCTCGGGCTTCATGTTCGTGCAACGCACAGATCGGGTCTTCCCAAGCCGACGTCGAGCAGACAGGGTGACCCCCTGAGGACCCCTCCCAGTCCTCCTCGTCTCGGAGAGGAACAGCATGCGCACCCGTGCCCCCCTGAACACCAGGACCCGCCTCGCCGGTGTCGTCGCCGTGGCGGCGGCCACCGCTACCGCCGGACTGGCCCAGTCGGCCGGAGCAGCCAACGCCGCCGGGTCCGACGGCAACAACCCCGTCGCGGCCGCGATCGCGTCCGTGAAGGCCCACCAGAGGGCGACGTTGTTCGGCACCGGTCAGAAGCTCCACGCCGTCGGCACCATCGTCGACCCGAACGGCGTCTCGCACGTCCGGCTGGATCGCACCTACCACGGTCTGGAGGTCGTCGGCGGCGACGTGGTCGTCCACCAGACCCGTGGAGAGGCCTGGAAGGGCGTCAGCCAGACCCTCGACCGGCGGATCAGCCTGAGCACCGACCCGTCGGTGAGCCGTGCGGCCGCGGAGACAGCGGCGGTCGCTCCCAGTGCGGTGACGAACCGGATCAGCGGTGACCACGCGGAGTCCGCGACCCTGGTCGTCGACGCGACCAGCACGAAGCCCCGGCTCGCCTGGCGGGTGATGAGCGGCGGCGTCCAGGCTGACGGCACGCCCAGCCGGCTGGCGTCGTACGTCGACGCGACGACCGGGGCCGTGATCCGCACCGAGCAGCAGATCGAGACCGCCGACGGCTCGGGCCAGTCGCTCTACAGCGGCACGGTGCCGCTGCAGCTGACGCTGTCCGGGTCGACGTACCAGCTCAAGGACCCGACGCGCGGCAACACCTACACCACCGACATGAA
>DATAKN010000254.1:0-3857 GCA_036261595.1 Marmoricola sp.
GTCGATGTCGCAGGACGCCGTGATCGGCGCGGTGAAGGACTCCGGCCTGCGTGGCCGTGGTGGCGCGGGCTTCCCGACCGGCATGAAGTGGAGCTTCATCCCGCAGGAGAACCCGAACCCCAAGTACCTCGTGGTCAACGCGGACGAGTCCGAGCCGGGCACGTGCAAGGACATCCCGCTGATGATGGCCAGCCCGCACACGCTGGTGGAGGGCGTGATCATCAGCGCCTACGCGATCCGCGCGCACAAGGCGTTCATCTACGTGCGCGGTGAGGTGCTGCACGTGATCCGCCGGCTCCAGCGAGCGGTGCAGGAGGCCTACCTGGCCGGCCACCTCGGCACCGACATCCACGGCTCGGGCTACGACCTCGACCTCGTCGTCCATGCCGGTGCCGGTGCGTACATCTGCGGCGAGGAGACCGCGCTGCTCGACTCGCTCGAGGGGCGACGCGGCCAGCCTCGGCTGCGGCCGCCGTTCCCGGCCGTCGCCGGCCTCTACGCCAGCCCGACCGTGATCAACAACGTGGAGAGCATCGCGTCGGTCCCGTCGATCATCGCCCACGGCGCCGACTGGTTCGCCTCGATGGGCACCGAGAAGTCCAAGGGCTTCGGGATCTTCTCCCTGTCCGGCCACATCAACAAGCCGGGCCAGTACGAAGCGCCGCTCGGCATCACGCTGCGCGAGCTGATCGACCTGGCCGGGGGCATGCGCAACGGCAACCAGCTGAAGTTCTGGACGCCGGGTGGCTCCAGCACGCCGCTGCTGAATTCCGAGCACCTCGACGTGCCGCTCGACTTCGAGGCGGTCGGTGAGGCCGGCTCGATGCTCGGCACCCGGGCGCTGCAGATCTTCGACGACACCACCTGCGTGGTCCGCGCCGTGCTGCGCTGGACGGAGTTCTACAAGCACGAGTCCTGCGGCAAGTGCACGCCGTGCCGTGAGGGCACGTGGTGGCTGGCACAGACCCTGGCCAGGCTGGAGAAGGGGCAGGGCACCGAGGAGGACCTCGAGCTGCTCCTCGACCAGTGCGACAACATCCTGGGTCGCGCGTTCTGCGCGCTGGGTGACGGTGCGACGAGCCCGATCACGTCGTCGATCAAGTACTTCCGGGCCGACTACCTGGCCCACCTCGAGCACGGCGGCTGTCCGTTCGACCCGATGGCCTCGGCTCTGTTCGCGACGGCAGGAGCGAACCAGTGAACCACCGTTCTGCGGAAGGAGCCTCGGCATGACCGCTGAGGTCGAGAAGTCCGACCTGGTCACGCTGACCATCGACGGGATCGAGGTCAGCGTGCCCAAGGACACGCTGGTGATCCGCGCCGCCGAGCAGGTCGGCGTGCAGATCCCGCGGTTCTGCGACCACCCGCTGCTCGACCCCGTCGGGGCCTGTCGGCAGTGCCTGGTCGACATCCCCGACGCCGGCAACGGCCGCGGCTTCCCCAAGCCGCAGGCGTCCTGCACGCTGCCCGTCGCCGAGGGCATGGTCGTGAACACGCAGGCCACCAGCCCGGTCGCCGACAAGGCGCAGCAGGGGATCATGGAGTTCCTCCTGATCAACCACCCGCTGGACTGCCCGGTCTGCGACAAGGGTGGCGAGTGCCCGCTGCAGAACCAGGCGATGAGCAACGGGCGCGGCGAGTCCCGGTACGTCGAGCAGAAGCGCGTCTACCCGAAGCCGATCAACATCTCCGCGCAGGTGCTCCTCGACCGGGAGCGCTGCATCCTGTGTGCCCGGTGCACGCGCTTCTCGGCGCAGATCGCCGGTGACCCGTTCATCGAGCTGATCGAGCGCGGGGCGCTGCAGCAGGTGGGCATCTACGAGCGCCAGCCGTTCGAGTCCTACTTCTCCGGCAACACGATCCAGATCTGCCCGGTCGGTGCGCTCACCTCCGCGGCGTACCGGTTCCGCTCGCGGCCGTTCGACCTGGTCTCCGCGCCGGCGGTCGCCGAGCACGACGCCTGCGGCTCCGCGATTCGCGTCGACTACCGCCGCGGCAAGGTCATGCGTCGGCTGTCCGGCAACGACCCCGAGGTCAACGAGGAGTGGATCACCGACAAGGATCGGTTCGCCTTCCTCTGGCCGCGTCAGGACGACCGGCTGACCCACCCGATGGTGCGCGACGCCGCGGGGCCCGATGGAAAGCGTGGCGAGCTCCGGGCCGCCTCCTGGTCCGAGGCGTTCGCCGTCGCGGCCCGGGGGCTGGCCGAGGCCAAGCGCAAGGTCGGTCTGCTGCCGGGTGGGCGGCTCACGGTCGAGGACGCCTACGCGTGGAGCAAGTTCGCCCGGGTCACGTGCCGCACCAACAACATCGACTTCCGCGCCCGGCCGCTCGGTGCCGACGGTGGGGAGGAGGCCGCATTCCTGGCCTCCACGGTCGTGCTGACCGGTCCCGAGGGCGGCGCGGTCACGTACGCCGACCTCGAGTCGACGCGCACGGTCGTGCTCGCTGGCCTCGAGCCCGAGGACGAGGCGGGCGCGATCTTCCTGCGCCTGCGCAAGGCCAACCGGGCCCACGGCACGCGGATCTTCTCGCTGGCGCCGTTCACGTCGCGCGGCCTGCGCAAGATGGGCGGCCGGCTGCTGCCGACGGTCCCGGGGCAGGAGGCCGAGGCACTCGCCGCGATCGCCGAGAACGGCGAGATCGCTCTCGACGGCGGCGGGATCATCCTGGTCGGTGAGCGCCTGGCGACGGTGCCGGGTGCGCTGACTGCGGCCCTGCGGCTCGCCGAGACGACGGGAGCCCGGCTCGCCTGGGTGCCGCGTCGCGCCGGTGACCGTGGTGCTCTCGAGGTCGGCTGCCTGCCGAACCTCTTCCCGGGCGGACGTCCGGTCGCGGATGCCTCCGCACGCGTCGACCTCGGCGCGGCCTGGGGCGTGGAGAAGCTGCCCGAGGACGAGGGCCTGAGCACGGACGGCATCCTCGACGCGCTGGTCGACGGTGATCTCCGTGCGCTGGTCGTGGGCGGTGTCGACCCGGCCGACGTCCCGCAGCTGCACGGGCCGGGTGCCAAGAAGCTCCGCAAGGCCCTGCGCGACGCGTTCGTGGTGGCCCTGGAGGTGCGCGCGTCCGACTTCACCGACCTCGCCGATGTCGTGTTCCCGGTCGCGCCGACCACCGACAAGGCCGGCACGTTCGTGAACTGGGAGGGTCGGGTTCGGCCCTTCGAGCGCGTGCTCGAGAGCCCGTCGGCCCTGCCCGACGTCCGGGTTCTGGCCGGCATCGCAGAAGAGCGCGGGCGCCCGATCGGCATCCGCAGCCCGGAGCAGGCTGCGGCGGAGCTGCAGCAGCTCGGTCCGTGGGAGGGTGCACGGGCCGGATTCGAGAGTCGCGAGGTTCCGCCTCGGCCCTCGGTCGACGGCCTCGTGCTCGCGTCCTGGAAGCAGCTGATCGACGACGGCCGCATGCAGGACGGCGACGACCACTACCGCGCCACCGCACGCCGCCCGGTCGTGCTCGTCAACCGCGCGACGTTCGAGAGCCTGGGCGTCGAGGAGGGTGACCTCGTCACGCTCACCGGCCCGCTGGGCAGCCTCAACCTCCCGGTGCAGGTCGCCGACCTCGCCGACGGGGTGGTCTGGGCCCCGGCCAGTGCGCCGGGTGCCTCGGTGCGTCACCTCGTCGGGCCTGCCGGGAGCCCGGTCACGGTGCGTGCCCTCTCCGAAGGAGGCAACTGATGAACGCCCTGCTGCCCCTGGACACCACGCCCGGTCTGAGCGCGTTCGGCCACGACAACGTCTGGCTGGTCATCCTCAAGGCCGTGCTGATCTTCCTGGTCCTGGTGCTGCTCACGCTGTTCAACATCTGGCTGGAGCGCCGGGTCGTGGCCCGCATGCAGCACCGGATCGGGCCGAACG
>DATAKN010000267.1:0-26145 GCA_036261595.1 Marmoricola sp.
GCAGGTGTTGGACACCTTGATGCCCATCTTGTGCTCGACGTTGGTGACGTAGACGCCGTTGCGCTCGCCGGTCAGCTCGCCGGTCTCGTGGTCGAAGTGCTTCTCCGGCACGATGAACATGCTCAGGCCCTTGGTGCCCGGCCCGCCGGCGCCCTCGACGCCCTGCGGACGGGCGAGGACCAGGTGGATGACGTTCTCGGCCATGTCGTTGGTCGCGGAGGTGATGAACCGCTTGACGCCCGTGATGTTCCACGAGCCGTCGTCGTTCTGCGTGGCCTTGGCGCGGCCGGCGCCCACGTCGGAGCCGGCGTCCGGCTCGGTGAGCACCATCGTGGCGCCCCAGCGCTTCTCGACCATGATCCGCGCGATCTGCTTGTCGCGGTCGGTGCCGTTGCGGTGCACGACACCGGCGAAGCTCGGGCCGGCGGCGTACATCCAGATCGGAGCGTTGGCGCCGAGCACGAGCTCGCCGAGCGCCCACACCAGGCTGGACGGGGCGGGGGTGCCGCCGAGGTCCTCGTTGATCTGCAGGCGCCAGTACTCGGCGTCCATGTAGGCCTGGTAGCTCTTCTTGAACGACTCGGGCAGGGGCGCCTGGTGCGTCTGGGGGTCGAAGACCGGCGGGTTGCGGTCGCCGTCCTCGAACGAGGCGGCCAGGTCCTCGCGGGCGAGCCGGTCCATCTCGCCGATGATCGACCGAGCGGTCTCACCGTCGATGGCCTCGAACGGCCCCTGGCCCAGGACCTCGTCGCGGCCGAGCACCTCGAAGAGGTTGAACTCGATGTCGCGGATGTTGCTCTTGTAGTGGCTCACAGACCCACCTTTTCGGTTCGCAGGGGTACTCCGGCCGTGCGTTTGCTACCGGTCGGTAACAATAGTATCGCTCGGCTCCGGAGACCTTGCAAGCACACCGGACACGGCTGTGACGTACGCCAAGTCGGCGTACGTCACCCGGGTCAGCGGATCAGCTCGGCCAGCCGGCGCTTGTGCAAGCGGTGCTTCCGGTCCAGGCGCGCGTTCTCCTGCCGCAACCGATGGGTCTCACGGGCCAGGCGGTCGGCCTCGGCCCGCGTCGTGGTCAGCAGGTCGGTCAAGGCATCGAACACGTCCCCCGGTCCCGCCGGGACGGGCGTGAGCCCCGAGGAGATCAGGGAGCCGTGCAGGTCGAAGCCGCGGTCCGCGAGCAGCTTCGACCACGACGTCGTGATGTCGAGCACGCGCTCGGGATCGGTCTCCGCGGCGAGGGCGCGCGGCACGGGCCGCTGCGGGCGGGGCAGGTCGCGGATCCCGACCAGGTGGAGGAACGCCTCCCAGATCGCGTCGGGACCGGCAGGTGTGGCCACGACGTGGACCCGGTCGGGTCGGATCGTCGCGGCCCAGCGGGGGAGGAACGTGCCCAGGTCGCGACCGGTCCAGAACTCCTCGGCCTGCCAGTGCGCACGGTCTGGATCGAGGACCCGCTCGGCGTACGACGTGAGCGGCGTCGTGCTGCCGTGCTGGATGCCCGCCTGCCAGGCGGCGTGCACCTGGGTCGGCAGGTCGCGGACGAGCACGACGAGGTGCACCTCGACGCCTCGCAGACCGGTCAGCCGCAGGTCGACCTGGTCCTGATCGGCGCGTGCGCAGGCCGGCGTACTGAGCAGGCTGAGGCCCTTGTGCTTCCAGATCTGTGCCTCGACCTCGTGCCAGGCGCCGGTCGGCGCCGCGATGCCGTGCTCGGCGAGCTCGTCGCGCCGAGTCAGCAGGGCCTCCCCGAGGAACTCCGTGCCCGGGTCGTCGGGTCCGATGTGCCAGTACACCGTGCGTCGTGCCATGCCGCCACCGTGCGGGCCGCAGGTGACGCGTCGCTGTAGCGCGGGGTGACGGTCGCTGAACAGGCGGTGAGCCGTTGGCAGCGAAACTGAAACTCGTTACAGTTTTGCCATGATCGAGTCGGAGTTCATCACCTGGGAGGCGCCCGACGGCGACCATCCCGCCCGTCGCCTCTCGCAGCGTTCGTACGACGCCGTGTCGCGCAAGGCCAAGGAGGAGTGGCTCGAGCTCTTCGACGACGACGCGCTCCTCGAGGACCCGGTCGGCCCGTCGTTCTTCGACCCCGAGGGCAAGGGACACCGGGGCAAGGAGGGCATCGCCGCCTTCTGGGACATGGCGATCGCGCCGGTCCAGCAGTTCCGGTTCACGATCCGCGACTCGTTCGCCAACGGCAACGCCTGCGCGAACATCGGCACGTTCAGCACGGTGATGGAGGACGGCACCCTGGCCGACACCGACCTGATCGCGACCTACGTCATCACCGACGAGGGGAAGATCAAGTCCATGCGCGCGCACTGGGAGGTCGAGCGCACGCTCGCGACGGTCCGGAAGCCGGCGTAGCGGCTCAGTCGCCGAGCCGCAGCACGACCCAGTCGACGAGCGGGCGCAGGGCGCGCCAGTCCTCGCGGACGGCGTCGACCAGCGCCGGCGAGTGGATCACCTCGTCGAAGCCGTAGTGCCGGCCGACCGCGATCGACTTGTGCCGGAGCAGGTCGATGCGCGGGTGGTCGGCGTCGTACCCGCGCGGTGAGGTCTTCAGGCGGTCACCCCCGACCTCGAAGCCGGTCTGCTCCAGCGAGGTGAGGATCCGCCGCAGCTCCTCCCCGGTGGCCTCGTGGTCGATCGAGGCGCGCACCCGGGCGAGGTCCGGGCCGGTGGCCTCGTAGAAGCCGCCGCCGGTGCGGACGCCGCGGGCGGAGATCTCGACGTACCAGCCGCACCGCGGGCCAGCGGCGACGAACGCGCCCTGGTGGGTCTTGTACGGCGTCTTGTCCTTCGCGAACCGCACGTCGCGGTAGGGGCGGAACACCTTCGGCGTGCCGAACTCGTCGGCGAGCGCATCGGTCAGGGCCGTCATCGGTGCCTTGACCGACTCGGCGTACACCGTCTTGTGCGCCTCCCAGAACGACTTCGTGTTGTCCATCTCGAGGTCGTCGTAGAAGTCGAGGGCAGCTTCGGGGAAGCCGGTGAACCCTCCTGCGGCCATGGAGCGGCTCACGATGCTCGAGCTCGTGGAATCGACATGGTGAACAGTGTCGCGCTCTGCTCCCGTCCTCGTGGACCGGGTGTGCCACGGAGCGGATGACGAGACTCGAATTCTGGAGCGGATGACGAGACTCGAACTCGCGACATCGACCTTGGGAAGGTCGCGCTCTACCAACTGAGCTACATCCGCATGTCGGGCCGCTGCCGTGCAGCAACGGTCGACGAGGTGTGATGGTAGCCCACAACCCGGGCGGGCACGCACAGGCTCCGCACGGGGTGCTGCCAGGCCGGGTTGGCAGTGTTGGGAGACTGTCCGCAGTCCCGATGTCGATGAAACGAGCTCACATGTTCCGCACCCTCCCCTCGCGCCGGCTCGCCCCCGTCGCCCTGCTCGCGGCCGCAGCGCTCCTGCTGACCGGTTGCGGCAGCGACAGCAAGAGCACGGACAAGACCTCGAGCACCGCCTCCAGCTCGCCGTCGGCCAGCACCTCGGCGACGACCGACGCGAACGGTTGCGGCACCTACGCGGCCGGCAAGGTCAGCGACGGCGTCAAGGTCGCCGGCGACTTCGGCAAGACGCAGACCGCCACCTTCGGCACCCCGCTGAAGGCCACGGACCTGGAGCGCACGATCGCCACCAAGGGCACCGGTGCGGCGACGGCTGCCGGTCAGAAGATCGACAGCCTGATCAGCATCTACCTCGGCAAGGACGGCAAGGCGCTGGGCAGCCAGCAGGTGAGCCTGACCGTCGGCGACCCCTCGATGATCAAGGCCTTCGCGGCCGGCATCGACTGCGTGCCGATCGGGTCGCGTGTGGTGGTCACCGCACCGGCCAAGGACATGTACGGCGACCAGGGCAACGCCCAGCTCGGGATCAGCGGCACCGACAGCCTGGTGATCGTCACCGACGTGATCGGGGTGCACAAGCAGCTCGTCCCGCAGGCGTGGAAGACCAACGTGCCCAAGGTGACGTTCGACGCGCAGGGCAAGCCCACCGTGAAGCTGCCGAAGAGTGCGCCGCCGAAGCAGCTGATGCTCAAGGTGCTCAAGCCCGGCAGCGGTGACGTGGTGAAGTCGGGCGACACCGTGACGCTGAACTACCAGGGCACCAGCTGGGACACCGGCAAGATCTTCGACCAGAGCTACGGCAAGCAGCCGGCCACCTTCGGCACCGACCAGGTGGTCGAGGGCTTCGGTGCGGCGCTGGTGGGACAGAAGGTCGGCACGCGGCTGATCGTGACGATCCCGCCGCAGTACGCGTACGGCACCGACAAGGCCAACGACTCCAGTGGCCTCGCGGGTCAGACGCTGGTGTTCGTGATCGACATCCAGAAGACGGCGAGCGGAGCCCAGTAGGGCAATCGTCGCGCGACCGGGACCCCCGCGACCTACGGTGCGGGGATCCCGGTCGCCGGGGTGATCGGTGCGAGCTCGGGACGCTTCGGCTGCACGCCGTCGCCGGAGGACCGGCCGGTGAGCCGCCGGTGCACCCAGGGCACCATGTGCTGCCGGGCCCACGCGAGGTTCGCCGCCCGGCGCTGCCGGGTCGAGAGCTCCGGCAGCTGCGGGAGCGGCAGGGGTGCGAGTGCGTGGTCGGCGGCGAGGGCGTCGAGCACCGCGATCGCGATCTTCTGGTGGCCGGCCGCGTTGAGGTGCAGCCGGTCCTCGTCCATCACCTCGCTGACCTTCCAGTCGCGCATCCGCCACATGTCGACCAGCGTCGCGTCGTGACGGTCGGCGATCTCGCGGACCCATTCGTTGAACAGTGCCATCCGGCCGCGCAGCGGCTTGAACACGGGGTTCATGCCGGGGTCGGCGATCGTGAACGTCACGACCCGGGCGCCGGCGGCGGCGAGCCGGCCGATCGCCTCGTCGTACGCCGAAGCCAAGGCGTCGATGTCCACGCGGGGTCGCAGCACGTCGTTGCCGCCGCCATGGATCGTGACCAGGTCCGGGGACAGGGCGAGCGCCGGCTCGATCTGCTCGGCGAGGATCGCCGGCAGCTTGCGGCCGCGGACCGCGAGGTTGGCGTAGCCGAAGTCGGGGGTGGCCGCAGCCAGCACCTCGGCGACCCGGTCGGCCCACCCCCGCAGCCCGTTGGGCCGGGCCGTGTCGGGATCGCCGACCCCTTCGGTGAAGGAGTCTCCGAGCGCGACGTAGCGGTGGTAGGGCTGGGACGGCATGGGCCGATTCTCTCAGGGATGACGCCGAGGCCTGCCGGCGCCTCAACGCCGGAACCGCGGCACGGTAGGTTGTCGCCGTGCTCCTCAGCGACCGTGACATCCTCGCCGAGATCGAGGCCGACCGCATCCGCGTCGAGCCGTACGACGCGGCGATGATCCAGCCCTCGAGCATCGACTTCCGGCTCGACCGCTACTTCCGGGTGTTCGAGAACCACCGCTATCCGCACATCGACCCGGCCGCGGACCAGTCCGACCTGACCCGCATGGTCGAGCCCGAGGGTGACGAGCCGTTCATCCTGCACCCGGGTGAGTTCGTGCTGGGCTCGACGCACGAGGTGGTGACGCTCCCCGACGACGTCGCGGCCCGGGTCGAGGGCAAGTCCTCGCTGGGGCGGCTGGGCCTCCTGACCCATGCGACCGCAGGTTTCGTGGACCCCGGGTTCAGCGGGCACGTGACGCTGGAGCTGGCCAACGTCGCGACGCTTCCGATCAAGCTCTACCCCGGCATGAAGATCGGCCAGCTCTGCTTCTTCCGGCTCTCCTCGCCCGCCCAGCACCCCTACGGCTCGGAGAAGTACGGGTCCCGGTACCAGGGTCAGCGGGGCCCGACGCCGTCGCGGTCCTACGCGAACTTCCACCGCACGAAGATCTGAGAGCCGCCGGGGCTCAGGAGCGCCAGCTCTCCCGGACCCTCCGCGGTCGGTCGCACGTGGGTCGCTGCTCGGGCTGCTCTGCCGTCGCGGTGTCGCCGGGTGCCGGAGCGTCGTCGGCGGTGGCTGTGGGAGTCGTTGCGTGGGTCGTGGCCATGGCGCAGCTCATACCTGGATCAGCCGGACGTCGCCGCTGACGGTGGTGGCGCGGAGCTCGACGTAGTCCTGGCCGTCAGCGGGCTTGCCGGTGCTCTGCAGGTTGCTGTTGAGCGATCCGCTCAGGCTGCTGATGTCGGTCCACACGGGGGTGCCGGCGGGGATGCCGATCCGCACGTCGCCGGAGACGTTCTTCGCCGCGATCTTGCCGCGCGGAGCCCGCCCGATGACCAGGTCACCGGAGGCGGTGGCCAGGCTGACGTCGGCCTCCGAGCGCTTCAGCTCCAGGTCGCCGGACCCGGTCTTGATGACCGTGCGCTCGTGCACGACGCCGACGACGACGTCACCGGACCCGGTGGAGATGCCCGCGGTGCCCCGGACATCGCCCAGGTCGACGTCGCCCGAGCCGCTCTTGATCCGGATCTCAGCCCTCGCCTCGTGGCAGCGGATGTCGCCAGAGCCGCTGTCGACGACGAACGGGCCGTCGGCCCGCTCGACCTCGACGTCGCCGGACCCGGTCTTGATCCGGACCGTCCCGAGGACGCCCGTCGTCTCGGTGCCGGCGGAGCCCATCTTCGTGGCCAGGTCGCTGCCGGTGGGTACGACGACCCGCACCGTGTGGCTGTCGGTGGCCAGGCCGAGGAACCGGCCCTTCGGCGCGATCACGGTGAGGTCGCGACCACGCAGCTCGACGGTGAACTCGTCGGCGCGGGGCCCGGTGACGTCCACGCGCGACTCGGCGGTCTCGGTGGCCTCCACGCTCAGGTCGCCGGCGCCGAGCTCGACGGACAGAGCCACCGGATCGCGGGTCTCGAAGGTCTTCAGCATGGTTTCTCCTTGAGGTCAGACCCAGCCGGTCATCCGGCGGGTGCCGCGACGGCCGCGGCCGGGGCCGAACGGGTCGGACCCCTCGATGAAGGGAATGCTCGACAGGTCGACGTCGATGTTGATGCCGCCCTCGCGGGTGGCCTGGCGGAGCGCGTTGACGATCCAGGTGTTCAGCGAGGTGCCGGTCTTCGAGGCCAGCTCCTCGACCCTGGTCTTCACGGTCTCGGGAAGCCGCAGCGTGATCCGGGCCGTCGCGCCGTCGTCCTCCTGGTCGTCGGCCGCCGCAGCGGTCGGCCCGGGGGGCGGCGGGGTGGGGGCGGGGTGCTCGACGACGAAGTCGAGGTCGCGGCCGCTGAGCCGGACCTCGACTGACCCGGCCCGCATCTCGGTGGTGATCTCGGCGGCGGCCTGGGAGAGCGCCTCCATCAGCGCCAGGCGCAGGCTCGGGTCGAGCGCGAGCGTGAGCCGGTCGGCGGCCTGCCGCACCTGGTCGTCGCCTGCCGCGGCGGCCTGTGCGAGGTCGTGGCGGAGGCGCTCGACGTACGGGGTGATGTCCATGTGCACCACGATGACACCATTATGGTGTCATGTCAATGTCTTCTGACATCACGACGACGCCGGCGGCGCACCTCGGGTGAGGGCGCCGCCGGCGTCGGCGTACGGATGGTGGATCGGCTAGCGAACGACCGCCCGCCGGGAGGCCCGTGAGGAGGCGTCGGGGTACGAGCCGAGGTAGACGACCTGCACCCGGTGCCTGCCGCGAGTCAGCCAGCGGGCGGGCACCCGAGCTTGTGCATGGCCGTGACGCAAGGTCCGGACCGCGACCACGCGGCCGTCCCAGAGGAACTCCACCTCGCCCGCCGAGGCGCCGTGCGCGGACGCCACGGAGGTGGCCACCCGCAGCGCGTGGTTGCGGAGCGGCCGCCCCCACCGCACCGCGGTGTGCGACCGCCGCAGTCGCGGTGCCGGCCCGAGCTGTACCGAGGTCGGCGCCGTCTCGGGCGCCGTCTCGGGCGCGGTCTCGGGGAGCGGGGTGACCGCCGGGACGGTCACGACCGAGGGGGTCTGCGGGCCGGTGTGGATGGTGAGTGCCGAGAGCGACCCCGGCAGCAGGGACAGGTTCGGCGCCAGGTGCGGTACGTCGAACGCCTGGACAGCCAGCCGCAGCCGGTGGCCGGGCTCGATCGCGGCGCCGGTGGGGAACACCTCGACGTCGATCGGCGCGACCCCGGTCAGCGGCTGCTGCGACTCCCGCGTGAACGGGTGGTAGGGCTGGATCAGGGTGCCGTCGAGGTAACGCGACCGCGCGGTGTCGAGCTGGCGGAGCGAGACCACCTGCCAGCCACCGGTGAGTCGGCTGACCGTGCCGTCGGGCGCGACGTCCTCGACCGAGACCGAGAGCATCCCGTCACCGGTGAGACTGAGCACCGAGGTGTAGAGCCGGGCGTTGATCGGGCCCTGGAAACGCACGGCCTGTGTCATCGGCGCACTGTCGAACACGACGCCCGTGGTGTCGTTGAGCCGGTTGTCGCTCAGGCACGGGTTCGGGAACGGCAGCTGGTTCAGGATGCCGGCGGTCCACTGGTTGGTGGACCGGGTGCACAGCCCCGACACGGGGACGGGCAGCATCGTGGCGCTGCCGGTGGCCGGCGTACCGGAGTCGCTGAGGCTGCCCCCGGTCGGCGTGGTGGCGGAGAGCTGGAACGACAGCGGCGTGCGGTCACCGCCCAGCCACTGCTGCGAGGTCTGCCAGGAGCCGGTGCCCTGTTCGTAGTAGGTCAGCGGCGGGATGTCGGAGTCCAGCGCGGGGTCGGCCATGCCCTTGACGTAGTGGTCGAACCAGCGCAGCTGGAGCTCGGCCAGGGACCCGTAGCCGGCGTCGCCGACCTGGGCGCCCGATGAGCCCTGGAGGTGGTCCCACGGCCCGATGATCATCCGGGTCGGCACACCGCGTCGGCGCAGCTCGTCGAAGAGCATCGGCGTACCGCGCTGGAACAGGTCGTACTCACCGCTGATCAGGAACGTCGGCACGTCGACCTTGTCGATGACGTTGATCGGGGAGCGCTCGGCGTAGAACGGCCCGTCGTACGTCGCCGGGTCGGCTCCGCTGGCCGCCTCGGCCAGCAGCGGCGCCGTGAAGCTCGCGGCGTCGAGCAGGTGTGTGGCGAGCGCGTTGAACCCCGACTGCGGGTCGGTCGCCAGCACGGCGGGCGGGATCAGCCCGGTGACCGTGACCAGTCCCAGCCACAGCGGCATGAAGCCGACGTCGAGCTGCCCGCCGGACGCGACGACGTCGCGGTAGACGTCCGCGCCGGGCACCTGCGGGAAGATCGCCTTCAGCCCGGCCGGCTTGGCCGAGGCGGCGAAGATCTGGCTGATCCCCATGTACGACGCACCGGTCATCGCCGTGTCGCCGTTGCTCCACGGCTGCTCGTGAGCCCAGGTCATCACCTCGCCGGCGTCCTGGTCCTCGCGGGCGCAGAACGCGCACCACGAGCCCTCCGAGGAGCCGGTGCCCCGCGCGTCGACGGTCAGCTGGGCGTAGCCGCGCTTGACCAGGTACGCCGGGTCGGCGCCGGCCAGCGTCGAGCCGAAGCCGCCGGCGATCACGGTCTGGTTGTAGGCGGTGATCGTGACCACCACGGGGAAGCGTCCGGGCGCTGCGGTGCCGTCCGCGCCGGCGGGCAGGGTCAGGTCGCCTCGGAGGACCACCCCGTCGCTCATCGGGATGGCGAGGTCCTTGCGGGTGGTCGTGCCGGGGTACTCCTCGGGGCGGGGCGTCCAGTGCTGCGCCGGCGTGGTCGGCCCGGCCGGGGTCGCCGCAGCGGGCGCAGGTGCCGCGGTCGCACCGGTGCCGGCGAACCCGCCGACGAGGGTCAGGGCCGCCGTCGCGGCGACGGCCAGACGAGCGAGTGTGCGCATGAGTGTGTTCCTCCCGGGTTCGGGAGGTTGAACGAGGCCGGCTCGACCGAAGTTACGCAGCAGTAGGTACCGGAACGCATCGAGGCGTCGCAGACGAAAACGTCTGCGACGCCTCGGCGCTGTTCGGGCGTTCGTCTGCGCCGCCTCGGCGGGGTCAGAGGTCGAACAGGGAGCCGCCCTCGGGGATCTTCTTGTCGGTCGCCGGCTGGTGGGCCTCGCCGGTGGAGGCCGGCTTCGGCTTCTCCTCCGGCGCCGCCGGCTCCTCCGCGGCGGTGCCGCCCTCGTCGCTGGCCTCGTCGCCGGCGTCCGCCTCGGTCTCCACGGGCTCGGCTGCCTTGGCCTCGGTCGGTGCCCCCTCCGGCGCGGCGATGTCGAACAGCGAGCCGCTGCCGATCTCGGTCCCGGGGGTCGGCGCGGTGCCGGCCTCCTTGGCCTCGGCCGCGGTCGGAGCGTTCTCCGGCTCCGAGGTCACCGGCTTCTCCTCGGCGACCGCCTCGGCCTGTGCCTTCTCCGACGGCGTCGGGGCCTGCTGGCCGGGCGAGGGGAAGTCGAACAGCGAGCCGCCACCGGTCTCGGCCTTGGCCTCCGCCGGCTTCTCGGCCTCCGGAGCCTTCGTCGCAGCAGGCTCGGCCTTCGCGGTCTCCGTGGGCGCCACGTCGAACAGCGAGCCGCCGCTCTCGGCCGGCTTGGCCGCGGCCGGCTTGGACGCCTCGGGGGCCGGGGTGTCGAAGAGCGAGCCGCCGCTCTCGGCCGGCTTGGCCGCGGGCTTCTCGGCCGGCTTCTCGGGGGCCGGGGTGTCGAACAGGGAGCCACCGCCGGAGGCCTTGGCCGCCGGACCGGCGTCCGCGGTCTCGGTGATCGTGCTCTCGGTCTGGGTCGCGTCCTTGGCCGACGGCTCAGCGGCGACCGCCGCCTTCTTCGGCGACGACGCCTTCGCGACCGGGGCCTCTCCCTTCACCGACGCCAGCAGGAGCTGGGCGACGTCGAGGACCTCGACCTCCTCGCGTGCCCGGCCCGCCGACTGCTCCTCGACGAGACCGTCGGAGAGCATCACGCGACAGAACGGGCAGCCCACGGCGATCTGGTCGGCGCCGGTCTCGACGGCCTCCCGTGTGCGGTTCACGTTGACCCGCTCGCCGATGGTCTCCTCCATCCACATGCGGGCACCACCGGCGCCGCAGCAGAAGGACCGCTCGGAGTTGCGCGGCATCTCCTTGAGCTCGGCGTCCGGGATCACCTCGAGCAGCTCGCGCGGGGGCGCGTAGACCTGGTTGTGCCGGCCGAGGAAGCAGGGGTCGTGGTAGGTCAGCGACCGGTTGCCCGACCCTGCAGGAGCCGCGACCGGGGTCAGCTTCTTCTCCCGCACCAGCCGGTTCAGCAGTTGTGTGTGGTGCACGACCTCGAGCTCGAGACCGAACTGGCGGTACTCGTTCTTGATCGTGTTCATGCAGTGCGGGCAGGTGGAGACGACCTTCTTGGCCTTGGTCTCGGTCAGCACCTCGATGTTCTGCTGGGCCAGGCCCTGGAACACAAACTCGTTGCCGGCGCGACGGGCCGGGTCACCGGTGCAGGTCTCGCCGTTACCGAGGACCGCGAAGGACACGTCGGCCATGTCCAGCAGCTCGGCCACCGCACGCGTGGTCTTCTTGGAGCGGTCCTCGTAGGCGCCGGCGCAGCCGACCCAGAACAGCCACTCCACGTCGTCGAGCGACTCGACGTCCTCGCCCACGACCTTCACGTCGAACGGCAACCCCTGGGCCCACTCCATGCGGGCGTTGGGGTTCATGTTCCACGGGTTGCCCTTGTTCTCCAGGCCCTTGAAGAGACCGTTGAGCTCGGCCGGGAAGTTCGACTCGACCAGCACCTGGTAGCGGCGCATGTCGACGATGTGGTCGACGTGCTCGATGTCGACCGGGCACTGGTTCACGCACGCACCACAGTTCGTGCAGGACCACAGCACGTCGTCGTCGATCACCGCGCCGCCGGTGGGGTGCCACGCCTCGCCCTCGGTCGCGCCGACCAGCGGCCGGGCCGCCTCGGCCTTGACCGCGTCGGAGAGCGAGTCGCGCTTGCTCTCGTCGGCCAGCAGGTACGGCGCAGCCGTGAACGCGTGGTCGCGCAGGTTCATGATCAGCAGCTTCGGCGAGAGCGGCTTCTCGGTGTTCCACGCAGGGCACTGGGACTGGCAGCGACCGCACTCGGTGCAGGTCGCCATGTCGAGCAGGCCCTTCCACGAGAAGTCCTCGATCGAGCCGACACCCAGCTTGGTGTCCTCGTCCATCTCCTCGACGTCCTCGAGGGTCAGCATCTTGCCCTCGGACATCATCGGCTTCACCGCGCCCAGGGCGACCGGGCCGTCGGGCCGCTTGAACATGACGTTCAGCGGCGCGATGAAGATGTGCAGGTGCTTGGAGTTCAGCACGAAGATCAAGAACACCAGCATCACGCCGAGGTGCAGGATCAGGCCGATGCCGATCAGCAGGGTGCTGTCCGGAAGCACCTTGCCGAGCAGGTAGGACACGAACGCAGCCTTGCCGTAGCCGTGACCGGTGCCCATGTCCCGGGCCTCGACGGCACCACGGAACAGGAACAGCGTCCAGATGACGTTGAAGATCATGAACAGCGTGATCCACGCACCGGAGAGGTGCGAGCCCTTGAACCGCGACTTGCGGCCGAGCTTCTCGGGGGCGTTCTTGACCCGGATCCAGGTGAAGGTGGCCAGGCCGATGAGGCACAGCACGCTGATCAGGTCCTGGGCGAAGCCGAGCACCGACCAGTTGCCGAAGATGAACCAGTTCCACTCCGGGTTGCGCGAGAGCAGCACGGCGTACGCCTCGAGGTAGACGCTGGCCAGGATGAAGAAGGCGTACATCACGAACGCGTGCGCGGTGCCGGGCACGCTCCACTTGAGCAGCTTCTTCTGGCCGAGCACCTCGGTGAGCTGGCTCGACAGCGCCTTCACCGTGCGCTTGGTGACGTTCTCGATGCGATCCGGCGCCGGCTGCCCGGAGCTGATCAGGCGGTAGAGGAACACCGCCCGCTTGGCCGCCAGAGGAAGGGCGATCGCGTTCAGGACCAGCCCGACGATCAACGTGAGGGTCACAGGTCGTCTCCAAGCACGTGGGGTTCAACTCCAACCTTCCCGGCGCGAGCCGGGGGTGTCCGGACGTATTCGGGCCACAGACTACGGGTCCACGCGGTCGGGGTCAGCGGTCGTCCGTGTGAGAATTGCTACTCGGCAGTAACTGCGCTCAGCCGGTGACCGTCCTGACCTTGCCGGCCCGGTCGAAGGTCACCGTGACGGTGCCGGTGGTGCTGCAGTAGGTGAACTGGCGGTCGAGGCGGCGGTCGGGCTGGCCGGCCCGCTCCAGCGTGGTCCACCAGTCGGTGCCGGGCCTCAGCGCGGTGCGGAAGAAGGATGCCGGCTTCAGCTGGGCGGGGTTGGTGCAGGCGTTCGGGGCGATGCCGTCGGCGCGCTCCCACATCTGCAGATAGGCCTCCGGGCCGCGCTCCATGTCCTTGACGATGTCGTCGCCGGCGAGCATGCGGAGGTCCTGGATCCAGTCGGGGTACAGGCCGTAGTGCGCGACGCCGTCCTTGTTGATGTCGTAGACCCGCTGCCCGCTGACCTGCTGGTCGACCCGTACGCCGCCGAGCCCGGTGAACGGGTAGGTGACCGGGTGGTTCGTCGCGGCGTCGGGTCGCGGGTCGCCCTGGGCGCCGAAGCCGTTGATGTCCGCGCCGAAGCCGAAGCCCCAGTACGTCGACGGGTTCGCCCAGCCCAGGTGCTGCTTCCACTTCTCCACGAAGCCCGTGCTGTCACCGGCGTACGGCGTGATGAAGCCCTTCTCGCCGTAGATCCGCGGGTAGGCATCCGGGGTGGACCAGGAGTGGCTCGACACGACACCCGGGTAGCCGAGCTGGTCGATCACGTCGAGCGCCGCCTTGCGCGCCTTCACACTCATGTGGTCGGGGTCGAAGATCATGTGCCGGGCGGCGAGCCCCTTGATCGTGTCGACGCCCAGGTCGCTGAGGCCGAGCTGGTTGCAGTGGTGCTTGGCCGGGTAGACCGGGATCGCCGGGATCGCGCCCGTGACGGTGGCCGGCAGCGTCTTGAGGATCGCCCCGAACAGCGCGTCCTGCGAGGGGATCGGCGCCGAGTTGTCCTGGTCCTTGTCGTGGATCTCGGGATCGTTCGGGTTGCAGGTGTCCATGTGCCACGGCGAGCCGGTCTCCAGGGCGTTCGCGGTGTTGACCAGGTAGCCGGTGGAGCCGGAGTCACCCGCGACTCCGGCGAGCGCGTTGTCGAACTTGTTGACCAGCTCCATCTGGACGACGCCCATCTTCTTGACCTCGTCGAGCTGGGCGCTGATCTGCGCCGCGTCGCACGTCGGCTGGCCCAGGTGCAGGTGGCAGCCGAACGGCACCGAGGTCTCGATGCCCATGATCACGGCCATCTTGCCGGCGTTGATCACCTCACGCGCCTGGCGCGGGTTGGTGACGATGCGGTACCAGCCCTTGCCCGGACCGCCGTGCTGGGCGTCGACGTAGTTCTCCAGCAGGTGCATGTCCTTGGCCTGCAGCCGGATCGAGTCCATGTCGTCGCAGGAGTTGCGCTTGATCGGGTAGAGCATGCACAGCTGGTTGTTCTCGACCAGCAGGTTCACCAGCACGCGTTGCCCGGCGCGCCAGGAGCGCTCCATCCACTTGTAGTAGGTGCCTTCATGGGTCAACGAGTGCGGCGCCGGCCAGTCCTTGAACGTCGGCCAGCCGACCGGGTCGTGGTGCGGCTTGCCGGACAAGAACGCCTCCAGCACCGCGCCGTAGCCGCCGGTGTAGTAGTGGTCCGGGCAGTCCTTGAGCGCCACCTCGACGCCCCACGGCGACCACGGCCGGCCGCAGTGGGCGTCGCCGCCCAGGAACTCGAAGGCCATGCCGTGGGTGTGCGCGTCGATGTAGCCGCGGGTCTCCTCGTACGGCGTCGTGCCCGCCGTCGGGTCGCCCTCGACGTTCGTGGAGATCTCCGGGAAGTCGGCGCAGCCCGCCCGCTTGTACGGCGTGAACTGGGTCGCGCTCGTCGGCGCCGGCACGAACACCGCCGCCTGGCCGGGGCCGGCGGCGAGGTAGCCCGCGCCCGGCAGGAAGAACCGGAACTGTCCGGCGCCGGCCTGGGCCACGGTCCAGTTCGTCTTCTCGCCGGCTGCTCCGGCGTAGCCGACCGCCGGCGTGAGCGCACCGGTGTCGCCGAGGTAGGTCCGGTCGGGGCTGTAGAGCAGGTAGCGGCCGAGCTCGGTGGGCTTGAAGTAGAACGGCGTCGCGCCGGCGACGTCGCTCACGGAGAACGAGGTGCCGTGCAACCACGTGCGCGTCAGCGTCGACTGCACCCCGTAGCAGGCGTTGAACAGGTTGTAGCGGTCGGTCGGGACCGAGGGCTGGGGCGGGTCGACCGGCACGTGCTTGAGCGGCGGTGGGGTCTCGTTGCGCTGCTCGGCCGCGGAGCGCGCGTTGCTCGCCCGCTGCTGGGGCGTAGTCGGATCTGTGGTGTCCGCGTCGGCAGCCGTCGTGCGCGTGATCGCGTTCTTCGTCCTCGGGTCGCTGTGGTGCTGGGCCTCCTCGGCGACCGCCTTCTGGGCGAGGTCCAGGCCGGCCGCACGCTGGCTCGCGGCGGGGCGGACGGACGTCGGCGTCCCCGCGGTGGGCGTGGTCGTCAGCGCGACGGTCGCGGCGACGGCGAGCGAGACGCCGACGGCGAGACGGAGCCGGAGGGCAGGGCGCATGGTGAGGTCCTCGGTCTGGCGGATGGTTGCCGGTGACAACGACCGCCGCCGGGCAGGGTCACGTCGGCGCGTCGCCCCCGGGGCCCGGACGGGCGGGGCGGACCACCCGGCGTACGAGGGCGAAGGGCGCAGTGGCCAGGCCCAGGAGCGGCTCGATCTTGTCGACGATGCCGTCGAGCCGGGCCGCCACGCTGTTGAGCCGGTCGGCCGCGTCGGAGAAGCGATCCAGGGAGTCGTTGAACCGGTTCAGCGAGGCGTTGAAGTCGGCCAGTGCCGCGGTCAGGTCGTGGGTGGTCTGCCCGACGCGCTCGACGGTCTCGTCGACGGTGAGGAGCGTGCGCGCACGCGTGCGCAGCTTGCGGCGTACGGCGGCGTCCGTGGTCGGCTCGGGCTCGTCAACCTCCATGCCCGCAGTGTGCCCGATCCACGGGGGCATCCACGCCTTCCCGCTGCTCGGCCGCGCCTACGCTGAGAGCGCCGGTACCGGACCGGCCGACCGGGCGAGGAGGCCGTGATGGACCGTCGGGTGCTGGTGGTCGACGACGAGGAGAGGATCCGCAACGTACTGCGCGCCTACCTCGAGGCGGACGGCTTCACGGTCTCGGAGGCGTCGACGGGGCGAGAGGCACTGGGCAGTGCGACCGACCCCGCCCGCCGTCCGACGCTGGTGCTCCTCGACGTCGGCCTGCCCGACCTCGACGGGCTCGAGGTGCTTCGCACCATCCGGCAGAGCTCCGATGTCCCGGTCATCCTGGTCACCGCGCGAGCCGAGGAGGTCGACAAGCTGGTCGGCCTCGGCGTCGGTGCGGACGACTACGTCACCAAGCCGTTCAGCCCCCGCGAGGTCGTCGCCCGAGCGCGCGCGGTGCTGCGCCGAGTCGGAGCGACGGTCGGCCCGAGCGACACGGTCGAGGAGGCGGTGCTCGAGTTCGAGGGCCTGCGGATCGACGAGGCCCGCCACGAGGTGCTGCTGGACGGCCGGCCCGTGGAGCTGTCCGCGCTCGAGTTCTCGTTGCTGGTCGCCCTCGCCGGAGCGCCGGGTCGGGTCTACTCGCGTGCCCAGCTGCTGGAGCGGGTCTGGGGCTACGACTTCTACGGCGACGAACGGGTGGTGGACGTGCACATCCGAGGCCTGCGCAAGGCGCTCGACGACGACGCGACGTCACCCCGGCTGATCGGCACGGTGCGTGGTGTCGGCTACAAGTTCCTGCTGCCGGCGCGAGAGGAGCAGCGATGAACCGGCTCGTCGTACGCCTGATCGCGTCGCACGCGATCGTCGCGATCGTGGGCGCCGCGGCGACGTACCTGATCGTGCGGCAACTCGCACCGAACCTCTTCGACCAGAGCATGATGCAGGGCGGTGGCGGCCCGATGATGGGCCAGTACCAGGGCCAGGGCCCGACGCTGCGCCAGCAGTTCGCGGACGCCGTCGACCAGGCGCTGCTCGTCGGCACGCTGGTCGGCGCGGCGGCAGCGGCGCTGTTCGGCTCCCTGGCGGCGTTCGGGCTGGTTCGGCCGATCAACCACCTCCGCGCAGCGACCCGGGTGCTCGCCAGCGGCCGGTACGCCGACCCGGTCCCCGTGCCGCGCGAGCGTGAGCTCGCCGAGCTGGTGGCCGACGTGAACACGCTCGGCGAGGCGCTGGCGGAGACCGAGACCAGGCGGGTGCGGCTGCTCGGGGAGGTCGCGCACGAGATGCGCACCCCGCTCACCGTGATCGACGGCTACGTCGAGGCGATGATCGACGGCATGCTGCCGGCGAACGCCGAGAAGCTCGGCGAGGTCAGCGAGGAGGTACGCCGGCTGCGGCGGCTCAGCGAGAGCCTCAGCGCCCTCTCCCGGGCCGAGGAGGGCCGGCTGGACCTCGACCTCGCGCCCGCGGACCTCGCGGAGATCGCGACCGGAGCGGCCGAGCGGCTGCGACCGCAGGCCGAGGACGCCGGCGTACGGCTCGAGCTCCGCACGGGTGACGCCTCGCTGCCGGCCCAGGTGGACCGCGACCGGATCGCCCAGGTGGTCACGAACCTGGTCGGCAACGCGATCCGGTCGACACCCTCGGGGGGCCGGGTCTCGGTCTCCTGCCGGCAGGAGCACCACTGGGCCGTCGTCGAGGTGGCCGACACCGGTGAGGGCCTGGCCGCCGAGGACCTGGAGCGGGTGTTCGAGCGGTTCTACCGGGTCGCCGGCGCGCGACGCCCGGCCCACGACACCGGAGCGGGGATCGGGCTGACGATCGCGCGCGGCATCGTCCGGGCGCACGGGGGCGAACTGGTGGCACGGTCGGAGGGCCGGGGGCGTGGTGCGGTGTTCACCGCACGAGTGCCGCTCGCACAGCACTGACGCCCGGCCGGTGGCCGGGCGTCAGCTGCGGTGCAGATCAGCTCTGGTCGAGCATCGGGCAGTCGCCGTTGAACCCGGCTCCGTTGCCCGGGCCGCCGCCGTTGCGCCAGCCGTTCATCATGCCGTAGCCGCGGCCCTGGCCGGGCCCGTTGCCCTGGCCGTTCATCATGCCGGGTCCGTACCCGCGACCCAGACCCTGCTGGGTGCCCAGGGTCTGCCCGTCCGCTGCGGCCTCGAAGGCGGCGAGGTGGTGCTGCGAGCCGTTGAGCAGTGCCGTGAACACCTGCTTCACGTCGGTCGGCAGGTCGCCCGCCAGCGTGTCCTTCAGGTCGGCGACGTCGCGCTTCTCCAGCGCCACACCGACGTCGTACGCCGCGTCGAGCGACTTCTGCCCGTCGGCCAGCCAGCCGTCGTAGAGGTCCTGGATCTTCGGGTCGGCGTACGTGCCGGCCTTCTTGCCGTCAGCCGGGTCGGCCACGCCGTACCGGTCCAGCAGCGTGCCGACGGCGTCGAAGTGCTGCTGTTCGCTCAGCGTGATCCGGCTGAACGGCAGGGCGCCGTCGTACTTGTCGGCGAGCGCCTTGTAGAGGTCGCGGGCCATCCGCTCCTCCTCGCGGGCGAACGTGAGCTCGGTGGTGAGGGCGGGGTCGGCGGCGGTCACCGTCGCCACGCTGGTCGGGTCGGGTCCGGCCATGGCCTGCGCGGAGGCGAAGACCCCGCCCCCGACGAGGGCCGCTCCCGCGACCAGGCTGGTGATCGTCCTGCGCTTGGTGGACATGTTCGGCTCCTTCGGACTCCTGGGGAGCTCCTTGCTCCCACCTCCGAGTCAAGGGCGCTGGTGTGAAGGTGCCGGGCGCCGCCGTGTGAAGCCTTTGTGAAGGTGGTCAGCGGCCGCGCACGCGTCGGGTGAGCGCGTCCGCGGTGGCGCGGACCGCCTCGGCGATCCGCGGTACGTCGGCGTCGGAGTCGGTCGGGTAGGTGACCGCCACACCCGCGAGCGGCAGGTCGTTGTGGTCGAGCACGGCTGCGCCGGCCGAGGCGAAGCCCGGTGTGATCTCCCCGTCCTCCGTCGCGAGGCCGCGCTGCCGCGTCTCGGTCAGGATCGCGCGCAGGGCGCTCAACGAGGTCGGGCCTGCGCCGTGTCGTTGCACGAACGCCTCGCGGTCGGGGTACAGGGCACGCACCTGGCCCGTGGAGAGCGACGCGAGGATCGCACGACCGCTGGCGGTCAGGTGGGCCGGCATCCGCACCCCGACCTCGGTGACCAGCGGCGGTCGACCCGGCGCTCGCTCCTCGATGACGTAGAGCACGTCCCGTCCGTGCAGCACGGCAAGGTGCGCCGACTCGCCGAGGCGGTCGCTCAGCGAGGCGAGCTGGCGGCGCGCAAGCCGCTGGAGCGGGGCCTGGCGGGAGTAGCCGCTGCCGACCTCGAAGGCCGCCACGCCGAGCCCGTACCGGCGGTCGTCGGCCAGGTGGGTGACGAAACCCTCCTCGGCCATCGCGGTCATCAGGTGGTACGCCGTGGACCGGGGCAGGTCGCACGCACGCATGATCCGGTCCAGGGGCACCGCGTCCGGCTGGCTGGCCAGGAACTTCAGCACCCGCATCGCCCTCGTCGCGGCCGGCACCTGACCCATGGGCTCAGCGTAGGGCCGGCGGAGTCAGGGCCGAGGTCAGTCGCCGAACTCTGCCTCGTCGTGCGGGACGAGGCCGATCGCGACCAGCGGTCCGAGCGCGGTGAGGGCGAACGCGGCCGGGTAGCCCCAGTGCGTGATCGCGGCCCCCGTCACGGGCGCGGCCGCAGCGGCGGTCAGGAACTGCGCGGTGTTCTGGACCCCGAGCGCGCGGCCCGACCAGAACGGTCCCGCGCGCTCCGCGACTGCGGTGAACGCGAGCCCGTTGTCGGCGACGGTCACGGTGGTCGCCACCACCAGCAGCAGCACCGCGACGGCCCAGTCCTCGTGGGCCGCGAGGCCGAACAGCGCCATGGTCAGGCCGGCGGCGACCGCCACCCACCGCAACGGCAGCATCCGGCTGCCGACCAGGTCGGAGACGTGCCCGATCGTGATCCGGCCGACCGCGCCGATCACCTGGCTCACCGCGATCAGCGTGCCGGCAGCGCCGGCGCTCCAGTGTCGGGCGTCGACCAGCCACACCAGGCCGAACGTCCACACCGCGAACTGCGGCACGACCAGCAGCACCGACACTCCATGGACCCGCCAGAGGAACGCTTCGCTGTAGGGGCTCGGGGTGGCGGTCAGGCTCCGTGGAGGACGCGGCGGGTCGATCACCACGAGAAGCACCGCCACCAGTGCGACCGCGCTGGCCACCGCCGGGACCAGCAGCGCCGTCGGTACGCCGTGCTGCTCCGCGACCACCGCGATCGAGATCGCGGCCACCCCCACGCCGAGGGGCTGGGCCATCTGCCGGATGCCCATCGCGAGGCCGCGCCGGTGGGCGGGGAACCAGCCGATCACCACGCGTCCGCTGGCCGACGAGGTCGACGCGCCGAACCCGCCGGCGACGAACAGGGCCGCGGCGAGGGCGAGCGTGCCGTGTGCCTGCGTCGCGAGGAGTCCTGCGACCGTCGTACCGGCCAGGCCGACGGCGAGCACGAGGCGCTCGCCGAGCATGTCGACGGCGTACCCCCAGGCGATCAACGACACCATGACGCCGACGCTGGGCGCTGCGGCGACCAGGCTCGCCTGGACGAGGCTGAGGCCCTCCTGCCGGTGGAGGGTCGGGATCAGGAACGCCGGGCCGTTGATCGTGATCGCCGAGGTGCCTTGCGCCAGAACCCCCACCGCCAGCATCGCCCACCGGCGTGCGGTTCCCACCTGGCTCGGGTCGACGACGGTGGACATGGCGCCACGCTAGGTCCGTGGCGTCGGACCGCCGCCGATTTCTTGCCCTGCGGTCCTGTGAGACCGGTCTCGGCTCGGTCGCATCGTTCTCGCATCCGAGACCCGTGCCGGACAGCCGCTCTGGTTGCGAAGGCCGTGACGGCGGTTTCATGGGCTGCATGAGCACAGCCGTGGGGAGTGACCGGGTCCAGATCGGCATGGGCCCGCTGACGTCCGCCGACGTCGTCGCGGTCGCCCGGCGGGGCGCCGGCGTGGAGCTGACCGACGAGGCGCGCCACGCCATCGGGCGGGCCCGCGCCGTCGTGGAGAAGCTGGCCGACGACCCCACCGCGGTCTACGGCATCTCCACCGGGTTCGGCGCCCTGGCGACACGACACATCCCGACCGAGAGCCGGGCGCAGCTCCAGCGCTCGCTGGTGCGCTCGCACGCAGCGGGCTCCGGCCCGGAGGTGGAGCGCGAGGTGGTGCGGGGGCTGATGCTGTTGCGTCTGTCCACCCTTGCCACGGGTCACACGGGCATCCGTCTCGAGACCGCCGAGCTGCTGGCTGCTCTGCTGACCCACGGGATCACGCCGGTCGTCCACGAGTACGGGTCCCTGGGCTGCTCCGGTGACCTCGCCCCACTCGCGCACTGCGCGCTCGCGCTGATCGGGGAGGGTCAGGTCCGCGACGCCGCGGGAGTACTGATGCCGGCCGGCGAGGCGCTCGCTGCCGCCGGCCTGCGGCCGGTCGAGCTGGCCGAGAAGGAGGGCCTGGCGCTGATCAACGGCACCGACGGGATGCTCGGGATGCTGGTGCTCGCGCTGACCGACCTCGACCTGCTGATGCGGACGGCGGACATCGCTGCGGCGATGTCGGTGGAGGCCCAGCTCGGGACGGACCGTGTCTTCGCCGCCGACCTGCAGGCGCTCCGGCCGCACCCGGGGCAGGCAGCCTCGGCGGCGAACCTCGTGGCGATCCTGCGCGACAGCGGCGTGGTCGCCTCGCACCGTGGCCCCGACTGCAACCGGGTGCAGGACGCCTACTCCCTGCGCTGCTCGCCCCAGGTGCACGGGGCCGCACGCGACACGCTGGCGCACTGCGCGGTCGTCGCGGGCCGCGAGCTGGCCTCCGCGATCGACAACCCGGTCGTGGTGGGCGATCGGGTCGAGTCCAACGGGAACTTCCACGGGGCCCCGGTCGCCTACGTCCTCGACTTCGCCGCGATCGTCGCGGCCGACGTCGCGTCGATCAGCGAGCGGCGTACCGACCGGTTCCTGGACAAGGCCCGCAGCCACGGGCTGCCGCCGTTCCTCGCCGACGACCCGGGCGTGGACAGCGGCCACATGATCGCCCAGTACACGCAGGCCGGGATCGTCTCGGAGATGAAGCGGCTCGCGGCGCCGGCGTCGGTCGACTCCATCCCCTCCTCGGCGATGCAGGAGGACCACGTGTCGATGGGGTGGTCGGCGGCTCGCAAGCTGCGCCGCTCGGTCGACGGGTTGACGCGGGTGCTGGCGGTCGAGGTGCTCACGGCGGCACGGGCGCTGGACCTGCGCCGGCCGTTGCAGCCCTCGCCGGCGACGGGGGCGGTGGTGTCGCTGCTCCGGGCCGCCGGCGTGGAGGGCCCGGGCCCCGATCGGCACCTCGCCCCCGAGATCGAGACGACCGTCGAGCTGGTGCGCAGCGGTGCCGTCGTGGCCGCCGTCGAAGAAATGATCGGAGAACTCGCATGACCTCGAACCCGCGCCTGCCCATCCATGCACCGCGTGGCAGCGAGCTGACCGCCCGGTCGTGGCAGACCAAGGCGCCTCTGCGGATGCTGATGAACAACCTCGACCCTGAGGTGGCCGAGCGGCCGGAGGACCTCGTCGTGTACGGCGGGACCGGCAAGGCGGCGCGCAGCTGGCCGGCGTACGACGCGCTGGTCCGCACGCTCACGACGCTGGGCCCCGACGAGACCATGCTGGTCCAGAGCGGGAAGCCGGTCGGGGTCTTCCGCACCCACGAGTGGGCGCCGCGGGTGCTGATCGCGAACTCCAACCTGGTCGGCGACTGGGCCAACTGGGAGGAGTTCCGCCGCCTCGAGGAGCTCGGCCTGATCATGTACGGCCAGATGACCGCCGGGTCGTGGATCTACATCGGCACGCAGGGGATCCTGCAGGGCACGTTCGAGACATTCGCGGCTGTCGCCGACAAGAGGTTCGGCGGCACGCTGGCCGGGACGATCACGCTGACCGCCGGGCTCGGCGGGATGGGCGGTGCGCAGCCGCTGGCGGTCACGATGAACGAGGGGGTCGCGATCTGCGTCGAGGTCGACCAGTCGCGGATCGACCGACGGATCGAGCACGGCTACCTCGACGTACAGGCGGCCTCGGTGGACGAGGCGCTCGCGCTCGCGGTCTCCGCTCGGGACGAGCGGCGGGCGCTGTCGATCGGGGTGCTCGGCAACGCGGCCGTCGTGGTTCCGGAGCTGCTGTCGCAGGACGCGCCGATCGACATCGTGACCGACCAGACCTCCGCGCACGACCCGTTGTCCTACCTGCCCGTCGGCATCGCCTTCGAGGACTGGCACACGGCCGCGACGGCCGACCCGGCCGGTTTCACCAAGCAGGCAAGGGAATCCATGGCCGTGCACGTCCGGGCGATGGTCGAGTTCCAGGACCGCGGCGCCGAGGTCTTCGACTACGGCAACTCGATCCGCGACGAGGCGCGCAAGGGCGGCTACGACCGGGCGTTCGAGTTCCCGGGGTTCGTGCCGGCGTACATCCGGCCGCTGTTCTGCGAGGGCAAGGGGCCGTTCCGGTGGGCCGCGCTGTCGGGCGACCCGGAGGACATCCGTCGTACGGACGAGGCGATCCTTTCTCTCTTCCCGGACAACGAACGGCTGCACCGGTGGATCCGGATGGCGCAGGAGCGCGTCCACTTCCAGGGCCTGCCGGCGCGGATCTGCTGGCTGGGGTACGGCGAGCGCCACCTGGCCGGCCTTCGCTTCAACGAGATGGTCGCCTCCGGGGAGCTGTCCGCCCCGATCGTGATCGGCCGGGACCACCTGGACTGCGGGTCGGTTGCGTCGCCGTACCGGGAGACCGAGGGCATGCTCGACGGCTCCGATGCGATCGCCGACTGGGCGCTGCTCAACGCGCTGGTGAACACCGCCTCGGGCGCCACCTGGGTCTCGATCCACCACGGCGGCGGCGTCGGCATGGGCCGCTCCATCCACGCCGGCCAGGTCTGCGTCGCCGACGGCACCCCGCTCGCCGCGGAGAAGATCGAGCGCGTCCTCACCAACGACCCCGGCATGGGCGTCATCCGCCACGTCGACGCCGGCTACGACCGCGCCGCCGAGGTCGCCGCCGAGCGCGGGGTTCGCGTGCCGATGTCGGAGGGGTAGGCGCCGGGACCGGGAGCTCGGATAGTCCCTCACGTTCGGCACCCCGGAGGACCCCGGATCGGTGCCGAACGTGAGGGACTATCCCCAGCCGCTAGGGATGCACAGGGCCCTGTGAGGCGCCTGGATCCACAGGTGGGTCGACGGGCGCGGCGTACGAGCCGGCTCCGCGGGGAGCGTTCGCGCATGGCAGGTGAACGGTGGCGGCCCCGATGCGAACGGCCGGTGGGGTTGGTCTCACCCGTCCGGCTGGATCCCACCGGTGTGATCGGGCCGACGCGTGTCGACGCACGGAGCACTCGGTGGCGCGGTGTCGCGCGAGGCTGGTACGTCCCGGCCGGCGTGGACGGCCGTGTGGTCGAGCAACGCATCCTGGAGCAGTCGGTGCGACTCCCCGCAACCGGTGCCCTGACCGCCTGGGCAGCGCTTCGCTGGCGGGGTGGTGCCTTCTTCGACGGGACGGACCAGGGCGGAAGACGCGCGTTGCCGGTGCCGTTGGTGATCGGTGGCACGGGGAACCTGCGGCCACATCCGGCCGTGGCACTCAGCTGGGAGCAGTTTCCGCCACCGGAGCGTGAGGTCGTCGCCGGCGTCGGCTGTGCGGTCGCCGAGCGGGCGCTGTTCGACGAGGTCCGTCGCCGCGGGTTCCTCCGGTCGGCCGTGGCAGCGGTCGACATGGCGGTCGCCGCTGGACTCCTCACCGTCGCGCAGTTCGGCCACTACGTCGAGCGCCGACCCGCGTGGACCGGGGTGGGCTTGGCCCGCGGAGCCGTGGACCTGGCCGTCGACGACAGCTGGTCGCCCCAGGAGACGGCGCTACGCCTGGTCTGGATGATCGATGCCGACCTGCCTGTGCCGCTCTGCACCCAGCCGCTGTTCTCGCCCGGGGGTGACCTCCTCGGCTACCCGGATCTCTTCGATCCGGTCGCAGGTCTGGTCGGCGAGTACGACGGCGCCGACCACCTGGAAGACGACCGCCGGCACCGCGACCGTGTCCGGGAGGAACGCTTCCGTGACCACGGGCTCGAGTACGTCGCCGTGGTGACCGGAGAGCTGGCGAACACCGGGGCCGTGGTGCGGCGGCTGCGGTCGGCGTACCATCGCGCGCCGTTCACGCACCCGGACAAGCGCCGGTGGACCTTGGACCAGCCACCCTGGTTCCGTTCTCGCCTTGCCTGATAGTCCCTCACCTTCGGCACCTCTCGAGCGGCAGAACAGGTGCCGAACGTGAGGGACTATCCCCTCCGGCGCTCGCGCCAGGCGGAGACCTCGGCGTCGACGTCGCGGAGGGGGGTGATGACCGGGGGGCCGCCCTGGAGCTGGCGGCGAGCGTTGATCACGCGCTTGTTGAACCCCTCCAGCAGCTCCCGTACGACGCGCTCGGAGCTCTGCCGGTCGAGCTGGGCGTCGAGCTCGGCATCGTCCTTGCGCAACTGCAACGCCTCGGGGAGGACGCCGGTGATCTTCTCCCGCTCGATCAGCTTCTTGACCCACCAGTTCGGGTCGTCGTCCAGCGGCGGCAGCGGCTTGCCGGCCCCGGGCAGGTTGTCGAACGCCCCTCGCTCGATCGCCTTCTGCACCTGCAGGTCGACCCAGCGGGCCTGCTCCCGCATCCGCGCCTCGGTCGCAGGCCGGCCGGTCCGCGCGTCCTCCGCCGTACGACGGTCAGGCCGCTCCGGCTCGTCACGCTGCTCGGCCACCGGGCCCACCTCCTCGCGGTCGACGCTAGCGCCGCAAGGCAACCCCCGGGCGGGTCAGGAGGTGACCGGCTTGGCGTACCAGATCGTGCGGTTCGTCCACACGCCCGGACCGAGGCGCCGGCCGCTGCAGACCACGATCGCGAGCTTCGGCTTCCCGGTCGTGCTGTAGTACCCGCCGAGCCGGCGCGGCGTGGTCACCACCTTGCGGTTGACCCGGTAGCACAGGGCGACGCCGTTGCCGTAGAGGATGATCCGGTTGCCGACCTTCAAGCGAGCCAGCAGCCGGTTGCCGAGCGCGGAGCCGTCCGGGTAGGTGTGCGCGTTGAACCGGACGTTG
>DATAKN010000268.1:0-1501 GCA_036261595.1 Marmoricola sp.
GATCGGCCGTCCGAGCCGGTCGGTGCTGCTGTACATCACGCGCTCGGCCCGCGCCGGCGCCCGGATCAGCCGCCACGGGTCGAGGTAGAACTTCGCGTCCTGGCTGCGGATCAACGTGCCGGGCCGCTCGGGCACGTGCGCCGGCGGGTCGTAGAACGCGGTGCGCGGCACCGCCCGGAGCTGGTGCGCACCGACCGCGGCAAGAGCGAAGCGTACGGCGGTGTTGACGGCCGATCCGCGCAGCTCGCTCATGGCCCGATCCTCGCAGAGGTGCTCACGCACCGACGACGACGCCGGCCTACGCCTCGAGCATCTGCTTGAGCCGCTGGAAGCGAGGCTCGTGCGTGGTGGCGGCGACGCGGTCGAGCAGGCGTTCCAGGAGCGGGAGTCGCCAGCATGCACCGAGGCGGTTCTCCACCGTCAGCCTGGTGCCGGATCCGTCCGGCTCGACGGAGTACGTCCACGTTCCTTCCAGCGAGCTCGAGGACCGGTCGGTGATCCGGCGTTCCGGCACGAACTCCGTGAACACGTTGAACCCCTGCATCGGCACGCCGGCGATCCTCACGGTCCACGAGTAGTGCGTGCCGACCCCCTCGGCGGTCAGCACCACGTCGCCGAACCGCACGCCTTCCGGCTCGAGCTCGGCCCAGCGCGACGGGTCGCTGAAGAAGGCGAACACCTCGGTGACGGGTGCCTCCACGTGGAAGCTCTGCCGGTAGGTCATCGCGGCTCCTCGAGGCGCCAGCCGCTGCGGCTCGCGCACCTGCCGCGCGGCCGCATCCGTTCTCTCCACGATAGAGAGCGGTCCGCCGGTCAGACCAGGTAGCCCTGGGTACGCCGCAGCTCCGCGGCCGCACGCGTGACGACCCGATCGATCAGCTCCTCGCACGTCGGCAGGTCGTCGATCACGCCGACCACCTGTCCCGAGGCCAGGACCCCGGCACCCGGGTCGCCCTCGACGAGCCCTGCTCTGAGCATCATCGGAGTGTTGGCGGCGAGCACCATCTGGGCCCACGAGCGGTCCTGGCCGTGCTTCATGGCACGCCCGTCGGCGACGAGCTGGCGCCAGGACATCCCGCTCATCCGCTTGAACGCCAGGGTCCGCCGCGCCGTGGGGCCGAGTCGCCGCAGTGCACTGGTCTCCTCGACCGACTCCACCAGATCGGTGCGCAGCATCCGGTGCGGCATGCCGTCGACCTTGGCCGTGACCACGGTGCCGTTCAGGTCGGCCGACAGGTAGCGCTGCTTGACCGCATCCGGCACGGTCGAGTCCCGGGTCAGCAGGAAGCGCGTGCCCATGCCGACGCCGGCCGCGCCGTACGAGAGCGCTGCGGCCAGCCCGCGGCCGTCGAAGAACCCGCCGGCTGCGACGACGGGGATGTCGACGGCGTCCAGCACCGTCGGCAACAGGAGCGTCGTGGGCACGTTGCCGGTGTGCCCGCCACCTTCACCGCCCTGGATCATCACCGCGTCGGCACCCCACGAGGCGACCTTCTTGGCG
>DATAKN010000302.1:0-13282 GCA_036261595.1 Marmoricola sp.
TGGTCCGGTGACGAAGGAATCCTCTGGCCAGATCCCCGAGGGGATGAGCGAGGACGCTGCGGAGACCTGGCCCAGCCAGGAGCTGATCAGGTCCTGGCTCGGCAACGAGCTTGACTTCGAGATGCGCCTCGGGGAGCACACTCCGATCCCCGACGACCCCGAGTCCGCGGCGAAGGCCCGCCGGTTCCGCGACGTACTCGGGCTGTTCGCCAGCGGCGTCACCGTGGTGACCTCCATGTCCGACGGTTCGCCGGTGGGCATGACCTGCCAGTCGTTCTCGTCGGTCTCCCTCGAGCCGCCGCTGGTGATGTTCTGCCCGGCGAAGACGTCCCGGGCCTGGCCGCTGATGCAGCGGGCCGGGTTCTTCTGCGTGAACTTCCTGGCCGCCGACCAGGCCGACGTCTCCCAGGCGATGGCGACCAAGGGCAGCGACAAGTACGACGGCATCGAGTGGGCGCCCGCCCCGAGCGGCGCGCCGCTGATCGACGGTGTCATCGGCTTCGTCGACTGCACGGTCCACTCCGTGCACGAGGCGGGTGACCACTACGTCGTGCTCGGTCGCGTTGGCGAGCTCGGCTTCGCCGGGCCCGGGAAGCCTCTGCTGTACTACCGCGGCAACTACGACACTGTCGCCCGGCCCGACTGAGCGCTGTCCGCTCACTCGGCGGCGTCGTACGCGGCCCGCAACCAGCCCAACACCTCGTCGTCGAGGTCGTCGGGGTCGCTCAGCTCCAGGTGGTGCATCCACATGCCGGGGGCCGGGGAACCGACCTGCTTGAACCGCGGCGACTCGAGGCGCTCCGGCAGTGCGAACGAGAGCACGGCCGGCACCTGCGAGCCGACGTAGCGGCCGGGGTACCACAGGTATCCGAAGCCGATCCGGTGTTGCAGTGCGATCTGGCTCCGCGTGGTGTGAACCGCCACGTCGAGGCCCGACATCAGGTCGAGGAGGCGACGGTAGATCTCCAGCCCGCCCGGGGAGTCGGCGAAGACCTCGTCGGGCGTGCTCGGCTGGCCGGTCATCGTGCCGCCGGCGACTGGGGCGCTCGCCTCCTCACTCGGCCACCGTCTCGGATTCGGGCGGCCGGCCAGCAGGGCCGGAGGTCATCGGTGCCGGGGACCAGCGTCGTGTCGTGCCCGCTCGAGGCCGGATCGCGCGACATGCTGGGCACGACGACTCGGAGGTGATCCGCATGAGCGGCCAAGAGACCCCAGAGCTGGACCCGCGGACGGGCGTGACCGTCGGCGTCTCGCACCCGGCGTACCGGCGGGTGGCGGAGCGGCGCGCCGCACAGGCGCAGCTGCGCGTGGCGGATGCGATCACGAAGTTCGCCGGGTCGATGGCGTTCGTCTACATCCATGTCGCGGCGTTCGCGGTCTGGATGCTGCTCGTCGAGTCGTCGCCGTGGCCGACGCTCACGCTGGTCGTCTCGCTCGAGGCGATCTTCCTCTCGACCTTCGTGATGATCGGTCAGAACCGGCAGGCGGCGTACCAGCAGGCGAAGGCCGACCACGACTTCGTCGAGCAGGAGCTGGAGCTGAAGACGAACACCGAGATCACCCGCGCGATCCACACCCTCACGACCGAGCTGCACCGTCGACTGCTTGCTGATTCGGCTGCAGACCCCGCCGCAGACCCCGCCGCAGACCCCGCCGCAGACCCCGCGGAAGACTCGGGGCCCGGGCAGCCGACGCCCTGAGCCGCGTACCGTGGTGGCGTGAGTGCGCCCGTCTTCCCTGACTCGCCCACGGTGCTCGCCGCGCGGGAGCGGGCTCGGGCCCGGATCGCGGACTCCGGTGCAGCGACCGACGCGTCCACGCGGGACTTCAGCGAGCGGCTGCTGCGCAGCTTCCTGGCCCTGTGCGAGAACCCCCGGACGCGCCAGGGGGTCCTGCGGCTGGTTCGGTCGTCCGTGGGCTCGGCACGCGCTGGCCGCGCGCTCTACCAGGTGCTGAACCGAACCGTGGTGAACCCCGCCGCACGCGCCACCGGCGTACAGGCCTCCGCACTGCGCCTGGAGCTGGTCGCCGGACAGCTGGTCGGGCTGGCGATGATGCGTTACGTCGTCCAGCTCGAGCCGGTCGCGTCCGCTCCCGCCGAGGACGTTGTACGCCAGTTCGCGCCCGCCGTCCGGGCGACGCTCAAAAGCTCCTGAGCGCAGCGGCACACCCCTGTGGATTGCCGGCGCGGCGAGGCGTCCGGCTGCGTCATCGTGGCGGGATGGACACCGTCTCGGGAACACTCGCACCGCTGACCGCACTCCCGCTCGGCCCCCTCGGGTCCGGCTTCCTGCTCGAGGGACCGTTCACGCCGGCGATGGCTGCTGCCGGCGGCCTCGGCCGGACCGCCCTCGAGCGGCTGCATCGTGAAGGTCGCGTCCGCCGGCTGCTCCGCGGTGTGTACGTCGACGCGACCGTGCCACTCTCCGAGTCGGTGCGTGCCCAGGCCCTGGCCCTGCTCGTCCGCGACCGTCAGGTCGTCGTCGGCGCCACAGCAGCCTGGCTGTACGGCGTCGAGCTGCCCCGGACCGATCCGCAGGCTCCGATGCCCGTGGAGGTGCAGGGGCGTCCCCGGGCCGGCCGCGTCGGGCGGCCTGTCCGTTGCATCGCCCGCGACCTGCAGACGGTGCACGGCGTGGTGTGCACGACGCCGCTGCGCACGGCGCTCGACCTCGGTCGCGAGCTGGCGCCCGACCGGGCCTTGCCTGCCCTCGACGGTCTGCTCCGTGTCGGGGGCTTCTCCCACGCCGCCCTCCTGGCGGAGCTGCCCCGCTTCGCCGGCCAGCCCGGTGTGGGCCAGCTCCGCGAGCTGGCTGCGCTCTGCGACGGCCGCGCCCGGGACGCCGCCGAGTCGGTGCTCCGGCTGCGTTGGCTGCACGGTCGGCTCCCCACGCCCACGCCGGGCCTTCCGGTCCCCGGGCACGGCGGCCACCGGCTGGCCCTGGGGCTGGAGGGACACCGCTTCGGTGCGGTGCTCGCCGGCCGGTTGCCCGGCGCCGTCCTGACCGCGCTCTCTGCGCACGGGTGGCGGGTCGTCGAGCTGGGCGCGGATCGAGTGCTCCGCGCGGACGCCGCGCTGGTGACCGCCCACCTCGAACGCGAGTTCCACCTGCACCTGCTCGACCAGGTCGGATGAGTCCGCGCCCAGTGGGTAGGTTCCTCGCCATGGACCTTCCCCTGGGCTGGCAGACCGACCTCGCCGTACTGCGCCTCTCCGGATCGACGATCGAGGAGCGGCCCGACCACCTCGTGGTCCGGACGCCGGCGAACCCGCTCTACCACTGGGGCAATTTCGTCCTGGTGACCGATGCGGGTGCGGTGGATGACGCCGAGCGGTGGCTGGAGCTGTTCGAGAAGGAGTTCCCTGACGCCGCGCACCGGTCCGTCGGCCTGGTGGCCGAGCCGGGCGACCCCGACCGCTGGACCGCGCTGGACGTGGTGGTCGAGCACGACGACGTCCTCGCAGCGGACACCTGTCCCGAGCGCCAGCCGGTCCCGCAGGGCTACCTGGTCAAGGAGATCGCCGATGCCATCGAGTGGGACCAGTCCAGCGGGCTCCGGATCGCGGAATTCGCCGCGGACGACCCGCGCGAGGCGGAGTTCGAGCGAAAGGCGACCGACGTGCGCCGCGAGATGGTCCGGAGCGGTCGCGCCGCCTGGTTCGGCGCGTTCCACGGTGATCGGCTCGTCGCCGAGCTCGGCATCGTGGACTGCGGCGACGGGGTGGCGCGCTACCAGGCCGTGGTGAGCGGAGCCGAGCACCGCCGCAAGGGCCTCGCCGCCCACCTGCTGGGAGTCGCCGCCCGGTGGGCCGCCGACCGGGGGGCGCACACCTGGGTGATCGTGGCTGAGGAGGGCGGCGACGCCGACCGCCTCTACCAGTCCCGTGGCTTCACTCCCCGGGCCCGCGCCGCCCGCGCCTACCGGAAGCCGACCGCGCAGGCGGGATAGTCCGTGCCGGACTGTCCGCCGGGCGGCTCAGGTCTCGACCCGCCGTTCGCCCGCGTTCGCAAGCTCGCGCGAGCGAGGCTCGCTCGACCTCTTCGCGTCGACGACCCGCTCGTGCCTCGCGGGCCCTCGGCTCAGAGGGCGGCGATGGCCTCCGCGATCGCGAGCGTGCGATGGGCGGACTCGACGTGGAGGTTCTCGATCATCCGGCCGTTGTAGGTGACCACGCCGGAGTCGCGGGCCTCCCACGCCGCCAGGATGCCGCGGGCGTCCTCGATCGCCTGCTCCGAGGGCGCGAACGCCTCGTTGGCGCCCTCGACCTGGCCGGGGTGGATCAGGGTCTTGCCGTCGAAGCCCATCTCCCGACCCTGCCGGCACTCGGCGAGGAAGCCGTCGAGGTTCTTCACGTCGTTGTAGACGCCGTCGACGACGGCGATGCCGGCGGCACGGGCGGCCAGCAGCGCGGTGTGCAGCGAGGGCAGGATCGGCGCGCGGCCGGGCACGTGCTCGGCGTACAGCTCCTTGACCAGGTCGTTGGTGCCCATCACCAACACCGAGAGCCGCTCGGAGGCCCGGGCGATCGACAGTGCGTCGAGGATCGCGACCGGCGTCTCGATCATCGCCCACAGCTTCGTGTGGTCGGGTGCGCCGGCCTTCTCCATGGCGGCGACCAGGCCCTGCACCTCCTCGGCGCTGTTCACCTTCGGCACCACGACCGCAGCCGGGCCGGCGGCGGACGCCGCCGCCAGGTCGGCGTCGTGCCACTCGGTGCCGAGGCCGTTGACCCGGATCGTGACCGTACGCCGGCCGTACTCGCCCGACGCGGCAGCGGCACACGCGGCCTCGCGGGCGGCCGGCTTGTCGTCCGGAGCGACGGCGTCCTCCAGGTCGAGGATCAACCCGTCGCACGGGATCGTCTTCGCCTTCTCGAGCGCGCGCTGGTTCGAGCTCGGCATGTAGAGCACCGAGCGCAGGGGAGTGAAGTCGCTCATCAGACCTCGACCTCGATGGCGTCGTAGGCGGCCTTGAGCTCCGGGTCGATCGCCGCCAGCTCCTCGGCGAGGGACACCATCACCTTGCACTGCTTGACCGAGGCGTCGTCCTCCATCTTGCCGTCGAGCATGACCGCACCGGTGCCGTCGCCCATGGCGGCGATCACCCGGCGGGCGTGCTTGACGTCCTCGACGCTGGGGGAGAAGACCTTGTTCGCGATCTTGATCTGCACCGGGTGCAGCGACCAGGCGCCGACGCAACCGAGCAGGAAGGCGTTGCGGAACTGGTCCTCGCACGCCACGGTGTCCTTGATGTCGCCGAAGGGACCGTAGTACGGGTAGATCCCGTGCATCGCGCACGCGTCGACCATGCGGGCGATGGTGTAGTGCCACAGGTCCTGCTGGTACGTCGTCCGCTCCGCGTCGTACGTCGGTACGTCGAGCTCGTTCTTCGGAGGGTCCTGCCGCACCAGGTAGCCGGGGTGGCCGCCGCCGACGCGGGTGGTCTTCATCCGCCGGTCGGCGGCCAGGTCGGCCGGTCCCAGCGACAGGCCCTGCATCCGCGGCGAGGCGCCGCAGATCTCCTCGATGTTCGCCACGCCTCGCGCGGTCTCCAGGATCGCGTGCACCAGGATCGGCCGGTCGAGCCCGGCCTTGGCCTCGAGCTGGGCCAGGATCCGGTCGACGTAGTGGATGTCCTCGGCGCCCTGCACCTTCGGCACCATGATCACGTCGAGCTTGTGCCCGATCGCCGGCACCAGCGTGGTGAGGTCGTCGAGCACCCACGGGGAGTCCAGGGAGTTGATCCGGGTCCAGAACTGCGTGGGACCGAAGTCGGTCTTCTGCCCGATCTCCACCAGGCCCTGACGCGAGACCTCCTTGTTCTCCGCCTTGACGGCGTCCTCGAGGTTGCCCAGCAGCACGTCGACGGTGCCGACCATGTCGGGCACTTTCGCGGCCATCTTCGGGTTGCCGGGGTCGAAGAAGTGGATCGCGCGGCTCGGCCGGGCCGGGATCTCGCGCAGGGGGGTGGGCGCGCCGACGGCGAGGGGCGCGAAGAAGTCCTTGGCAGGTCGCATGGGCCGGAGGCTAACAGCGGTGGTCCGACCGCGGGTATGACGCACCACACCACGCTCTAGGGTGATCCGCGTGGACCACGTCACACCGGGAGAGGCACCGCGCGCGCCGTTCCGGGTGGGTTACGTCCCGGGCGTGATGCCCGGCAAGTGGGAGCGGATCTGGCGCGAGCGGATGCGCCGGCGGCTGGAGCTGGTGGCGGTCGAGGTGGCTGACCAGGAGGCCGCCCTCCGCGACGGCCGGGTCGACATGTGCCTCGTGCGCGAGGAGGTCGACCGGGACGAGTTCCATCTGATCCCGCTCTACCGGGAGATCCCGGTCGTCGTCGTACCGGCCGACCACCCGGTCACGGCGTACGACGAGATCGACGTGGCCGACCTCGCCGACGAGTACGACGTGCTGCGCGAGCATCCGGAGCTGACCACCGGACAGGCCGTCGAGACCGTGGCTGCGGGCACGGGCGTCGTCGTGGTGCCGATGTCGCTGGCCCGTCTGCACCACCGCAAGGACGTCGAGTTCCGGCCGGTGACAGGTGTGGAGGAGTCACCGGTCGGGCTGGCCTGGCTGCGCCCGGGGCCGGACGACCCGGACGATCCGGACACCCAGGCGTTCATCGGCATCGTCCGCGGCCGGACCTCGCGCAGCAGCCGCGGCTGACCGGGACGGGGCAATTTCAGGGTAGGGAAGGGGTACCTTAGGGAATTCTCCCGATGCAGCGGCCTACCTCAGACGGCCACTCTGATGCTCCGGTCAGTCAGCGAGACCCGCTCCGACTGACACCGCGCGAGTCAAAGAGGTGCCGCCGATGTCCGACCTGCCGTGCCGCCAGGAGCCGGACCTGTTCTTCGCCGAGTCACCTCGGCTGCTGGGGCAGGCACAGGCGCTCTGCGCCGGCTGCGCGGTGCAGGAGCTGTGCCTGGCCGGCGCCCTCGAGCGGCGTGAGCCGCACGGTGTGTGGGGCGGCAAGATCCTGGTCGGCGGCGAGATCGTCGCGCACAAGCGCGGACGCGGCAGGCCGCGCAAGGACGACCCGCGGATCGTGGCCTGAGGCTCACAGGTTCCACGCGACCGAGGCCCTAGGCTCCCCAGCCATGGGAACAGGCCGACTCGAGGCGTTCAGCGACGGCGTGCTCGCGATCATCATCACGATCATGGTGTTGGAGCTGCGCGTGCCGGACGGTCCGACCTGGCACGCGCTCGGCGACACCACCACCGGTCTGGTCACCTACCTGCTGAGCTTCGTCTACATCGGCATCTACTGGTCCAACCACCACCACATGCTCCAGCTGTGCGACCGGGTCAGCGGAGGTGTGCTCTGGGCCAACCTGCACCTGTTGTTCTGGCTGTCGCTGTTCCCGCTGACCACGCGCTGGATGGACGAGTACGACGTGGCCCGCGTCCCCGTCGTCGTGTACGGCGCGAACCTGCTGGCCGCCGCGATCGCCTACTTCGTCCTCCAGCAGACCATCGTCGCGCTCGAGGGGCCCGAGTCGCGGCTGCGCAAGGCGGTCGGCCGCGACGGCAAGGGGAAGCTCTCGCCAGTGATCTACGTGCTGGGCATCGCTGCGGCGTACGTGACGCCGTGGCTGGGCGTCGCGCTCTTCACCGTGGTGGCGCTGATCTGGCTGGTGCCCGACCGGCGGCTCGAGCGCTTCGTGGCCCAGATCGAGGACGATCGGACGCGGTAGGCCTCAGGGCTGGGTCGGGGTGTGGGCGAGCAGCGCCTGCACGGTCGCCTGCACCCCCGCAGCGTTCGGGTGGTCGCCGTCGTCCGCGAGCAGCGACGTCGGGTCGCTGCCTCCGGGCTTGAACACAGGGACGAGGTCGACGCAGGTGTCGCCGGAGGCGCTCGCGGCGGCGCAGATCTGCTGGTTGGCCGCAGCGGTCACGTCGTCGGACCAGTCGAGCTGCGCCTGCCCGCCGCTGTTGCGGGCGACGTCGCCGTCGGTGAAGACGTTCCAGTAGTCGGTGACCAGCACCGTGCCGTGGTGCCCGTCGCGGATCGCGTCGATCACGGTCAGGATCTGTCTCAGGTTCTGCCCCATCTGCGCCGCCGGTCCGGCGAAGCAGCTCTCGTCGCAGCCACTGGAGCGCCACTGGTCGAGCTGGGGGAGCAGGTCGTTGGCGCCGATCGTGACGAGCACGACGTCGGCGCCCGCGATCGCCGTACGAGTGGGGACGTCGACCTGCAGGTCCTCGAGCAGGTCTTCGGTGACCTTGCCGCCCTCGCCGAGGTTCGTGACGTCGACGTGGCCGCCGTCCCTGGCCTGGAGAGCCGTGCCGTACTCCTCGGCCAGCCCGGCGCAGTCGCAGTTCGTGCCGGCCATCACCGAGTCGCCGAGCCCGACCACGCGCACGGTGGGTCCTGGGGATGAAGAGGCGGTGCTCGACGACGTGGTTCCGGTGCCAGGAGTGGTCGGGTTCGTCGGCCGACCCGCCTTCGCCGCGGGAGCCGCACACGCGGCGCTCAGCAGCAGGGCAGCGACGGTGAGGACCCGCCGACGGCTGCTCACAGCTGCCAGGACCGGGCACCCCACACGAGGACCTGGCTGAGGTAGCTGCGGTAGTTCTTGTAGTTGTGGCCCCCTGTCGGGAACACCAGACGACTGACGGCCGGGTCGTGCGACGTCATCTTGATCATCTGCTGGCTCGCCCGCCAGGTCTCCGCGTCCTGACGGCCGGCCACGATCAGCAGCCGCGACGCGCCGAGGCCGCCGTTGGCGCGGTAGAGCCACGCCGGCGAGTTGTGGTCGAACCGCTGGACGAGGCCGCCGAACAGGCTGCCCGTGGTCTTGTCCTGGATCGGGGTGAAGTACCCCCCGAACGCGGCCGCGGAGCCGAACCGCCCCGGGTGCGCGGTGACCAGCTTGGCCGCGCAGAAGCCGCCGGTGCTCCAGCCGACCAGCGACCAGTCCGGTCCGACCGGCTGGACGGCGTACTGCTGGGTGATGTAGGTCGGCACCTCGGTGTTCAGCCAGGTCTCCGCCTGAACGCTGCCCGGGATGTTCGTGCACTCCGTGTCGCGCGGCGGCGCGATCATCAGGGTCGGGAAGACCCCGACGAACGGCGGCATCCGGTGGCTCTGCAGCAGCTGGTTTGCGATCTGGGCGAACTGGAAGTGCCGGAACGTCCCCTGCGGCGAGTTCGGCTGTCCCGGAAGGAACATCACGACCGGGTACGGATGCAGCGGGTGGGGGTTGTAACCGGGGGGTAGCCAGACGATCACCCGGTCGTCGAGGCCACCGACGTGGGTCTGCACGGTCCTGACCTGCAAGGTCCCCTGCCCCGGTCGGACCAGGCTGCCGGTCTGGATCGCCACCTGGGCCGGGCCGGAACCGGTCAGGTCCGCCCAGCTGGTGTAGAAGCCGTAGTCGTTGTTCACCACCAGGGCAGTCGCACCGACGGCGAACGCCGGCCCCGACAGCGCGAGCACCAGGGCCACCGAGACGAAGGCGGCCCGGCGGGACCGGGTCAGCGGCGAGGACCCCGTGGCGCGGTACACCAGGTAGACCAGGCCCAGGATGGCGACGACCGCGAGGATGATGGTGAGCACCAGCAGAGGGCGGCCGGTGAGTGAGAGCATCGGGATCCCTCCTGGCGAGCTGTCGTCCCAGATCGGGACCACGCTAGCCCGCGCCGGAGCCCCGCCCGAGGGTTCTCAGCAGAACCTCGGAGACTGCACCGGATTCGCTCAGCAACGCCGTTGATGGCCCTCAGGACAGGAGCGCTGCGCGGTGCCGGTGCGCCGGTCCGTTGAGCTGCGAGAGGGTGTGCGCTCGCTTGAACAGCAGCTGCGCGTCGTGCTCCCACGTGATCGCGATGCCGCCGTGCAGCTGGACGGTCTCCCCGGCGATCCGGTCCAGGGCGTCGGAGCAGTACGACCCGGCCACGGCCGCCCGTCGTCGCAGAAGCGCGCGCTGGGCGTCGTCCGGCTCGGCCAGGTACGCCGCGGCCGCCGCCGTGGCGCCCCAGCTTGCGGACCGGGAGGCCTCGAGCAGCACCAGCATGTCCGCCATCCGATGCTTGAGCGCCTGGAAGGACCCGATCGGACGCCCGAACTGCACGCGCTCCTTGGTGTAGGCGACCGTCATGTCCAGTGCGCGCTGCATCGCACCCACCTGCAGGGCCGAGACCAGCGCGACGCTGATCGCATGCACGTCCCCGGCCGGCTCCTGAGGCGGGTCGAGCAGAGCCAGCCGGATGGTCTGGTCCATCGCCCCTGCCGCTGCCTCCGGCTCCAGGACGACCGAGCCGAGCGCGAACGGCACCACCTTGCCCGCGGCGAGCTCCGGGAGCAGCTCCTTGCGTGCGTCCTCGGAGCCGTGCAGCAGCAGGTCCACCGCGGCGAGCGTGCAGGCCAGGAGGGGCACCGGCGTGAGGTTGTGGCCCAGTTCCTCGAGCACGACGGCGGTCTCGACGAGCGAGGCACCGAAGCCGTCGTACTCCTCAGGGATGGGAAGGGCGGCGACGCCCACCTGCTCGCACAGGGCTCGCCACAGCGCTGTGTCGTAGCCCTCGGGCGTCTCGATCGCGGCTCGGACTGAGCCGCTGTCGGAGCGGCGGGCGAGCAGCGAGCGCACCGTGGCGGCGAGCTCCTGCTGCTCCTCGGTGCGGGCGAAGTGCATCAGCGCGCTGCTTCCGTGATCGTGGCGAGCACCCGGGCGCGGTGGTACGCCGGCGTGCCCCAGGCGGTGACCAGGGCTCGCACCCGGGTGATCCAGAGACCCAGGTCGAACTCCGCGGTGTAGCCGATCGCACCGTGCACCTGCAGCCCCACCCGGGACGCCCGGTAGGCGGCGTCGGCGGCGGCGACCTTCGCTGCTGACACCGGCACCTCCCCGAGCGCGGCGCCGTGCACCAGCGGTCGGGCGAAGTCCAGGCCGATCCGGACGTCCGCCAGCTGGTGCTTGAGGGCCTGGTAGGAGCCGATCTCGCGGCCGAATTGGCGGCGCTGCTTCGCGTACGCCACGGAATCCGCGAGCAACCGCTCCCCACAGCCGACCAACTGGGCGGCGCAGGCGAGCACGGCGACGTCGAACGCCGCCTCGGTGGCGGAGCTCTGCGCGTCCTCGAGCACGGGACTGTCCGGACTCACGACGCCGAGCCGCCGGGTGGTGTCGACCGAGGCGCGGACCTCCCGGACCGAGGCCCGGGCGAGGCCGTGCTCCGTCCCGACGTACACCACGTCCGCGACGTCGGCGTCCAGCGCGAACGGCACGTGCGGTGGCACGGCCACCGTCGCGACCGCGCCGCCGGCGACTGCCTCGAGCGCGTCACCCGACAGTGCGGTGGCGAGGTACGCGCTGCTCTCGACCCACGGTCCCACGGCGAGGTGGTGGCCCAGCACCTCGTGTGCCACGACCAGGTCGACCGGCGAGCCGCCGAGACCCCCGGCCTCCTCCGGCACGACCAGCGCGCTCAGGCCCTGGTCGGCCAGCCGCTTCCAGATGCCCAGACCGGGCCCGGTGTCGCCCGCGGCCCACGCCCGCGCAGCGGCCACCGTGTCCGCCTTCGCGAGCAGGTCGCCGATCGATCGGGCGAAGCCGGCCTGCTCCTCGGTGAGCTCGAACTTCATCGGGTTCCCTTCGGCTCGCGGGGCAGGCCGAGGATCCGCTCGGCCACGATGTTGCGCTGGATCTCGTTGGTGCCCGCGTAGATCGGACCCGACAGCGAGAACAGGTAGCCGTCCATCCACGCCGACTCGGCGAGCTCTGCCTCCGGCCCGAGCAGGTCGAGCGCGGTCTCGTGCAGCGCGATGTCCAGCTCGCTCCAGAACACCTTGTTCACCGACCCCGCGGCGCCGATGTCGCCGCCGTCGGCGAGACGGGTCACCGTGCCCCAGGTGTAGAGCCGGTAGGCCTGCGCCTTGATCCAGGCGTCGACGACGCGGTCGGCCACCCGCGGGTCGCTGTGCGTCCGGTAGAGGTCGACCAGCCGGTCTGCGGCCGCGCAGAATCGGCCGGGGGAGCGCAGCGACAGGCCGCGCTCGTTGCCGGCGGTGCTCATCGCCACCCGCCAGCCGTCGCCCGGGGCGCCGAGCACGTCGGAGTCGGGCACGAAGACGTTGTCGAAGAACAGCTCGGCGAAGCCGGGCTCGCCGTCGAGCTGGGCGATCGGGCGCACGGTGATCCCCTCGGCGTCGAGCGGGAACACGAAATACGAAAGACCGCGGTGTCTCTGCTCCTGGGCGGCCTCCGGGTCGCTGCGGAACAGGCCGAAGCCCCAGTGCGCGTACGCCGCCCGCGACGACCAGGTCTTCTGCCCGTTGAGCACCCAGCCGCCGCGTGCCTCGTCACGCGTCGCCGTCGAGCGCAAGGACGCGAGGTCGGAGCCGGCCTCCGGCTCGGACCAGGCCTGGGCCCAGATCTTCTCGCCGGTGGCCATCGTCGGCAGGAAGCGCTGCTGCTGCTCGGGTGTGCCGTGGTCGAAGATGATCGGGGCGAGCAGGAAGATGCCGTTCTGGCTGACCCGGCCGGGCGCCCCGGCACGGTAGTACTCCTCCTCGAAGATCACCCACTCGACCAGTGAGGCCCCACGGCCGCCGAACTCTTCCGGCCACGACACCACCGACAGGCGGGCCTCGGCGAGCGTCGCCTCCCACTCCTGGTGCGCGGCGAAGCCCTCGGCGGAGTCCATCGACGGCAGCCGCGTCTGCGGCACGTTGGCCGCGAGCCACTCCCGCACCTCCGCCTGGAAGGCGCGCTCGGAGTCGGACAGGGTCAGGTCCATCAGCTCTCCTGGTCTCGCAGCTGGTTCTTGAGCACCTTGCCGCCGAGGTTGCGGGGGAGCGCCTCGATCAGCTCCACCTCGCGCGGCACCTTGAAGTTCGCGAGCCGCTCCCGGGCGAAGGTGATCACGGCCTCGGGGGTGGTGTCGCCGACGACGTACGCCTTGCCGACCTCGCCCATCCGCTCGTCCGGTACGCCGACGACGGCCACGTCGCGGACGCCGTCGAGCCGCATCAGCACCTGCTCGACCTCGGCGGGGTACACGTTGAACCCGCCGCTGATGTACATGTCCTTGAGCCGGTCGGTGATCGTCAGGTTGCCGTGCTCGTCGAGGGTCCCGACGTCTCCGGTGTGCAGCCAGCCGTCGGCGTCGATCGCGGCGGCGGTGGCGTCGGGGTCGTCGAGGTAGCCGAGCATCACGAACTCGCCACGCAGGAGCAGCTCGCCGTGGTCACCGATGCGCGCCTCCATGCCGGGGATCGCCCGCCCGCAGGTGGTGGCGACGGTCTCGGCGGAGTCCCCCTCGCGGCACATGGT
>DATAKN010000309.1:0-3810 GCA_036261595.1 Marmoricola sp.
GGTCGGCGTAGGTGCCGCCCTCGGCCAGCAGCTGCTCGTGGGTGCCGCGCTGGACGATGCGACCGTCCTCGACCACGAGGATCTGGTCGGCGTTGCGCACGGTGGACAGCCGGTGCGCGATCACCAGCGAGGTGCGGCCCTCGAGCGCGGTGTCCAGGGCCTGCTGGACGGCGGCCTCGGACTCGGAGTCGAGGTGCGCCGTGGCCTCGTCCAGGACGACGATGCGCGGGGCCTTCAGCAGCACACGTGCGATCGCGAGGCGCTGGCGCTCGCCGCCGGAGAGCCGGTAGCCACGGTCGCCGACCACGGTGTCGAGGCCGTCGGGCATGCCGTGCACCAGCGTGGCGATCTGTGCCGCCTCGAGGGCCGCCCAGATCTGCTCGTCGGTGGCCCCCGGCCGCGCGTAGCGGAGGTTCTCCCGGATCGTGTCGTGGAACATGTGCGCGTCCTGCGTCACGTAACCGACGGCGTCCTCCAGCGACTGCAGGGTGACGTCCCGGACGTCCCAGACGTGGTCTGAGTCACCGACCCGGACGGTGCCGGCCGTGGCGTCGTACAGGCGTGCGACGAGGTGGGTGATCGTGGTCTTGCCGGCGCCGGACGGGCCGACGAGGGCAACCATCTGACCCGGCTCAGCGACGAAGGAGACGCCGTGGAGGACCTGCTCGTGGTCACGGCTCTCGAGCCGCGCGACGGTCTCCAGGCTGGCCAGCGACACCTCGTCGGCACGGGGGTAGGTGAACGCGACGTCGTGGAACTCCAGGCGCGCGGCATGGGGCGGAAGCACCACCGCGTCCGGCTTCTCCTGGATCGTCGAGGGCAGGTCGAGCACCTCGAAGACGCGGTCGAAGCTCACCAGCGCGGTCATCACGTCGACGCGCACGTTGGAGAGGCCCTGCAGCGGGCCGAGCAGACGCAGCAGGAGGGTGGCGAGCGCGGTGAGCGTGCCGATGGTCAGCGTGGAGTCGATCACGAGGTGACCGCCGATGCCCCAGACCAGCGCCGTGGCCAGGGCCGGGATCAGCATCATCGTGGCGGCGAAGATCCTGGTGACCAGGGCGATCCGCACACCGAGGTCGCGCACGACGCCGGCCTTCTCGGCGTACCGGGCGTCCTCGTCGGCCCGACGGCCGAACAGCTTCAGCAGCAGCGCACCGCCGACGTTGAACCGTTCGGTCATCATGTTGCCGAGGTCGGCGTTGCCGTTCATCTGGGCGCGCGTCAGGCCACTGATCTGGGTGCCGACCCACCGCGAGGCGAGCAGCAGCAGCGGGAAGAGCGCCAGGCAGGCCAGCGTGATCTGCCAGGAGAGCGCGATCATCGCGACGCCCACGACGAGCACCGAGATGACGTTCGAGACGGTGCTCGACAGGGTGGACGTGAACGCCCGCTGGGCGCCGATCACGTCGTTGTTGAGCCGAGAGACCAGCGCACCCGTCTGGGTGCGGGTGAAGAACGCCAGTGACATCCGCTGGACGTGGCCGAAGACCCGGGTCCGAAGGTCGAAGATCAGGTTCTCGCCGATCCGCGAGGACAGGTAGCCACTGGCCACGCCGAGGCCGGCGTCGAACAGGGCGACACCCGCCATCGCGAACGCGAGCAGGGTCACCGTGCGGCCGTCGTGCCGCAGGATCCCGTGGTCCAGCAGTGCCTTGACCAGCAGCGGGTTGACCACGACCAGGGCGGCGTCGACCACGACCAGCACGATGAACGCGGCGAGCAGCCGGCTGTGCGGCTGGGCGAAGCCGATGACGCGGCGCAGCGTGCGTCGGGTGAGCTTCTGGTCGACCACGGACCGGTCGGAGCGCAGCGATCGCATCGCCGCGCCCATCGGGTGCATCCCGCTCATCGCGGATCCCCCTCCCTTCCGTGGTCAGTGCTCAACCCGCCAGCTCCCTGAACCGCCGCAGCTGCGCCTGCCGCTCGCGGAGTCTCTGCCCGTCCAGGTCGTGCTCGGACGCGTCCCGGAGCAGCGCGGTGGTCTCCCGGACCGCACCGGACGGGTTGGCCAGGATCGCGCGGACCAGGTCTGCAGTTGTCGCGTCGAGCTCGGAGACCGGGACGACGGCGGTCGCCAGCCCGAGCTCGCGCGCCTCGTCGGCCGGCACGTTGCGTGCGGTGACGCAGATCTCCAGTGCTCGCGAGTAGCCAACAAGGTCGACCAGCGGTTTTGTTCCCGCCAGGTCGGGCACCAGGCCGAGCGCCGGTTCCTTCATGCAGAACGTCGCGTCGTCGGCGACGATCCGGAGGTCGCAGGCGAGTGCGAGCTGGAACCCGGCGCCGATGGCATGGCCGTGGACCTGCGCGATCGACACGAACCGCGGGTCGGTCAGCCAGGTGAAGCCGCGCTGGTAGCGGTCGATGGTGTCCAGCACCTCCTGGTCCGTGGCGTGCATCAGCTCGGCGACCGACTCCTCCCCCGGCACGCCCTCTCCGGTGAGCAGGCCCACGTCGAGGCCGGCGGAGAACGAGGCGCCCGCGCCCTTGAGCACGACCACCCGGACCTCCTCGGGCAGGTGGGCCCCGATCTGCTCGAGCGCCAGCCACATCGACGGCGTCTGGGAGTTGCGGCGCTCGGGTCGGTCGAGCGTGATCGTCACGACCTCGCCGTCGAGGTCGAGCGCGAGGCGAGACCGCTCGAGGGTCGCGGCGTCGGGGAGTCCGGTCATGCCGGGAGGTTATCCCCGACCACCGATGCTTGAGGTGCGGTCGCGCACCGACCGCCTCGAGACCCCGGGCCCTTCCCGCTACGCCAGGCTGACGAGGTCGGCATACCCGTCGTTCCAGAGGTCCTCGACCCCGTCGGGCAGGATCAGCACGCGGTCGGGCTCGAGGGCGTGCACCGCGCCCTCGTCGTGGGTGACCAGCACTATCGCGCCGGTGTAGGAGCGGATCGCGCCGAGCACCTCCTCGCGCGAGGCCGGATCGAGGTTGTTCGTCGGCTCGTCGAGAAGCAGCACGTTGGCGGAGGAGACCACCAGGATCGCCAGCGCCAGGCGGGTCTTCTCCCCGCCGGAGAGCACGCCAGCCGGCTTCATGGCGTCGTCCCCGCTGAACAGGAAACTCCCGAGCACCGAGCGCGCCTCGGAGTCGCTCAGCTGCGGGGCCGCCGTACGCATGTTCTCCAGCACGGTGCGGGAGACGTCGAGCGTCTCGTGCTCCTGGGCGTAGTAGCCGAGCTTGAGCCCGTGACCCGGTACGACGGTCCCGGTGTCGGGCTGGTCGACACCGGCGAGGATCCGCAGCATCGTGGTCTTCCCGGCGCCGTTGAGCCCGAGGATCACGACCCGGCTGCCCTTGTCGATCGCGAGGTCGACGTCGGTGAAGACCTCCAAGGACCCGTAGGACTTCGACAACTCCTCCCCCATGAGCGGGGTCTTGCCGCACGGCGCCGGCTCGGGGAACGTGATCTTGGCGACCTTGTCCGCGGCACGCTCGCCCTCGAGGCCACCGAGCATCTTCTCGGCACGCTTGATCATCGACTGGGCGGCCTTGGCCTTGGTGGCCTTCGCCCGCATCTTGTTGGCTTGGGCCAGCAGGGTCTCAGCGGTCTTCTCGGCGTTCGCGCGCTCCCGCCGGCGGCGGTGCTCGTCGTTCTCCCGCTGCTGCAGGTAGTTCTTCCAGGTCATGTTGTAGACGTCGACCTCGGCACGGTTCGCGTCGAGGTGGAGCACCTTGTTGACGCAGGCCTCGAGCAGGTCGACGTCGTGGCTGATCACGACCAGCCCTCCGCTGAACGTGCGCAGGAACTCCCGCAGCCACACGATCGAGTCCGCGTCGAGGTGGTTGGTCGGCTCGTCGAGCAGCAGG
>DATAKN010000310.1:0-4626 GCA_036261595.1 Marmoricola sp.
CGTCGGCTGGACCACCAACGCCCTGGGCATGTGGCTGATCTTCGAGCCACCCGAGCCGCGTCGCATCCTCGGGATCAAGGTGCACGGGCTGTTCCTGCGGCGTCAGGACGAGGCGGCGGAGGTGTACGCGCAGATCATCGCCGAGAACGTGATCACCCTGGAACGGATCGGCGACTTCCTGCTCGACGGGCCGCGCGGCGACCGCACCCGGCAGATGCTCGCCACCGCGATGAAGCCGGCGATCGACCGGGCGGCCGGTCCAGTGCGCGGTGCGGTCCGGATCGCGGTCGGCACGCGCCGCTTCGACAACATCCGCGAGGCGGTCGCGACCGAGGCCGTCGACCGCACGATCACGCCGTTCCGGGATCCGGTGTTCAGCCGCCACCAGGCGGACAAGATCCGCACGCTCGTCGCGGTACGCACCAAGGAGCTACCCCCGCGCGACTTCGTGGAGATGATGCGCGCCGCGATCAGGGAGGATGAGTGGATGCTCTACGCGCACGGCGCGATCATGGGGTTCGCCGGAGGGCTGATCCACCTGGCGATCTTCGGCGTGGGCGGGTCATGACCGAGCCCGACTGGGACGTCCAGCAGGCTCGAGCACGGCTTCGGGCCGAGCGATCCTCCGGTGACCGCGTTCCTGCGGTCTGGGAGGGCGCGGCGGAGGCACTGCCCGGCGTCGCCCGGATCGCCGGTACGGCGTGGTTGCGCTCGGCGTCGTGGGCACACGCGTCCGGCGGCCGCTCGGCCCGCAACCTGGCCCGCGCCGTGACCGACCCGGCCGCCGCGGGCGACCTGGTGCGGGGGGTGGCCGAGGACGTCGCGGAGGCGAGCCGCACGGTCTCCAGCGTCGCCAGTGCCGTCTCCCACGGGGTCCCGCTTCCGAAGGCGTTGCTGCAGGCGACCGTCGCGTTGTCGTCGATGGTCGCCGTCGAGCAGCCCGAGCCGGAGCCGCGGGAGCTGACGCTGCGCGAGCGCGGCGAGGACCTGCTCCGACGCTCACGCGACGTCTGGAGCGAGGACGAGGCGCACCCGGCGTACGCGCGGATCCTCGAGGAGCTGGCTCCCGACGAGGCGCGCGTCCTGATGCTGCTCCTCCGTGGCGGTCCGCAGCCTTCCGTCGACGTCCGCACCGGCGGGCCGGTCGGCATGGTCAGCTCGGCCCTGGTCGCCGGAGGGCTGAACATGATCGGTCCGCGGGCCGGCGTCCGCTACCTCGCCGAGGTGCCGGCGTACCTGAACAACCTGCACCGGCTCGGGCTGATCTGGTTCTCCCGCGAGCAGATCGAGGACCCCCTGGAGTACCAGGTGGTGGAGGCCCAGCCCGACGTGCTGGAGGCGATGCACTCGGTCCGGTTCCCGAAGCTGATCCGGCGCTCGATCCACCTCACTCCGTTCGGCGTGGACTTCTGCCGCACCTGCCTGGTCGACCCCGAGGACCAGGTCGGGCTGCCCGAGCAGGGCGTCCCCGAGGGCTGAGCGTCGCCGGTCAGGCTTCGCCGCGCAGCCGGGCCACCTCGGCCTCGAGCTCCAGCACGCGGTCGACACCGGCGAGGTTCAGGCCCGCGTCGAGGAGCTCCCGGATCCGCACCAGGCGCTCGACGTCGTCCTCGCTGTAGCGGCGGGTGCCGCCGTCGGTGCGCTCGGGGGAGACCAGGCCACGCCGCTCGTAGACGCGCAGGTTCTGGATCGCGGTGCCGGACAGTTCGGCGGCGACCGAGATCGCGTAGAGCGCATGGGTCCGCTCGCGCATCCTCGCCCGCCTTCCCTGGTTCTCCCTCGTCGGGGATCTTGAACTTTGCTGCCAACCGCGCTATATGAAAAGTGTAACCGCAGTGGTAGATCCTGCGAACCACGAGTCAGAAAGGAAGTCCACCAGATGTTGCTGCGCACGGCAGATCCGTTCCGTGAATTCGACCGGCTCGCCCAGCAGCTGCTGGGCACGACCGGCACCATCAACCGCCCGGCGGTCATGCCGATGGACGCTTGGCGCGAGGGCGACGTGTTCGTGCTCGAGTTCGACCTCCCGGGCGTGGCGAAGGAGAGCATCGACCTGGATGTCGAGCGCAACGTGCTGACCATCAAGGCCGAGCGGGTCGCCCGCAACGGCGACTGGGAGATGCTGGCCAGTGAGCGGCCCCGCGGCCTGTTCAGCCGCCAGCTCGTCCTCGGCGACAACCTCGACCTCGAGCGCATCCAGGCGGCGTACGACGGCGGCGTCCTGACCCTGCGGGTACCGGTTGCCGAGCAGGCCAAGCCGCGGAAGATCCAGATCCAGATGGGCTCGAGCGACGACACCTTGGCGATCGACGCCTGATCCGCTGCCGGGTCGGCCGTACGCCGAGCCGCCCGGCCCATGTCGAGAGAGGACGAGGCGCCCGGACCACCCGGTCCGGGCGCCTCGGTGTCTCTAGGCGCGAGGCCAGGGGCGTCCCTCGAGCGCCTCGATCGAGGTGTTCAGCTGCTCCAGCAGCCGGCGGAGGTCGTCGACGTCGGCGGGATCCCAGTCGCCGACCACTCGGCCCACCTGCGCCTGCAGGACCGCGCGATCACGGTGCAGGAGGTCCAGGCCGTGACGGGTCGGGCGCAGCACCCGCGCGACTGCGCCGGCTGGGTCCGGCGCCTTCTCCAGCAGCCCGGCGCGCAGGAGAGCGTTGACCTGACGGTTCACCGTCGACGGGTCGAGGCTGAACGCCTCGGCGAGCTGCTTGAGGTTCATCGGGCCGAGCTCGAGTCGGCTGAGCAGGTGGTAGCCGGACCGGTCCAGGAGTCGCTCGGCGCTGTGCTGGCTGGCGTGCAGGTGGTGCCGGGCCAACAGGGAGAGCTCGACCTCGAGGCCGGCGATCCGTGGATCGGTCACGGTGACGCACCTCTCGTCCGACGGGGTGTGCATCGTACACATGCGAATGTGTACGATGCACATTCGCCGGGCCGCGGGGGTCCGCCGATCCGAGGGGTGTCGATGACCAACGTCGTACGGGAGCCGCACCCGCGGCCCGCAGTGATCGTCGCGGTCGCCTGCTACTGCGGGATCGTGGTCGCGCTGACCCAGACCATGATCATCCCGCTGGTGCCGGTGCTGCCGACGATCCTGCACAGCTCTCCGGCCGACGCGTCCTGGGCGATCACCGCGACGCTGCTCGCCGCGGCGGTCGTGATGCCGATCGCCGGCCGGCTGGGCGACATGTTCGGCAAGCGGCTGCTGCTCCTGCTCAGCCTCGGCGCCCTGGTCGTCGGGTCGGTGATGTGCGCGGTGTCGGGCACGCTCGAGGTGGTCGTCGCGGGCCGCGCCCTGCAGGGGTTCTCGATGGGCGCGATCGCTCTCGGGATCAGCATCATGCGCGACGAGCTGCCGCCCGAGCGGGTCGGCTCGGCGGTGGCGCAGGTGAGCGCCACCCTGGGCGTCGGTGGCGCGGTGGGTCTCCCGATCGCCGCGGTGATCGCGGAGAAGGGCAGCTGGCACACGCTGTTCTGGGTCGCCGCCGCGCTCGCCCTGACCGGCGTGGTGGCAGTGGCCACGCTCGTGCCGGAGTCGCCGGTGAAGACGCCGGCCCGCTTCGACGTACTGGGTGCGATCGGCCTGGCCGCGGCGCTGCTGATGCTGCTGGTCGCGATCACCAAGGGTGGTGACTGGGGCTGGGGTGACCGGCTCACCCTCGGTCTGATCGTGGGGTCGCTCGTGGTCTTCCTGGTCTGGGGTTTGTGGGAGCTGCGCACCGCGGCACCCCTCGTCGACCTGCGGGTCTCGGCGAGGCCGCAGGTGCTGTTCACCAACCTGTCCTCGGTGGCGGTCGGCTTCGCGATGTACGGCATGTCGCTGATCCCCACCCAGATCCTGATGGCCCCCGAGCAGACCGGCTACGGCATGGGGCGCACCATGATCCAGGCGGGACTGCTGCTCGCGCCCAGCGGATTCGTGATGTACCTCTTCTCCAGCGTCGGCGCGCGCCTCTCCGCGGCCCGCGGTCCTCGCACCAGCCTGTCCACCGGCATCGTGGTGATCGGGCTCGGCTACGTCTCCGGACTGTTCCTGCGCGACCACCCCTGGGAGATCACGCTCGCCACCGTGTTCATCGGGGCCGGCATCGGCATCGCGTACGCCGCCATGCCGGCGCTGATCATGGGTGCGGTGCCGATCACGGAGACCGCGGCCGCCAACGGGCTCAACGCGCTGATGCGCTCGATGGGCACCTCGCTGTCCTCCGCGGTCGTGAGCGTCGTGCTGGCGCACGAGGTGATGCGCCTCGGCCCGGTGACGCTCCCGTCCTCGCACGGCTTCACGCTCGCGCTGCTGATCTCGATCGGGGCCGCGGTCGTGGCCCTGGCGTTCAGCCTGGCCATCCCCCGGGTCACCGCGTCGCCGGCCACCGAGGTGGCCCGGGACCTCGCCATGAGCGACCTGGACCGCACCCCGGCCTGACCCGTCGCTCTCCCCGGCCCGATTTCGGCCACGTGCAAGAGTTGAGTGGAATGCACTCAACTTTCGATGCGTTGAGCCAGTGACGGATCGGTTCGGATCCGTCACGATCGGATGAGGAACCCAAGGGGGAGAGGCCCGCATGGACGGATCGAAGTTCACCTCGCGCAGCGTCGAGGTGATCAACGCTGCCCACACCGCGGCGGTGA
>DATAKN010000317.1:0-16618 GCA_036261595.1 Marmoricola sp.
GCTGCTCTCGATCGAGGTGAACACCGGGCGCACCGGCCGGGTCACGCCGTACGGCGTGATGGAGAAGGTCTTGGTGGCTGGCTCGACGGTGGAGAACGCCACCCTGCACAACGCCTACGAGGTCCGGCGCAAGGACGTCCGCCCCGGTGACACGGTGATCCTCCGCAAGGCAGGCGACGTGATCCCCGAGATCCTCGGGCCGGTGCTGGCGCTGCGCCCCGAGGGGCTGCCCGAGTGGGAGATGCCGACCCAGTGCCCGTCCTGTGGCACCACGCTGGTGGAGGAGAAGGAGGGCGACCGCGACCTGCGCTGCCCCAACCACCGTGACTGCCCCGCACAGGTGCGCGAGCGGGTGTTCCACGTCGCCGGCCGGGGGGCCTTCGACATCGAGGGTCTGGGCTACGAGGCGGCGGTGGCGCTGCTCGACGCGGATGTGATCGCCAACGAGGGCGACATCTTCGACCTCGACGAGGAACGGTTGCGACGGGCACCGGCCTTCACCCGGGCCCCGAAGAAGGGCGAGGAGGGCCCCCAGCTCAGCGCCAACGCCCTCAAGCTGCTGGCCAACCTGGAGCAGGCTCGCTCGCAGCCGCTGTGGCGTGTGCTGGTCGCCCTGTCGATCCGCCACGTGGGGCCGACCGCGGCCCGTGCGCTGGCCACGGAGTTCGGCTCGATGGCCGCGATCCGGGAGGCCTCCGAGGATGCGCTGGCGGCCGCGGAGGGGGTCGGGCCGACGATCGCGGAGTCGGTGCGGCGGTGGTTCGACCTCGAGCCGGACGCGGGCTGGCACAACGAGATCGTGGACACGTGGGCCGCGGCCGGCGTACGCATGGAGGACGAGCGTGACGAGTCGACGCCGCGCACGCTCGAGGGCCTCACGGTCGTGGTGACCGGGTCGCTGGTCGACTTCAGCCGCGACGGGGCCAAGGAGGCGATCGTCTCGCGGGGCGGCAAGGCGTCGTCGAGCGTCTCGAAGAAGACCGACTACGTCGTGGTCGGCGACAACCCTGGCTCGAAGGCCGACAAGGCCGAGCAGCTCGGCGTACCCGTCCTGGACGAGGAGGGCTTCAAGGCGCTGCTGCGCGACGGCCCCTCCTGACCGGCCGAACGGTCAGCCGGCGAGCTCGTCGTCGCGGTAGAACGCCGAGACCTGGTCGGCCGGCGCCGGCATCGCCACGTGGAAGCCCTGGGCGTACTCGCAGCCGATCTCCCGAGCGAACGCCAGCTCCTCGTCGCACTCCACACCCTCGGCGACGACCTGCGCCCCGAACGCGTGCGCGGCCCGCACCATGAGCTCGAAGAGGCTTCGTGCGGCGGGGGTGCTGATGTCCACGAACCCGCGGTCGATCTTGACGATGTCGACGGGGAGCCGCGACAGCTGAGCACTGGACTGGTAGCCCGTGCCGAAGTCGTCGAGGCTGACCGTGACACCGGTCTGGCGCAGCGCTTCCAGGTTGGTGGCCGCCACACTGCCGTCCATCAGGGCGGTCTCGGTCACCTCGACCACCAGCTGGGCCGGGTCCACCGTGCTGACCCGCAGAGCGCCGGCGACGTCGCTCTGGATCCGGTGCTGGCTGATGTGGCGGCCGGAGACGTTGACCGCCACCTTGAGCGCACGGTCGCCTCGCATCCGGTTCCACCGCGACAGCTGCGCGACGGCCGCCCGCAGCACCCAGGTGTCCAGCTGGCAGATCAGGTCCGACGACTCCGCCACCGGCAGGAAGTCGTCGGGCGGGAGCAGCCCGTGCCCGGGGCGATCCCAGCGCACCAGCGCCTCGAAGGAGTCGACCTCGCCGGTCTCCATGTTGACGATCGGCTGGAAGTGCAGCACGAGCTCGTCGTCAGCGATCGCTCCGACCAGAGCGCGCTCGAGCTCGTTGCGCTCCTTCAGCGCGGCCCGGGCGCTCCAGCTGAACAGCTCGGCGCACCCGCGTCCGGCGGCCTTGGCGCGGTAGACGGCGAGGTCCGCCTCGTGCAGGAGGGTTTCGACATCGGTCTCGCCGCCACGCCCCAGAGCGATGCCGACGCTGGCCCCGACCTGGACGGTGAGGTCCTCGGCGATCGTGATCGGCTGGGAGACCGCGGCGATGAGACGGTGGGCGAGCGTGACGGCGGCGGACTCGTCGGTGACGTCCTCGATGCCGACCACGAACTCGTCACCGCCGAGGCGTGCCACGAAGTCGCCCTCGCGGATCTCCTGCCGCATCCGGCGGGCGACGTGGCGCAGCACCTCGTCGCCACTGCGGTGGCCGTGGTTGTCGTTGACGCCCTTGAAACCGTCGAGGTCGATGAAGAGGAGGCCCACGGTCGACGAGCGTCGTCGGGCACGTCCGAGCGCTCCGGCGAGCAGTCGCATCGACTGGGTGCGGTTCGCGAGGCCGGTCAGCGGGTCGTGGGTCGCCTGGACGGCCAGCTCGTCCTGCAGCGTCTCCAGGGCCTCGTGGGCGAAGGCGATCTTCTGGATGGAGAGGTTCATGCGGGTGACCACCAGCAGGAACATCACGACGGTGCCGATGATCACGGCCCAGACGTCGATCGGCACGCCGGTGGCCTCGTGCACCGCGAGGATGCCCGGGCCGATCAGAGCCGCCAGGACCACGGCCACCAGCCGGCCGCCGCGGAACTGCACGTCCGCGGCGATCACTGGCTCGGAGATCTCCGTCATCGACGGGTGCAGGGCAGCCGCGCCCCAGGCCACGTACGAGAACAGCCACAGGTAGTCGACGGCGGCGAACTCGTGGGAGCTGTAGAGGTCGAAGGCGGCCGAGATGGTGTCCGCGGCGATCAGCAGCAGCAGCGCGCTCAGCAGGAGCCGGAAGGCCGTCGACCGTCCGCCGGGGGAGCTGATCAACCGGACCATGGCCCCGATCAGCAGGATGTCCATCGCCGGGTACGCCGCCGCGACGGCAGCGGCGCCGAAGGAGTTGTCGAGGCTCTGGATCGTGGGCCGGGCGATGAGGATCCACGAGAGCAGGGTCAGGCCGGCCGTCACGGTGAGGGTGTCCAGCAGAAGACCGACGTCGCGCCGGGTCCCGCGTCGTCCCCTCACCAGCATCAGCAGGCTGGCCCCGATGGCGATGTAGCCGAGCAGGTAGAAGGCATCGGCGATGGTCGGGAACCGGTCCTGGTGGAGGCCGTCCATCTGCCAGTCGAAGATCGCGTCGGCCACGACCCACAGACCCTGGCCGGCCGCCATCAGCTGCCAGGCGCGCTTTGCGCGCGGGCGGTGGCGCCGGACACCGACGAGCACGGCGACGACGACGGAGAGGCCGACAAGGGAGTAGGCCACGTCCACGACCGGGCGGGAGAGCGGCAGACCCTCCGCGGCGAGCACGACACTGCCGCCGATGAGCAGGTAGGCCAGCGAGAGCCGCCCGGACGCTGCCGGACTGGCTGCGCGCGAGCTGCGCTCAGCCATCGTGGTCCACCCCGGTCCCAAGACCGAGGACGTTGCTGCTCATGCTCGACTCTCCCCCTCGCCGGTGACACGTCCAGCATGGAGATCCGGTCAGGTGGTTTAGCGCCGTTTGGGACCTTTCAGGACCTAAGTCCTGCGCATCTCGACTGATCGGTGCGCCGGATCGCCGTACGGGCTAGTGCGCGTCGTCACACGGTGTCAGCCGCGAGGATCTGCTCCCGGAGGATGTCGGCGTGCCCCGCGTGCCGGGCGACCTCCTCGATCATGTGCAGGTAGAGCCAGCGCAGTGTCAGCGGACCACGCCGGTTGTGCTCGACCAGGTCGTCCAAGGCGTACGCCGCGGCGATCTCCCGAGCCTCCGCACACACCCGGCGGTACTCCTCGACGGCCGAGGCAACGGTGTCCGCCTCACCCACCGACCAGCTCGGGTCGTTCTCGTAGGGGATGCCGAGCTCGTCACGGGTCCGCCCGGCCAGCCCGACGTGGAACCAGACCTGCTCGGCCCAGGTGACGTGCTTGAGCAGCCCGAGCGGCGTGGTCAGTGACGGCACCAGCCGGCGACGCGCCTGCTCGTCGGTCAGGCCCTCGACCGCCTCGACGAGCTCGTCGCGGTTGGTGTCGAGGAACTGCTCGATCTGGGTGCGCTCGTCGGCGATGAGGGTCGGCTCCATCCGCGCAGCGTACGATTCTCCTCGGTTTGCACGCATTCGGGGGCTACGTCGGAGGACCCTTGTCTGCCCTGCTCGTCCAGCTCCTGTTCACCGCCTTCGCCCTGGCGGTGCCTGCGACGGCCTCCCTCTTCGTCCACCAACCGGTGAGGCCACGGGTCCGGGCCGGCTACCGGGTGCTGCTCGCCGCGGGCCTGGTCGCGGGCGCTGCACTCGTGGGCGGCGCCCTCGGCGGGGCCGGTGCATGGCGCAGCCTGGTGGTCGCCGTGGTGCTGGCCCTGGCCGTGGTGGCATTCGGGCCGAGTGCCCGACCTTGGACCATGCGCGGCCTGCTGGCCTGGTCACTCACGATCGTCGCCGGCGCGGCGTACCTGGGCTACGTCGCGCTCTGGATGGCGCAGGCCCACCTCGGTGCCGCCTCGCTCGCGGGCGGTGTCGTGCTGTGGCTGCTCGAGCTGTTCGTCTACGTGCTCGCCCTCGGCTACCTGTGGGAGATCGTCGACGTGCTGGCCCGGTGGGACTGGCGCCGGCGGGCCGAGTTGCGCCGCGAGGTCGAACGGCCTGCGGGGGCCTCGCGTCGACCATTCGTCAGCCTGCACGTGCCCACCCACAACGAGCCGCCCGATCTCGTGATCGGAACACTCCGGGCGCTGCTCGAGCTCGACTACGACGACTTCGAGGTCCTCGTGCTCGACAACAACACCGACGACCCGCAGCTCTGGCGACCGGTCGAGCAGTTCTGCCGCAACCACGAGCGGCTCGGCTTCTTCCACCTCGAGGACTGGCCGGGCTACAAGTCCGGTGCCCTGAACTTCGGGCTGGAGAAGGTCGACCCGCGGACCGAGGTGGTCGGCGTGATCGACGCCGACTACGTCGTGGAACCGGACTTCCTGGCCCGGTGCGTGCCCCTGTTCGACGACCCCGGGGTCGCCTTCGTGCAGACGCCCCAGGACTACCGCGAGTGGGAGGTCGACCCGTACTTCCGGCGGCTCTACCACTCCTACGCCTACTTCTTCGACGTCTCGCAGCGGTCGCGCAACGAGCGCAACGGCGCGATCTTCGGGGGCACCATGGGGCTGATCCGCCGCCGGGCGCTGGTCGACGTCGGCGGCTGGGACGAGTGGTGCATCACCGAGGATGCGGAGCTGAGCCTGCGGCTGCTCAGGGCGGGCTGGTCGGGCACGCATGTCGAGCAGTCCTTCGGCCGCGGCATCATGCCGCTCACGTTCGAGGCGCTCAAGCGACAGCGGTTCCGGTGGTGCTTCGGCGGGGTCCAGCTGCTGCGCATGCACTGGCGCTCGCTGCTCCCGGGCCGGCGTACGGCCGACAACGCTCTCACCCTCGGCCAGCGCTGGGCCTATCTCGCCGGGGGTCTCCAGTGGTTCGGCGACCTCGCCGGTCTGCTGTTCACCGGGTTCCTCCTGCTCGGGGCGCTGGACCTCTTCGCCGGCGACGGGCTCGTCGTACGCCGGTTCTCCGCGCCACTGCTGGTCGTGGTCCTCGGCCTGGTGCTCCTCGGTTCGGTCCGGTCGGTGGCGCTGCTGCGGCGTACCGCTCACATCGGCTGGCGGGAAGCGGTCGGAGCGCTCGGACTGTGGCTTGCCCTCGGTTGGGTCGTCGCGCTGGCCTCGGTCCGCGGCCTGGTGGCTCGCGAAGGGGTGTTCCTGCGCACGCCCAAGGTGCGGGGTGAGGTCACCTGGCGGCACTCGCTGCGCGGCAACCTCGTGGAGTCGGTGCTCGCCCTGCTCTGCGCGGCGGGAGCGGTCGCCGGGTTCGCGACGGCGGCCACGGGCGCCGTCGGCGGCTTCGTCGTCGGCTTCCTCCTGTTGCTCCAAGGCGCCGGGTACGCCGCAGCGCCGGTCAACTCCCTCGCCGCTGTCCGCGCCGACCTGACACCGGAGCTGCGTCGCCGGCGCCGCGAGACGCTGCTGTCGTGGACGCGGGTGAGCCCGGGCGTGCGCCGCTGGGGAGTCGGCCCGCTGGTGGCCACCGCGGTGGCCGCGGCGGGCATCGTGCTGCTCGCCGGGCCGGTCGGCGCACCGCGGCTGGGAGGCTTGCCCGGCCATGCGCGACCGGAGACGTCCGGCACCCACCTGACACCGCAGCACCTCGAGCCGAAGACCAGTCGGTCGAGCGGGCCGACGCTCACGCCGCTGTCCCCGCTGTCCCCGCTGTCCGCCTCGCCCGTGCAGGTCCTGGCCGTCCCCTCGACCACGCCGTCGACCACGCTCTCGGCCCGGCCGGTCGCGGCGACCACGACGCTCCGGCCGACCCCGACCACGCGGCCCACTGCAGCCCCGACCACGCCGACCGCGGTGCCGACGAGCGCGCCGACGCAGGCGACGACCACCCACGGCCGGCCGACCACAGCGCCCACGAAGCCCACGCCGACCAAGGGGGCGCACTGACCGGTGCGGGCAGGGGAGCCCCGTGCTCCTAGGATTGGCCGCATGCCCGAAATCAGCCGCGACGAGGTCGCGCACCTGGCGACGCTCGCCCGGATCGAGCTCTCCGAGGCCGAGCTCGACCACCTCGCGCCACAGCTCTCCGTGATCTTGGAGAGCATCGCGTCGATCGCCGAGGTGGCCGCCGCCGACATCCCGCCGACGTCGCACGCGGTGCCGCTCACGAACGTGTTCCGCGAGGACGTCCCGCGGCCGGGACTGACCGCCGAGCAGGCGCTCTCGGGTGCTCCCGAGTCGGAGCAGCAGCGGTTCGCGGTCCCACGGATCCTGGGGGACGAGCAGTGAGCGCCCCAGAGAATGCCACCGAGCTGATCCGGCGGAGCGCGGCCGACCTGGCCGAGGCGCTCGCGTCCGGTGAGACCACCAGCGTCGCGCTGACCCGGGCGAGCCTCGACCGGATCGCCGAGGTCGACAACCTGCCCGACGGGAGGGGAGTGCACGCCTTCCTGCACGTCGACGCCGAAGGTGCGCTCGCCCAGGCGGCGGCGTCCGACGCGCGCCGGGCCGCCGGCACGCCCGCCTCGCCGCTCGACGGTGTGCCGGTCGCGGTCAAGGACGTGCTGGCCACCGACGGCCTGCCGACCACCTGTGGCTCGAAGATCCTCGAGGGCTGGGTGCCGCCGTACGACGCCACGGTGGTCAGCCGCCTCAAGGCCGCCGGCCTGCCGATCCTCGGCAAGACCAACATGGACGAGTTCGCCATGGGTTCCTCGACCGAGCACTCGGCGTACGGTCCGACGCGCAACCCGTGGGACCTCGACCGGATCCCGGGTGGCTCTGGCGGGGGCTCCGCCGCGGCCGTCGCAGCCTTCGAGGCTCCGCTGGCGATCGGCACCGACACCGGCGGCTCGATCCGGCAGCCCGGAGCGGTCACCGGCACCGTCGGGGTGAAGCCCACGTACGGCGGCGTGTCGCGCTACGGGCTGGTCGCGATGGCCAACTCGCTCGACCAGGCCGGGCCGGTCACCCGCACGGTGCTCGACAGTGCCCTGCTGCACGAGGTCATCGGCGGCCACGACCCGCTGGACTCCACCAGCATCGACCAGCCGCTGCCGGCGCTCGTCGAGGCCGCGCGCCTCGGTGCGGCCGGTGACATGAGCGGCGTGCGGATCGGCGTGATCCGCGAGCTGGGCGGCGAGGGCTACCAGGCCGGCGTCCAGCAGCGCTTCGACGAGGCGGTGGAGCTGCTCGTGGGCGCGGGCGCCGAGGTGGTCGAGGTGTCCTGCCCGAGCTTCGTGCACGCGCTCGCGGCGTACTACCTGATCATGCCGAGCGAGGCGTCCTCGAACCTCGCCCGCTTCGACGCGATGCGGTACGGCCTGCGCGTCCTCCCCGAGGGTGTGGACAACCCGAGCGCGGAGGAGGTCATGCGAGCGACCCGCGACGCCGGCTTCGGCGATGAGGTCAAGCGCCGGATCATCCTCGGCACCTATGCCCTCTCCAGCGGGTACTACGACGCCTACTACGGGCAGGCGCAGAAGGTGCGCACGTTGATCAGCCGTGACTTCGAGGCGGCGTTCGCGCAGGCCGACGTGCTGGTCTCTCCGACCGCCCCGACCACGGCCTTCCGGATCGGCGAGAAGCTCGACGACCCGCTGGCGATGTACCTCAACGACATCGCCACCATCCCGGCCAACCTGGCCGGCGTACCGGGTCTGTCGCTGCCGGCCGGCCTCGCGCCCGAGGACGGCCTCCCGGTCGGCTTCCAGGTGCTCGCACCTGCGCTCGCGGACGACCGGCTCTACCGGGTCGGCGCCGCGCTCGAGGCGCTGCTGGAGAAGGAGTGGGGCGGCCCGCTGCTCACCCGCTTGCCGGACGTCGAGCCTGTCGAGACGGGAGTGAACCCATGACGCACACCACCACCGAGCTGCTGTCCTTCGAGGAGGCGCTCGAGCGGTTCGACCCGGCCATGGGCCTCGAGGTCCACGTGGAGCTCAACACCGTCACGAAGATGTTCTGCGGGTGCAGCACGGAGTTCGGCGCCGAGCCGAACACCCAGACGTGCCCGACGTGCCTGGGACTGCCCGGGTCGCTGCCGGTGGTCAACGGCAAGGCCGTGGAGTCGGCGATCCGGATCGGCCTGGCGCTGAACTGCCAGATCGCCGAGTGGTGCCGGTTCGCGCGGAAGAACTACTTCTACCCGGACATGCCGAAGAACTTCCAGACCTCCCAGTACGACGAGCCGATCGCCTTCGACGGGTGGACCGAGGTCGAGGTGGACGGGGAGACCTACCGCATCGGCATCGAGCGCGCACACATGGAGGAGGACACCGGCAAGTCGCTGCACGTCGGCACGTCCGGCCGGATCCACGGTGCCGACTACTCACTGGTCGACTACAACCGGGCCGGCATCCCGCTCATCGAGATCGTGACCAAGCCGATCACCGGCACCCGGGAGCACGCACCCGCCGTGGCCCGCGCGTACGTCGCGCACCTGCGCGACCTGCTGCTGGCGCTCGGCGTCTCCGACGTGCGGATGGAGCAGGGCTCGCTGCGCTGCGACGTGAATCTCTCGCTGTCCGCGAAGGACTCGGGCACCCTGGGCACCCGCACCGAGACCAAGAACGTCAACTCGCTGCGGTCGGTCGAGCGGGCCGCGCGGTACGAGATCTCCCGCCAGGCCGCGATCCTGGCCGAGGGCGGGTCGGTGCTGCAGGAGACCCGGCACTGGCACGAGGACACCGGCATCACGACGTCCGGCCGGGAGAAGTCCGACGCCGAGGACTACCGCTACTTCCCCGAGCCCGACCTGGTGCCGGTTGCGCCGAGCCGCGCCTGGGTGGAGGAGCTGCGTGCGACCCTGCCGGAGCCGCCGCGTGAGCACCGCGCTCGCCTGCAGGCGCTGTGGGGCTTCGCCGACCTCGAGATGCGCGACGTGGTCGCCGCGGGTGCGATCCCGGTGATCGAGGCGACCGTGGCCGCGGGCACGACCCCGCAGGCGGCCCGGAAGTGGTGGCTCTCCGACCTGGCCCGCCGGGCCAACGAGCAGGGTGTGGAGCTGACCGACCTGCCGATCACGCCGGAGCAGGTGGCCCGCGTGCAGGCGCTGGTCGACGAGGGCGCGCTGAACGACAAGCTGGCCCGCCAGGTGATCGACGGAGTCGTCGCCGGTGAGGGCGACCCGGACGCGGTCGTCGCCGCCCGCGGGTTGGCGATCGTCTCCGACGAGGGCGCCCTCACCGAGGCGGTCGACCGGGCGATCGCGGCGAACCCCGACGTCGCCGACAAGATCCGCGACGGCAAGGTCGCCGCCGCCGGCGCGCTGATCGGCGCGGTGATGAAGGACATGCGCGGCCAGGCCGACGCCGGCCGGGTCCGCGAGCTGATCATCGAGAAGCTCACCTGACGACTCGTCGAGCAGACTGGCTACTCAACGTCCTCGGGGACGCGGTCGAGGAGGTCGAGGAGCAGCTCGTGGACCTCCTCAGGGCGCTCCATCGCGACGAAGTGGCTGGCATCCAGCCGCACGTACGACGCGCCGGGGATCCGCTCGGCCGCCGTACGCATGTCCTCGGCGGAGGCGAGCACGTCCCATCGGCCGGCGACGAAGGTGGCCGGCACCCGGATGCCGCGCAGCGAGACCCGGACGTGGCGCGACGTGGTCACTGCGAGGTGCATGTACCAGTCGATCGGCGTGGTCAGGAACTCCTTGACCGCGCGCCGGGCCAGCTCCGGGTCGCGGACCGGGAGCATGAAGCCGCTGTGGGTCAGGACCGCGGCCGTGAGCGGCCCGACGGGCAGCCGACGGGCGATCAGGGTCGCCGGCTTGCCGAGCACACCCATGGCCCGGGCCAGGTTCACGGTGATCGCGGCGCGTGCGAACCGGGGGATGCCGAGCGGGGCGAGCATCGAGGCGAAGGTGCCACCGGGAACGCCGGCAACCGCGAACAGCCCACTGACCCGGTGCGGGTGCAGGTAGGCCAGCTCGAAGGCGGTGTTCACACCCATCGACCAACCCATCACCGGGCAGGCGTCGATGCCGGCGTGGTCCATCACGGCGAGGGCGTCCTCGACGAAGTGTTCGATGCCGACGTGGTGCCGGTCGGCGGGACGCTCGGACCCACCGGTGCCGCGGTGGTACCAAGAGATGACGCGCACGCCGCAGTTCGGGTCGAGCAGCGCCGGCCACGAGTAGGGGCTGGTGCCCAGGCCATTGCAGAGCAGCACGGTCGGCCCGTCGACGTCGTTGGTCCACGCCTGCAGGAGGGTGCCGTCCTTGGCGGCGACGGTGTAGTGGCGCAAGGCGAGCCCGGCGTGCGGCTCGACCGGTTCCGGGACGACGCGCAGTACCGGTGGCTCGACGGGCTCGGCAGACATGTCCCACAGTGTGCCCGATCCGTCCTGCGTGAGCACGGATCGGAGCCGACCGTGGCGGCGGCTCCTGGCGGTGCGGTCAGCTGCGGTCAGCCGGCGCCTGCCATCGCCGCGCCGGACTCCGCCGCCACCGCATCGGTACGACGAGCCATCCGGTCGGCGATGAACGCCTCGACCTCGAGTCGCTCGAGGCGACGCGCGGTCAGGACGGTGCACGCCGCCATGGCATTGCGGCGTGCCTGCTCCTGGCTTCGCGTCGACCAACGTCCAACGAGGTCCAGTGACGAGACGGCGATCAGGCTCATCTGGTTCCTCCTCCCACCGAGGTTGTCCTGACTCGAACCTAGGGAAGCCGGACGTCGACGTGGTCACGTCCGTGTGACGAGTGCGTGAACGTCCCCTCACGGGGAGCCGCCGAGGCTGCCCCCGGCGACGAGAGGGACGAAAGAAAAGCCTTGGGGGAGCAGACGGTGGGGGAGCATGCTCAGCGGATGGCAGACACGATCCTGATGGTCGGCACCCGCAAGGGGCTCTGGGTGGGCCGCTCCGATGCACGTCGTACGGACTGGTCCTGGACCGGCCCGCACTTCGACATGACCGAGGTCTACTCGTGCATGGTCGACACCCGCGGCGACCGGCCGCGGCTGTTCGCCGGCGCCGCGTCACCGTGGACCGGGCCTCAGATCCAGGTCTCCGACGATCTCGGGGAGACCTGGCGACCGACCGCTGGGGCGCACTTCCCCGAGGACCTGGAGACCTCGGTGGAGCGGGTGTGGCAGTTGGTTCCGGCCGGCGAGCAGACCGTGTACGCCGGCACGGAGCCTGGTGCGGTCTTCCGCTCCGACGACGGCGGGGAGACATTCACCCTGGAGCGTGCGCTGTGGGAGCACCCGCATCGAGAACAGTGGGGCGCCGGCTTCGGTGGTCAGGCGTTCCACACGATCCTGCCCCACCCCACCGACGCGGACTCCGTGACGGTCGCGATCTCCACCGGCGGCTGCTACCAGACCTCCGACGGCGGCGCCTCGTGGGAGCCGCGCAACCGAGGCATCCGGGCCGACTTCCTCCCCGAGGAGCAGCGCTACCCGGAGTTCGGCCAGTGCGTGCACAAGGTCACCCGGCATCCTGCCCGGCCCGAGCGCCTGTTCCTGCAGAACCACGGCGGGGTCTACCGGTCCGACGACCACGGTGCCACGTGGGACTCGATCGCCGACGGTCTGCCGGCCGACTTCGGGTTCCCGGTCGTCGCCCATCCGCACGACCCCGACACGGTCTACGTCTTCCCGCTCAACGGTGGTGACCGGCGCTATCCACCGGACGCGCGTGCGCGGGTGTGGCGCTCCCAGGACGCCGGCGCCTCGTGGGAGTCGCTCACCGAGGGCTTGCCGGAGCAGTTCTACGTCGGCGTCATGCGCGACGCGATGTGCGCCGACGGGCACGACCGGGCGGGCGTCTACTTCGGCGCCCGCAACGGCACGGTCTGGGGCTCCGCGGACGACGGCGAGAGCTGGCGGCAGATCGTGGCGAACCTTCCCGACATCATGTGCGTGCGCGCCGCCGTCGTGTGACCGAACGGCCGGGAGCGCATGACCCGTCCGGGTGGTTTGCCGGGATTTGCCTGCGGTTGACAAACAATCGGCCGATCGTTGACGCAACCGCATCCCGGGCGGCAGGCCCGGGCGCACCCCTGGGAGACATCATGCGCAAGCTCGGGCTACTCGCCGCAACCTCTGTCCTCGTCGCCGCGCCGGTCCTCGGCGTCACGTCCTCGGCCGACGCGGCCATCCTGCGGCACGGCGGACACAGCGCCATCCTGGGCCACTCCGCGATCCTCGGCCACTCGGCCATCCTGGGGAAGTCCGCGATCCTGGGGAAGTCCGCGATCCTGGGGAAGTCCGCGGGCAAGTGGGCCAACTGCACGGTCGTCAACCGCCGGCTGCCGCACGGGGTGGGACGCGCCAACGCGCACGACCACACCTCCGGCAAGCCGGTGACCAACTTCCGGCACGACACCGCGATGTACAACGCCGCGATGCGGGCGAACCGGGGACTGGATCGTGACAGGGACGGCATCGCCTGCGAGAAGGGCTGATCCCTCCACCTGGCGCCATCTGACATCCGACCACCGGGGAGAGCCGGGGTCCGCGTCGTACACAATGTGGGCATGACCGAAGCCCCTGACCTGAAGCCCCGTAGCCGCGACGTCACCGACGGCCTGGAGAAGGCCGCCGCCCGTGGCATGCTCCGCGCGGTAGGCATGGGCGACGAGGACTTCGCGAAGCCCCAGATCGGGGTGGCGTCGAGCTGGAACGAGATCACGCCCTGCAACCTCTCGCTCGACCGGCTGGCCAAGGCGGTCAAGAACGGCGTCCACGCCGCCGGCGGCTACCCGCTGGAGTTCGGCACGATCTCGGTCTCCGACGGCATCTCCATGGGCCACGAGGGCATGCACTTCTCACTGGTCAGCCGTGAGGTGATCGCCGACTCGGTCGAGACCGTGATGATGGCCGAGCGGCTCGACGGCTCGGTGCTGCTGGCCGGTTGCGACAAGTCGCTGCCGGGCATGCTGATGGCGGCGGCCCGCCTGGACCTCGCCTCGGTGTTCCTGTACGCCGGGTCGACGATGCCCGGGCAGGTCGACGGCCACGACGTCACGATCATCGACGCCTTCGAGGCGGTCGGTGCCTGCATCGCCGGCAAGATCACGCGCGACGAGGTCGACCGGATCGAGCGGGCGATCTGTCCCGGCGAGGGCGCCTGCGGCGGCATGTACACCGCGAACACGATGGCTTCGGTGGCGGAGGCACTCGGCATGTCGCTGCCGGGCAGTGCGGCACCGCCGGCGGTCGACCGGCGTCGCGACGGCTTCGCGCACCGCTCCGGCGAGGCCGTGGTCGGCATGCTGCGCCAGGGCATCACCGCGCGCCAGATCATGACCCGCGAGGCGTTCGAGAACGCGATTGCCGTCGTGATGGCGCTCGGCGGCTCGACCAACGCCGTGCTGCACCTGCTGGCGATCGCCCGCGAGGCCGACGTCGACCTGACCATCGACGACTTCAACCGGGTCGGTGACAAGGTGCCGCACCTGGGCGACCTGAAGCCGTTCGGCCGCTACGTCATGAACGACGTCGACAAGATCGGCGGCATCCCGGTCGTGATGAAGGCTCTGCTCGACGCGGGCCTCATGCATGGCGACTGCCTCACCGTCACCGGGAAGACCATGGCGGAGAACCTCGAGGCGCTGAACCCGCAGCCGTTGGACGGCGACGTCCTGCGCACGCTCAGCGAGCCGATCCACAAGACCGGTGGGATCACGATCCTCAAGGGCTCGCTGGCGCCCGAGGGTGCCGTGGTGAAGTCGGCCGGCTTCGACGAGTCCGTGTTCACCGGGACCGCCCGCGTCTTCGACGGCGAGCGTGCCGCGATGGACGCGTTGGAGGACGGCAAGATCGTCGCGGGCGACGTCGTGGTGATCCGCTACGAGGGCCCCAAGGGCGGCCCCGGCATGCGGGAGATGCTGGCGATCACCGGTGCGATCAAGGGCGCGGGCCTGGGCAAGGACGTCCTGCTGATCACCGACGGGCGCTTCTCCGGCGGCACCACCGGCCTCTGCGTCGGCCACATCGCGCCAGAGGCGGTCGACGGCGGCCCGATCGCCTTCGTCCGCGACGGTGACCCGATCACCCTCGACGTCGCCAACCGCACCCTCGAGGTGCAGATCGACGACCTCGAGGCACGCCAGCAGGGCTGGGCGCCCAACCCGCCGAAGTACACCCGCGGCGTGCTCGGCAAGTACGCCAAGGTGGTGCAGTCGGCGGCGCACGGCGCGATCTGCGGCTGAGAGGAATTCACGACCCGGGTCGTGAATCCCCGGCTGGTCACACGAGATCTGGTGTGCCAAGCGCCAGTTTCGGATGCCTGGCGCGAGGATGTCGCTCATGGAGCAGCGGATCAGCTTCCTCACCCTCGCCGTCGCCGACCTCGACGCGAGCCGGCGGTTCTATCTCGACGGGCTCGGCTGGACCGCGCAGCTGTACGTCCCCGACGAGGTGCTGATGATCCGGACCGGTGAGCACCTGGTCCTGTCGCTGTGGGCCGAGGCCGGGTTCGAGGCCGAGGTCGGTCCGGTACGCCGGGGCGCGGGCGTCGTACCGGTCACGATCTCGCACAACGTGCGCGCCGAGGCCGAGGTCGACGAGATCCTCGCGCTCGCCCGCAGGGCCGGCGCCGACCCGGTCGTGGCAGCCGAGCGGCGTGAGTGGGGCGGCTACAGCGGCTACTTCGGCGACCCCGACGGGTTCCGCTGGGAGATCGCCGTCAATCCCGGCCCGATCGGTGATCTCGTGCTGCCCGACTGATCGCCAAGTCCTGGCCCTACGATGCGCTCGTGGTGGAGACCCGGACCAACGAGTACGGCCAGCCCATCGGGCCGGCCGTTGACTGGAGCCCTCGTGAGCCGATCGGCCCCGTCGAGCTGACCGGGCGCTGGTCTCGCGTCGAGCCGCTGGCCGGTCACCACCTCGACCAGCTCCACGACGCCCTGGTGCTGCGCTCGCCGGAGAGCATCTGGACCTACCTGCCGGCCGGGCCCTTCGCCGACCGAGCCGGCCTGAACGCCTGCCTGCGCCAGCTCCACGACGACCCGGGGATCGTCCCGCACGCGATCTGCCTCGCCTCCGGTCGCCCGGTCGGCCTCGCGTCGTACCTGCGCGTGGACCACCGGAACGGGTCGGCGGAGGTGGGCTGGATCGCCTACGCCGCCGAGCTGCAGCGCACGACGGCGGCCACCGAGGCGATGTACCTGATGGCCCAGCACGTCTTCGACGACCTCGGCTACCGCCGGTACGAGTGGAAGTGCGACGCGCTCAACGCGCCCTCCCGGCGGGCGGCGGCCCGCCTCGGCTTCAGCTACGAGGGGACGTTCCGCAACGCGCTGGTCTACAAGGGCCGCAACCGGGACACCGCCTGGTTCTCGATCACCGACGCCGAGTGGCCGGCGATCAGGTCGGCGTTCGAGGCGTGGCTCGACCCCGCCAACCACGACGACGACGGCGCGCAGCGCGAGCCGCTGCGCGCCCGCCGCTGAGCTCGCCGGCCTCCCAGTGGGCCAGGGCCGCCTCGAACAGCGGCCGCAGGGCCGCTCCGGTGGACAGTGCGGCCAGCTGCTCGGCGTGGGCGGAGGCGTAGGCGTGCGCCACGGCGTTGTTGTGCCGGTCGACCGCCGAGTCGGCAGCGTCGACGGCGCCCTGTTCCTGGGCGTCTGCGACCGCCGTGGCGACGCGCTCGCCGTACCGGGCGGTCAGCAGCGCCTGCCAGACGAAGTGGCGTACGGCGTTCTGCCGGCCGGGCACTCCGGCCGCGCGGGGTGCGACCACGAACAGCACGACGGCACTGAGGGCGAGCATGCGGGCTGCCTGGAGCCGGCCGGCACCCTCCCCGCGGGCGGCGCGGTAGAGCTTCGGTGCGCCGGCCGCCGCATGGAACGCCGCGCGCAACCGGAGCAGGCCAGGGCGGATCCCGTGGGTCACGACATCTACTCTGGCACGGTCAGCATCCAAGACGGCTGTCCCGGATGCTGGGATCACTGGCACACTGAGTTGAGCGCGGAAGCACGCGAGGGGCATCATGTGGGCATGCGTTTCGAGATTCTTGTACGCACGCGACGCGTGAGCTGAGGCCACCCAGCCTTTCCGCACACGCGTCCTCCCCTCGCTGCCGTTCCGGCCGAGGGGTTTTTTGTTGGAACGACGAAC
>DATAKN010000323.1:0-3662 GCA_036261595.1 Marmoricola sp.
CCCGGAGTTCACCGGGCGGCTGTGCCCGGCACCGTGCGAGACCGCGTGCGTGCTCGGCATCAACCAGCCCGCCGTGACGATCAAGAACGTCGAGGTCTCGATCATCGAGCGGGCCTGGGAGTCGCACAACGTGCGTCCGCAACCGCCCGAGTGGCTCTCCGGCAAGACCGTCGCCGTCGTCGGCTCCGGGCCCGCGGGGCTCGCCGCCGCCCAGCAGCTGACCCGCGCCGGCCACACCGTGGCGGTGTACGAGCGCGCCGACAAGGTCGGTGGCCTGCTGCGCTACGGCATCCCCGAGTTCAAGATGGAGAAGAGCGTCCTGGACCGCCGCCTGGACCAGATGCGGCGGGAGGGGACGGTCTTCCGCGCCGGCGTGGACGTCGGTGGGGACCTGACGGGGCGCTCCCTGCGTGACCGGTACGACGCCGTGGTGCTGGCGATCGGCTCCACGGTCGCTCGGGACCTGCCGGTCCCCGGGCGCGAGCTGGGTGGCATCCACCAGGCCATGGAGTACCTCCCGCAGTCGAACCGCGTCTCCCTCGGCGAGATCGTCGAGGACCAGATCCGCGCCGACGGCAAGAACGTCGTGATCATCGGCGGTGGCGACACCGGCGCGGACTGCCTCGGCACGGCGATCCGCCAGCACGCGAAGTCGATCACCCAGCTGGAGATCATGCCCCGTCCGGGGGAGGACCGGCCGGCCAACCAGCCGTGGCCGACGTACCCCATGACGTTCCGGGTGTCCTCGGCCCACGAGGAGGGCGGCGAGCGGGTCTACTCCGTCTCGACGCAGGAGTTCCTGGCTGACGACGCGGGCAACGTCCGGGCTTTGAAGGTCGTCGAGGTCGACGAGAAGTTCCAGGCGATCGAGGGCACCGAGCACGAGATCGCCGCCGAGCTGGTGCTGCTGGCGATGGGCTTCGTCGGCCCGGAGCGCGAGGGTCTCGTGGAGCAGCTCGGGGTCGAGCTGGACGAGCGCGGCAACATCGTGCGCGACCGGGCGTACGCCACGTCGGTGGACGGCGTGTTCGTCGCCGGAGACGCCGGTCGCGGGCAGTCGCTGATCGTCTGGGCGATCGCTGAGGGCCGGGCCGCGGCCGCGGCGGTGGACACCTACCTCACCGGCGCGACGACGCTCCCGGCCCCGATCCCGCCGACCGAGCGCCCGGTCACCGTCTGATCCGCCGAGCCGTCACTCCTGGTGACGGCTCGACGTACGAGACGGCACAGGAAGTGGTGTCTCGATGAAAAATTGGATCGTTCAAGGGCGCCCGGAGTAGGGTGAACGACCGTGCGTAGAGCAAAGATCGTGTGCACGCTCGGGCCGGCCACCTCCACCCCGGAGAGCATCCGGGCCCTCGTGGACGCCGGCATGGACGTCGCCCGCCTGAACCTCAGCCACGGCACCCACACCGAGCACGAGGCGGTGTACCGCATGGTGCGGGAGGCCTCGGACGCCACGGGGCACGGCGTCGGCATCTTCGCCGACCTCCAGGGTCCGAAGATCCGGCTCGGCTGGTTCGCCCAGGGCGGGGTCCGCCTCGAGCCCGACCAGGCCTTCACGATCACGACGCGCGACATCGCGGGCACCAGCGAGATCGCCCCGACGACGTACGACGGCCTCCCCGGCGACGTGCGCGAGGGCGACCAGATCCTCATCGACGACGGCAAGGTCCGGTTGCGGGTCACCGGTGTCGACGGCACCGAGGTGCACACCCGCGTGGAGGTCCCCGGCCGGATCAGTGACCACAAGGGGATCAACCTCCCGGGCGTCCCGGTCAGTGTGCCCGCCATGTCGGAGAAGGACGTCGAGGACCTGCGCTGGGCCCTGCACCTGACCGTCGACTTCGTCGCCCTCTCCTTCGTGCGGTCGGCCAAGGACGCCGAGGACGTCCGGCAGATCATGCGCGAGGAGGGCGTGATGCTTCCGGTCATCGCCAAGATCGAGAAGCCCCAGGCGATCGACAACCTCGACGAGGTGGTCAAGGCCTTCGACGGGTTCATGGTCGCCCGGGGCGACCTCGGAGTGGAGTGCCCGCTCGAGGACGTGCCGTTCCTGCAGAAGCGCGTGGTGGACAAGGCGCGACGCAACGCCAAGCCCGTGATCGTCGCGACCCAGATGCTCGAGTCCATGATCAGCAACCCGGCTCCCACGCGCGCCGAGGCGTCCGACGTGGCCAACGCGGTGCTCGACGGCGCCGATGCGGTGATGCTCTCGGGCGAGACGAGCGTGGGGGAGTACCCCATCGAGACGGTGCGCACGATGGCGCGGATCATCATGTCCACCGAGCACCACGAGCTGCGCAGCATGGCCGCGATCGAGTGGGAGCCGAAGACCCGCGGTGGTGTGATCGCCAAGGCGGCCGTCGAGGTGGCCGAGCGGGTCGGAGCCAAGTACCTCGTCGCGTTCACGCAGAGCGGCGACTCCGCGCGCCGCCTTGCCCGGTACCGCGGCCCGATCCCCGTGCTCGCCTTCACCCCCGAGGCCGAGGTGCGCTCGCAGCTGTCGATGACGTGGGGTGTCGAGACCTTCAAGACCCAGCCGGTCGAGCACACCGACGAGATGGTCCGGCAGGTGGACGAGCAGCTGCTCGCGATCGGCCGGGTCAAGGAGGGCGACCTCGTGGTGATCATCGGCGGCAGTCCGCCTGGCATCCCCGGCTCGACCAACGCCCTGCGCATCCACCGCATGGGCGATGCGATCAACGAGGTGGCGCCGGCGTACCGCCGCAGTCGCTAGCGCTTGGGGCCGATGAGGGCGTCGAGTTGGGCCACTGCCGCCCGGGTGGACACCGACAGCGTGCGTGGGGACGTCTGGCGCCAGGCGATGCCCACCAGATCGAGCGCCTCACCGCACCAACCCATGATGTCGGCGGACTCGTTCACGAACTGCCAGCGTGGGTAGTCGTAACGCTTCTTCTCGCCGGCGACGACCCGGGTGGTCCAGTTGTTCACGCGGCAACCGTCGGAATGGAACAACCCGCGCAGGAAGTCAGCGGGATGGCGCTCGACGATCTGCCATTGCCAGTCAGCCATGTCCAGCACCCGCTCGTGCTTGCGACCAGGGCCGTGTTGCGGGAAGAGGCAGGGCCAGTGCTTCCAGTAGCTCTGGACGACGACGACACCTTCAGCGGGAACGAGGTACGTGCGTCGTTCCGGATGCACGGCTCGGACGCAGTTCACGACGTCCTCCACGATGCCGGCGAGGTTCTTGTCGCACGCGACGCGGAGCGCATAGGTCCGTGGGTGGGCCGAGAGGCACCCATCGCCCAAGTAGAAGCCGAGCAGCGCTGAGTACTCCGGGCTCGGGGCAGCAGGTGCGGGACAGCGGCCTGCAACGTCGAGGGCGTCGGGCCGACGGAGCCATTCGCGTATGGCCGCCCGGCTGACACCGAGTCGCTTGCTGACCGTGTTCAGCGAACGTCCTGAGGTCACGAGAGCGAGTGCCTCCGCCCGGACCCGTGCGTCGTACATGTCCCCACGATGGCCGCTCGGACCGACAAGTAGTGCGTGCCCCGGGTGGTGTCCGGTTCCACGAGATAGTTGGCATCTGTCCCGCGACATGGTTGGCACCTAGCGCGGAGGTGCGGCATGTCGCTCGCGGAGCTCGTCATCACGTCAGTCACGGTCGAGGGCCGCTCCAAGAGCGAGGTCGCCCGCGA
>DATAKN010000324.1:0-6853 GCA_036261595.1 Marmoricola sp.
CCACCGAAGCTGATCGTCGCGGTCGTCTCGACGGCCGTGGCCTCGAGCGGGTGGCCGCACTGGGAGCAGAACTTCGCGTCGTCAGTGTTCTGGTTCCCGCACTGCGAGCAGGTCTGCATTCCGGACCTCCCAGGTCACCTCTCGTCGGCGAGCGTGAACCTCTCCCCCGCCCCAACCCTCAAGACGAACTGGAGGTTCACACTTTGTCCCGCCAACCTATCAGTGACCGACAAGTGCGCGTAGGTGGAAACCGATCAGGAGGAGACAAGTTGCTCGTACGCCGCGGCGTCGAGCATCTCCACGGTGGCGCCACCGTCCTCGACGGCCACCTCGAAGAGCCAGCCGGCGCCGTACGGGTCGGTGTTGACGAGCTCGGGGGTGGCGTCGAGCGCCTCGTTGCGCGCGACCACCTGGCCGGTCACCGGCGAGTACACGTCGCTGACCGACTTCGTCGACTCCAGCTCGCCGATCGCTGCGCCGGCGGTGACGGTCTCCCCGAGCTCGGGCAGCTGGACGTAGACGATGTCGCCGAGCGCGTCCTGGGCGTAGTCGGTGATGCCGATCCGGACCGATCCGGCGCTCTCGCCCGGCGTGCGGACCCACTCGTGCTCGGCGGTGTACTTCAGGTCGTCGGGGTACAACGCGACTCCTCTGGCTGCTCGGCGGGCCCGTCGGCCGGGTCCGTTGGGATGAAACTACCGCCCCGCGTCAGGACGGATTGCTGGGCTCGGCGTACGTGGGCGCGACGACCTTCCGCAGCGAGGTGATCTGGATGTCCTCGCTCTGCTGGATGGACACCTTGCCCTCGTCGAGGGATATGTCGTCGACGAAGCCGCCGGGGAACTTCAGCGCCGGAGTGAGCGTGGACGGGTCACCGATCACGTCGATCGTGTACGGCGAGCTGAGCACCCGGCCGTCGACGTCGATGCCCCCCGTCGCCTCCTCGAAGGACGTCTGGGCGACGACCCGGACCGAGTCGTTGATCTCGATCGCCTCCGCACCAGCGTCGCGCAGCTCCTCGATCCCGTCGAGCAGCAGGTTCAGGCTCAGGTGGGATTTCGGGACCGTGACGGTGATCCGCACGCCCGGACCGTGAGCGGCCAGGGTGCCTGCGAGGATCCCGGCCGAGGTGAGCTCCTGTCGTGCCTGCTCCAGGGCGGTGGCGGTCTTGTCGTTGCTGTCACGCAGGGAGGATCGCGTCGCCTGCAGGTCGGCGATGTCCTGCTGGGTGCGCCGCGACGCAGCCTGCAGACCGTTGAGGGCCTGGATCAGGTCGGCCTGCCGCATACCGGCATAGTCGTCGTCACGCCCGGCGATGCGGACCTGCGTGACCGCAGCCGCTCCGAGCACCGCGAGCAGGATCCCCACCACGACCTGACCTCGGCCCGGGTGCAGCAGCGCGCGCCGCAACCGCTGGCCGGGAAGGTTGTCGTTCTCGGGCTCGTCCATGGCACCGGTCACGCGTGGAAGATGTGTCGACGGATCGCCGCGACGTTGGCGAAGATCCGGATCCCGAGGACCACGATCACGCCCGTCGACAGCTGGGCCCCGACGCCGAGCTTGTCGCCGAGGAAGACGATCAGCGCCGCGATGAACACGTTGCTGATGAACGAGACCACGAACACCTTGTCGTCGAAGATCCCGTCGAGGAAGGCCCGCGCGGCCCCGAACACCGCGTCGAGCGCCGCGACCACGGCGATCGGGAGGTAGGGCTCGAGGCCGATCGGCACGTCAGGCTTGAGGAACAGACCGAGCGCGACGCCCAGGATCAGCCCGATGGCGGCAATCACGACAAACCCTTTCCGGACGGGGATCCTGCGGTGCGTGCGAAGCGCAGGTTGGGCACCGCGGCCGCCGGCAGACGCAGTGCGCTCTGCGTGCGCATCGAGAACCGGAGACCGAACTGTCGCTGCAGATCCAACCACGTCTGCCCACTGGTGCTCTGCGCGAAACGGGCCGGCAGCGACTTCGGGTCGCCGATCGCCAGGACCCGGTACGGCGGGCTCAGCCGGATGTAGTTCACGGTGATCGCGCTCCCGGCGTGCCGGATCGCGGTGAGGTTGGTCAGCCGCTGGCCGTTGATGCTGATCGCCTCGGCGCCCGCGACCCAGAGTCCGTTGACCAGCTTCTGCAGGTCCGTGTCGAGCACCTTCTGGCGGTCGCTCTGCGCGTTCGTGGCATTGTCGACGTCGACCTCGACGCCGGGGCCGTGCACGGCCGAGGTGCCCGCGCGGAGGGAGAGGAGCCGAAGCTGACGCAGCACCGCCGCGGAGGTGGACGAGGTGCGCAACAGGTCCGCCCGCAGCTGGCTGTTGCTCGCCTGCAGCTTGCTGACGCTCGTGCGATCCGCCGCCAGAGCGGCCCTGCGCTCCTTGACCTGGTCGATCAGGGCACGCCGCTCCCTTTCCTGACTCGCACTGTTCTGTGAGGTCTGTGCGGCGGCGGTCACCGTCAGCACGGCGAACACCACGAGGGCGAGCGCCCCTGCCAGACCGACCTGCCGCCGGTCCCGCGCCGGCCCGGACGACGCGCGCCGGGCGGCGGCATGTTCGTAGTCCTCGTCGAGCGCGTGCGCCGTGAGGTACGGCAGCAGCCCCATCGTCACCTGGTCGGGCAGCGACGGGCGGTCCTGGGTCAGGTGGGGCGAGCTGGTCATGTCGAACCGGCCCCCAGGTCCGGCGCGCGCTTGTCCCGGTCGGCCATCAGCTTGCGGACCTGCCAGGCGTAGAGCAGCCCGGCCCACCAGTACAGGCCGATGCCCCAGATGGCGAACGCCCAGCCGAAGACCTTGCCCAGCGTCGCCACCGTGCCACTGCCGTCACCGATGAACAGGAGGGGGAACGCGTAGAGCAGGTTGAACGTCGCGGCCTTGCCGAGGAAGTGCACGGGCAGGGCGCTGTAGCCCCGCGTCCTGAGGAAGGGCACCAGGCACCACAGGAAGAGGTCGCGCGCCGGAAGGATCAACGCCACCCACCACGGGATGATGTCGCGCACGGCGAGCCCGATGACCACGGCGAGGATGTAGAGGCGGTCGGCGACCGGATCCAGGATCTGGCCGAGCTTGGAGGTCTGGTGCAGCCGGCGGGCCAGGTAGCCGTCGAGCCAGTCGGTGAAGCCGGACACCATGAGCAGCAGCAGGGCGAGGACGTCCGCCTTGGGCCCGAGCACCAGCCACAGGAACAAAGGTACGCCGAGCAGCCGCAGCGCGCTGATCGCGTTCGGCACGGTCCAGATCACCGATCCGCTCGTGTCGCGGCCGGCCGTGCGGGCTCCCCGGGTGCTGCTCATGTCGCAGCCACCCTATCCGTGAGGACGCCCGCTTTCCGCGGCGGACGGGGGGTTCAGGTGCGCGTGCCGGAGAGCGTGCTCGCGGCCTCGCGTTCGACGAGGATCTCGACGAAGTCCCGGACCCGTGCGCCGTCCAGGTCGTGGTACGCCGTCTCCACCGCGAGCCGGAGATTTTCGGGCGATGCCTGAGGGAACCGGGAGAGCAACCGGGCGCTGACCTGGTCGAGCACGCGGGCCTCATCGTCGGCGTTGGTCATGCTCCATGGTGGCGCCGACGACCGCCGCTCAAGGTGAACAGCAGGTGAACAGAACCTGTGAGGTCAGGCGGCGTGGTGGACCTGGCAGCCGCAGCGCGGACAGTGCTCGCGCTCGCAGCTCTCGAGGTCCTGGCCGCAGCCGCAGACCCGTGGGCGGTCGGCGGCGGAGCCGTCGTCCGGGGCCAGTGCTGATTCGGTGGTCATCGTGTCTCCCTGGTGGTGCGCTCACCAAGGGAAACGGCCGTGACCCCCCACATCTGACGCGATCCGTGAGAAATGACCCGAATGGGCCATGCCGACCCGGTCAGGACGTGCGGACGGGCGTCACCGGCCCGGTGACCTCGACGCGGCGTTCCTGCCAGTCGATCGCACGCACCGAGGACAGCGGTGCCAGGCGGGTGTGCCGGTGCAGGCGGCCGACCGCCCAGTTCACGAGGGCCGGGCCGTTGACGTCGCCGCGGTCGTAGCCCAGCAGCGAGCCGGGGGCGCCCCGCCCCACGACCAGGCCGACCACGAGGAGACGTGACTCCCACTTCCTGGGCTCCAGGCGTACGTCGATGACGTGTCCCACCGCCCGGCCGTCGCGGACGACGTCCATGCCGAGCAGGTGGTCCATGCGCCGCTGCTCGACGCCTGGTCCGCTCGCCGGCTGCCGGTCCAGGATCCCCTCGCGCTGCACCCGGATGCGGACGTCGGAGCCGATGTGCTCGACCAGGTCGAGGCCCAGGTAGAGCGGCACGTCGCGGTCGGCGTACTGGACGCCGAGGCTGATCCACATCTGCCGCAGCCAGCTGCCGAGGCGACCGGAGAAGCGCGGGACGAGGGCAGCCGGGCCGACCAGAAGTCCGGTGACGGCGAGCTCACCACCCGGCGTCTCGGTCAGCTCCAGGTCGTCGACGTTGCAGACCATCCGGCCGTCGGTGTCGACCACCTGCCGGTCGAGCAGGTGCAGCGCGGCGTCCAGCCACGGCGCGTCCAGTCGGTTCCTGAGGGTCGTCATGTCACATCCCTGCGCCCATGTGGGTGATCACCAACAGGGGGATCGCCGCCACCGCGACGACGACCACGAGGACGAGGAACACCGTTCCGAGGGCGTTCGAGAACCAGCGGTTCGCCTGATCGCCCATGTAGTCGCGGTCGTTGGCGACGACGAGGATCGGGAAGTAGGTGAGTGGAAGCGCCACCGAGGAGAAGACCACCGAGATCTCGGTGACCATGATCGGGTCGACGCCGGTCATGAGGACACCGATCGCCAGCAGCGTGGCGAGGATCATCACGAGGTGGAACCGAGCCGCCTCCCGTGGACGGACGTACTTGCCCCACTGCCAGCCGAAGAACTGCGCGATCGAGTAGCCCGTGGAGAGGCCGGTCTCGCACGCCGCCCCGAACGTCGCGGCCACGAAGCCGATCACCACGATCGCGAACCCGATCTTGCCGAGCCCGACCGCCACCGGGAGCCCAACCTGGCTGAGCGCGGCCACGTCGACGTCCAACGGACCGAGCACCACTGCGGCCGCGCCGGCGATCGACAGCGACAGCAGGCCGCCGAGCGGGAAGCCGATCAGGACGTTGGTCCGCATGGTCCCCAGGCTCTTCGGCGTCCACTTCTCCTCGACGCCACCGGAGGAGAAGAAGAACACCTCGTACGGCGTCATCGCGGCCCCGAAGAGGCCGACCGCGAAGTAGGCGTAGGTCGCCCAGTCCTCCTTGCCCGGCTTGTCGAACGTCGCGGCCTGCGACACCAGGTCGCTCCAGGAGGGGCCCAGCTGCCACAGCGCGACCGTGAACGCCACGAGGCCCAGGCCCAGCAGACCGAGGACGTTCTCCATCACGCTGAACTTCGCCCGCCACAGCACCGCCCACACGAGCAGGCCGATGAACGGCACGATCAGCACCTCCGAGATCGAGGTGACGAGCATGATCGCCAGCGCCACACCACCGATCTCCGCGATGAAGGTGAGCAGGGTCACCGCCATCGAGGCGAACAGGTTCGCCACGCCCATGCGGGGTCCGAGGCGCTCGCGCACGAGGTCGAACGTAGCCCTGCCGCTGCAGGCGGCGACTCGTCCGGACATCTCCGCGAACACGCAGATGCCGACCACACCCACCATCGTGATCACCGCAAGGGACATCCCGAAGCGGGCACCGACCTGGGCGTTGAAGACCAGGTCCCCGATGTCGACGAACCCGCCGATCGCGGTGAGGATCCCCAGCGCGATCTCGAAGACGCGCTTCACCGACCCACCGACCCGGGTGAGTTCTTGACCTGGGTGTCGAGGTGGTCGATCTTCTTGCGGAGCGCGTCGATGCGGTCGGTCAGGTCCCGCGCGGCAGATCGGTCGATCCCGGGCGAGGCGAGTGCGATGCGCACGTCGACCAGAAGGGAGACCGCTTCGTCCAGCGCGTCACCGACCACCTTGTTCGCGCGGTGCAGCGAGTCCGGCGGCTGCTCGACCTGGAAGCCGGAGACTTCCTTGCCGGTGGTGTCGATCGCGTCGGTGGCCGTCACCACCGCCGCCGTGTGCGGCTCACGGTCCTCCGACTCGACCCGAACCGCCAGCCGCGCGGTGCCGAGGCCCGAGAGTGCCTGCCCGAGCGCCCGGTCCGCCGAGCCCTGCCAGGACGACGTACTGGAGGGAGCGCCGGTGCCGCACCCCGCCAGCGTGACCGCCGTGAGCAGGATGCAGAACGCACGCAGGCCGACCACTCGCACTCCGTCCACGCCCGGGCTGTACCCGCGGTTCTCCTCCACCATGCAGTCGAACAGGCGTGTGCGTTCGTGAGCCGCAGCTGGCGCTCCGGCTGGCTCGGGCCCGCGTGACTCACACGGCCCGGTGCATGCAGCACCCGGCCACGGGTACTCAGCCGCTGAGCCGAGGAGGTGCCAGATGCTGGACAGCAGCGCCGGAGCAGCTGTGCTGATCGCGGTGATCGCGGTCTTGATCCTGGCGGGTTTCATCGCATTTTGGCTGCGGGACAAGGGGCGCGCGCAGGAGGTCAAGCACGACCCAGCGCGGGCGCAGCAGGACATCGCGATGCACACGCGTGCTCGCGAGCAAAGGGAGGGAGCGGCCGACGAGCCGCCCAGACTGAGGAGAGAGAGGCGGCAGTGACATGGAGTTCATTCTCTGGATCCTTGCGGTGATCCTGGTCATCTCGGGGATCGTGAGCCTGGTCCGCGGACAGGTCCTGTGGGGGATCGCATTGATCATCATCGGCCTGCTGGTCGGGCCCGGTGGCGTCAGCATCTTCACCTAGAACCGGCCACAGCGGCGGTCGCGCAGCCACACGCGGGCTGCGTGACCGCC
>DATAKN010000325.1:0-9691 GCA_036261595.1 Marmoricola sp.
CAGACCGTTGGCATCACCACCGCCGGACACTAGATTCGACCCATGAAGATCAGGGAAGTCATCGCCGGCAAGGCCATCCAGGACATCGTCACGATCCGCCCCGATGCCACCGTCCGCGAGCTGCTCGCCCTGCTCGCCCAGCACAACATCGGCGCAGCCGTCGTGAGCAGCGACGGCTCCTCCGTCGAGGGCATCGTCAGTGAGCGCGACGTGGTGCGCCGACTCAACAGCAACGACGCGGGCCTCGACGACCAGGTCGCCCAGATCATGACCACCGACGTGCAGACCTGCGAGGCCTCCAGCAGCCTCGACGACGTCCGCCGCACGATGACCGAGCGGCGGTTCCGCCACCTCCCGGTCTGCGAGGGCGAGCGCCTGGTCGGCGTGGTCAGCATCGGCGACGTGGTCAAGGCCTACATCGACCAGGTCGAGTTCGAGCGCGACCAGCTCGACTCCTACGTGCACCAGACCTGACCGCGGCGCAACCCGCCGCCCAGCGAGGGTCTCTCGGCCCCGCCCCGAGGACCATCGGCCGATGATCGGCGGCGGCCGACGCCTGAGGATGGGTGCGTGAACCCCACCCGCCGCGTGGTCGCGGCCGTCGCCGCGACCGTGCTCCTCTCTGGTTGCGCCGGCACCTCCCAGGACCACCCGGTCACGAGGTCGAGCCGCTCGTCGTCACCCTCCGTCGCGGCCCCACTGCTGGCCCGTTACGGCCTGCAGGGCCTCGACGCGGCGCAGATCGTCGACCGCCTCGACCGGCTCGGTCCCGGCGAGCGGCCCACGGACCTGAAGGCGTCGGTGCGGCCCGAGGAGCTGGAGCTGACCTGGGGCAAGATGGTGTACGCGCTCCCGTTGCCCGCTGACCGGTTCTACCTGTCCGTCGCGCCGTACGTCGGCACCACGCACGAGTGCTTCTACCACTCCCTGACCACCTGCAAGGGCGAGCTCGCCGACCAGGCGGTCCGCGTCGTGGTGACCGACAGCACCCACGGCACCGTCCTGTTCGACGGTGACCGCACCACGTTCGACAACGGGTTCGTCGGTTTCTGGCTGCCGCGTGACATCACGGGCACCCTGACGGTGACGTACGGCGGGCGGACCGGCCAGGTCCGCTTCGCCACCGACGACCACGCGCCGACCTGTCTCACCACGCTGCACCTCACGTGACCGCAGACCTGCCCTGGGCTGGTCCCGCTCCGGCTGCGGAGACGGCCGGTAGGGTCGGTCGGGTCCCCGACCCCACTGAGCGGAGCCACCATGACCGACAAGCCCGAGATCGACTTCCCCGACGGCCCGCCGCCGACCGACCTCGAGATCACCGACATCACGGAGGGCTCGGGCCCTGAGGCGACTGCGGGCAGCACCGTGTCGGTGCACTACGTCGGCGTCGCCCACTCGACCGGTGAGGAGTTCGACGCCTCCTACAACCGCGGCGCTCCGCTGGACTTCCGGCTCGGTGTCGGTCAGGTCATCGCCGGCTGGGACCAGGGAGTCCAGGGCATGAAGGTCGGCGGCCGGCGCAAGCTCGTCATCCCGCCCCACCTCGGGTACGGCGACCGCGGTGCCGGCGGGGTGATCAAGCCCGGCGAGACGCTGATCTTCGTCGTGGACCTGCTCGGCGTGCGCTAGTCCTGGTCGGACGGGCCGTCGCCCGGCTGTGCGTTCTCGAGCAGCCGGCGACGCTCGGCCAGGTCGTGCACCTGGCCACCCCTGCCACCGCCGCGCTGGGCGTCCCGGGACTCCTCGTCGACCGAGCCGAGGAACGCCAGCGCCTGGTCGTGGAGCTTGCCGTTGCTGGCCAGCACGTTGCCGCCGTGCGGCCCCGGCTCGCCGTCGAGCGAGGTGAAGATCCCACCGGCCTCCCGCACGATCACGTCGAGCGCGGCCATGTCGTACAGCTCGAGCTCGGGCTCGACCGCGAGGTCCACGGCGCCCTCCGCGACCAGCATGTAGGACCAGAAGTCGCCGTACGCCCGGGTGCGCCAGCACCGCCGCGAGAGTGCCAGGAAGTCCTCGAGCCGCCCTCGCTCCTCCCAGCCGTCGAGCGAGGAGTAGGACAGGGATGCGTCCTCGATCCGCGAGACGTCGGAGACCTGGCACTGCGACGCCCGCAGCAGGGACTTGCCGGTCCACGCGCCACCGTCGCGCATCGCCCACCAGCGCCGGTTCAGCTGCGGGGCCGACACCACGCCGACCACGACCTCGCCGTCGACCATGAGCCCGATCAGGGTTGCCCACACCGGCACGCCGCGGACGAAGTTCTTGGTGCCGTCGATCGGGTCGACGACCCAGCAGCGCTGACCGTGGCCCGTCGTGCCCTGCTCCTCGCCGAGTACGGCGTCACGCGGCCGGGCACGAGACAGCGTGCGCCGGATGCCCTCCTCGACAGCCTGGTCGGCATCGGTGACCGGGGTGAGGTCCGGCTTGGTCATCACGTGCAGGTCCAGCGCCTTGAACCGCGCCGTGCTGAGCGCGTCCGCGTCGTCGGCCAGCACGTGCGCGAGCCGGAGGTCGTCGGTGTGGTCCAGGGCCATGGGCACAGGGTATGCGTACGGCGCGCCGGCGCCGGGGCAGGACCCGGCGAGTGGCCGCTGAACCGTGCGAGCCTTCTGTCCGTGTTCCAGATGAGCCGCACCCGTGCGGCCCTTCGGCGTCCACCGACAGAGAGGAACGGCGGATGGAGATCAACGGGCTCCCCCTCCACCCCCTGATCATCCACGCGGTCGTCGTGCTCGTGCCGCTCGGCGCGCTCTCGGCGATCGGCTTCGCGGTGGTCCCGCGATGGCGGTGGCTGCTGCGGTGGCCGACCCTCGTGCTGGCCGTGGCCGCGGTCGTGCTCACCCGGATCGCGGTCGTCTCGGGCACGCGGCTGAAGGCCGACCGTCAGCTCGGTGGTGACCTGGTGCACCGGCACCAGGTGTGGGGGCACCGCCTCGAGTACGCCGTGTGGGTCTTCGCCGTGGTGGCGATCGTCGCCTGGTGGGTTCTCCCGGTGGTGATGCCGCTGGTCGGACGGGTCGACCGGCCGAGCCCGCTGCCCTCCGCCGTGGCGGTGGTCGCCGTGCTGCTGCCCGTCACCGCGGCGGTGGTGCTCGTGTTCGCGGTCATCACCGGCGATGCCGGCGCGCAGGCGCTCTGGAAGATCCAGAGGCCTCAGTAGTCCGGCGACTCCCGGCTGGCCAGCAGTCGTCGGAACGACGCCACCCGGTCCGCCTGGTCCCCACTCGCCTCGTCGAGCGCACACTCCGGCTCGCCGGTCGCGTGCGTGCAGCCCCGGGGGCAGTCCACGGTGAGGTCGTGGAGGTCGGGGAACGCCTCGATGAGGTGGTCCGGGTCGACGTGGGCGAGGCCGAAGGACCGGATGCCCGGTGTGTCGACGATCCACCCGTCCGGGGTGCCGTCCGCGCCCGGCAGCGGCAGCATCAGCACGTTGGTCGACGTGTGCCGGCCACGCCCGGTGACCGCGTTCACCACGCCGGTCGACCGGCCGGCGTCCGGCACGAGCGCGTTGACCAGCGTGGACTTGCCGACACCGCTGTGGCCGACCAGCACGCTGGTGCGGCCGACCAGCCGCTCTCGGACCGCCGAGAGGTCGGCGCCGCGCTGCGTCACGACGTGGGCGACGCCCAGTGGCCGGTAGATCCCGAGCAGCGTCTCCGGGTCGGCCAGGTCGGCCTTGGTCAGGCACAGGAGCGGCTCCATGCCCGCGTCGTACGCCGCGACGAGGGCGCGGTCGATCAGCCGCGGGCGCGGCTCGGGGTCGGCGAGGGCGGCGACGATCACGAGCTGGTCGGCGTTCGCGACGATCACGCGCTCGACCGGGTCGGTGTCGTCGGCGGTACGGCGCAGCACCGTCCGGCGCTCGTCGACCAGCACGATCCGGGCCAGCGACCCTTCGGCGCCCGAGGTGTCGCCGACGATCCGGACCCGGTCACCGACCACGACCGCCTTCCTGCCCAGCGGTCGGGCCTTCATCGCGGTGACCACCGTGCCCTTCGCGGGGCCGTCGTCCAGCAGGCAGGTGAACCGGCCCCGGTCGACGGTGACCACGACGGCCGGCACTGCGTCGTCGTACGTGGGGCGCTCCTTGGTGCGCGGACGCGTGTGCCGACGCGGCCGCTCGTAGGACTCGGGGTCGTGCGAGTCGTAGCGGCCGGCCGCGTGCGGGCTCATCGGGAGAAGAGCCCCGACCACACGTCGGCGAAGCCCGGGAACGTCTTGGCGGTGGTCTCGACGTTCTCCACCAGCACGCCGTCCACGGCCGAGCCGATCACGACGGCGGCCTGCGCCATCCGGTGGTCGGCGTAGGTGTGGAACGTGCCGCCGTGCAGCTGAGCCGGCCGCAGCGAGAGGCCGTCCTCGCGTTCGGTGACGTCGCCGCCGAGGCCGGTCAGCTCGGCCGCGAGCGCGGCCAGTCGGTCGGTCTCGTGTCCGCGGATGTGGGCGATGCCGCGCAGGTGCGTCGGGGAGTCGGCCAGGGCGGCCAACGCCGCGATCGTCGGGGCGAGCTCGCCGACGTCGTGCAGGTCGACGTCGATGCCGTGGATCGCGCCGGTGCCGCGCACCGTGAGGCCCTCCTCGTCCAGGGTCACCTCCGCACCCATCCGGTGCAGGATCTCCCGCAACGCATCACCGGCCTGCGTCGTCTCGGTGGGCCAGCCCGCGACGGTGACACGACCGCGGCTGGTCAGTGCCAGCATCAGGAAGGGTGCCGCGTTGGACAGGTCCGGTTCGATGACCACGTCGCGCGCCGCGATCGGACCGGGATGCACCACCCAGCGGTTCGGGCCGGTGTCGTCGACCTCGACGCCGCGTCCACGCAGGCAGGCGACGGTCATCTCCACGTGGGGCAAGGACGGGAGCGGCTTGCCGTCGTGCCGAAGATCGAGGCCCTCCTCGAAGCGCGGTGCGGCCAGGAGCAACGCGGAGACGAACTGGCTCGAGGTCGAGGCGTCGATGACCACCCGGCCGCCGCGGACCCGTCCGGACCCCACGATTACGAACGGCAACCGGTCGGACTCGCTGTGCACGGTCACCCACAGGGAACGCAGGGCGCCGAGGACCTCGGCCATCGGCCGGGTGCGCGCATGCGGATCTCCGTCGAAGGACGTCGCACCACCTCGCAGCGCGGCCACGGGCGGGACGAACCGCATCACCGTGCCCGCCAGCCCGCAGTCGATCGAGACGTCACGCGCGTCGTCGGCGGAGATGCCCGGCACCACCGACCAGTCCGGGCTCGTGGTGTCGACCGTCGACCCGAGCGAGGTCAGCGCCGCGGCCATCAGGTCGGTGTCGCGCGAACGCAGCGCTCGGCGTACGACGCCCGGACCCTCGGCGAGCGCCGACAGCACCAGCTCACGGTTGGTCAGCGACTTCGAACCGGGAAGGGAGACCCGGGCGTCGACGGGCCCGGTGGCCCGCGGAGCCTGCCACGTGCCCGTCGGGGAGGTGCGTGTCACCTGAGGAGGCTACCGAGCCTCAGTGTCCCCAGCAGCACGCTGTCGGTGTTGTTGGACATCGCCGGGTCGGTCCAGCCGTCGGGCACCGAGATCCGCGCGCTGGCCGAGACGGGGACGCCGAGCACGTTGAACTCGGGGGGCGCCGTGCCGGGACCGACGTCGCAGGTCGCGGTCCCGCCGGAGGTCCGGCAGCCCGTGCCCCGCGCTGCGATCCGGCCGCCGGTGATCGTCACCGTGAGGGTGGCGCGCTGACCGGCGGGGATCCCGCTGATGTTGGCGGTGAGGTAGCCCAGCAACCCGTCCTGGGCCTTGGTGAGGAGCCCCGGCCTCAACGAGAAGCTGAGCCGGACGCCGAGGTCGGCCGTGCGCACGACGGGAGGCGCGGGCGGGCTCGCCGCCGTGGTGGCCGGCTGCGAGGGCACGTGGGTCGGCTTGGCGGTGGGGACGTGCGTGGGCACGGCTGCCGGAGCGTGGCCCGACACCACGCTCTGCGGAGCGTCCGCGGTCGCCGAGGGCGGCGCGAGCGCGGCCGGCCCCTGGGTGGTGGTCTTCCCGGGGTTCACGTGCCGACGAGCTCGGTGCGGCGCCGGGGTCTGGGAGGGCGTCGACGGCGGGGACAGCGCGCCGGTGACCGCCGGCCGGGGAGGCGAGGCGGTGGGCGTGCTCGTGCCGGAGTTCGCGAGCGTCACTGCGACCGCGGCGGCCCCGGCCACCCCTGCGGTCGCGCCGACCGCGACCACGGCCTGGCTGTTGGCGAGCACGAAGTCCTTGGCCCGGTCGAGGAGCGCGAGGAGTCCTCCGACCCCGACGGCCGTGCCACCCGTGGAGGCGAGGTAGCCCGAGGCCGCTGCACCGAGGACGAGCGGGCCGAGGAGCGCGGCCAGCGAGGAGTTGACCTCGTCGAGCTCGAGGTACATCGCCGTGCACTTGCGGCAGCCGTCGAGATGGCCCTCCACCTTCTGGACGTCGCGCCGGGACAGACCCTTGCGCACGTAGGCGCCCAGCTTGGCGTGCGTCCACTCGCAGTCGGGGTCGACCAGGTCGGCCGTGTGCATCTGCAGGTAGGCCTGGCGCAGGCCCTCGCGTGCGCGGTAGGCGAGCGCAGAGACGGAGTTCGCGCTCATGCCCAGCAGCGGCGCGACGTCCGCCGGCTTCTGGCCCTCGACCTCGAGGTGCCACAGCACCAGCTGCCACCGCTCGGGCAGGCTCGCGAACGCCTTGGCCGCAGCACCACCCTCGAAGCCCGCGATCACCGTGTCCGCGAACGGCTCGGGGTCCTCGTACGGCGTCAGGTCGTCGGTCGGGGTCGCCCGCGACGTGGCCCGCACCTTGTCGACGTGCAGCCGACGGACCGCGGTCAGCAGGTAGGCACGGAAGGCGACGTCGGGCCCGCCCCCCGCGAGCAGCACGTTGAGGACCTTGGCGAACGCCTCGGAGACCAGGTCGTCGGCGTCCGGCCCGCGCACCAGCTGACGTGCCAGCCGGGTGGCGGCATCGCGGTGCCGGGCGAAGAGGTCGCCGTACGCAGACACGTCACCGCCGCGAACGCTCGAGATCAGCTCGGCGTCGCTCAGCTCCCGGTGGGTCATCTGGTCGATAACGGTCATTTGTCTCGATAACGGTTCCGCGGACGTTAGGTAACGCCATCTTCACACCAAACCGGTTCCGGCGGCTCCGGAGTGCTCCAGAAAAATTCTTTCGACGTTTCGCGATTTCCGCGTCATGAACCCGTCCGGCGCCCGTTTCTTGTGCGAGTTCGGCCGGGAGGGAGGGCCGGACCTGAACCGGAGTGAGCACGGGAAGGAGTGGTGATGGGTCTCTTCGCGGCGCCGCAGCGCACCCGCAAGAGCACTGTCACCGTGCGCGAGGAGAGCCAGGAGATGCCCGAACGCCTGCGGACGAAGGTCCCCGCACGCTTCGCGGCAGTTGGGGAGGCTCTGGTCGCGGGTTCCCGGGCGCACGCCGCCTGTGCAGTGGTGGGCCGGGAGCTGGCTCGGGATGGGGTCGACCTGGGGGAGGCGCTCGAGGGCCTCCGGTCCACCTTTGCGCAGGTGCTGGGACAGGAGCCGGACTTCGGTTCCACCCAGGCGATGAGCGTCGCCTGGAGTGACGAGACCTTGGGCTACCTGCACCAGGTCTCGTGCGAGGATCCGCTCACCGGACTGGCCACGTTGGCGCACCTCCGGGCGCGCCTGACCGAGCTGCAGCGGGCCGCCGAGCTCAGCGGTACGCCGGCGAGCGAGGGACACGCGCTCGTCGTGGTCGACCTGTCGGGCGGAGCGACGGGCCCAGGGTCCGTGGGCGGGGGCGCCCAGATCAGCCGGGCCCTGCTGCTGGCCCGGGTCGCCGACCGGACGCGACTGGTGTTCGCGGGCGAGGAGAGCATCGGCGAGGCGACGCCGAGCCGGCTGCTCGTGCTCGCGCCACGCACCGACGACCTCGGCCTGCGGGTCGTGGTCCTGCGAGACCTGATCTCGGACTCCGCACCGCTGGGAGGAGCGGTACGGGTCTGGATCGAGGGCCTGCCGTCGTCGCACGCCGCCATGGCGGCGCTGCTCGACGAGCTGGCCCGCACCTGAGGGAGCACTCCCTGCACAGACGGAGCCGGACCGCATGGCTGGGGGGCACGCGGTCCGGCTCCGTCACACTGTGCCGGCAGCCGGCGGGTGAGCGACGAACCCGCGGCGGCGGGTCGAAACCCCGTACGCTGACCGCGTGTGCGGCCGTTACGCCTCGAGCCGGGATCCCGAGGACATCGTGGAGGAGTTCGACATCCACACCGCGCTGCCGGCTCGCCTCGAGGCCGACTACAACGTCGCGCCCACCAAGCAGGTGTACGCCGTCGTCGAGCGGCCGCCGCGCAAGGACGAGCCGGACGCGCCTGAGCTACCGGCCGAACGGCAGCTGCGTGTGGTGACGTGGGGCCTGGTCCCGTCCTGGGCGAAGGACCCGAAGATCGGCAGCCGGATGATCAACGCGCGGATGGAGACGGTCGCGGAGAAGCCGGCGTTCCGGCGCGCGTTCGAACGCCGCCGGGCGATCCTGCCGGCCGACGGCTACTACGAGTGGTACGAACCGCCGGGCGACTCTCCGCTCGGGCGCACCAAGGCGGGCAAACCGCGCAAGCAGCCGTTCTTCATCCGGCCCAGGGACGGCTCGATCCTGGCCATGGCGGGGCTCTACGAGCTGTGGCGCGACCCGACCAAGGCTGACGACGACCCGAGCCGGTGGTTGTGGACCTGCACCGTGATCACCACCGACGCCGAGGACGACCTCGGCCGGATCCACGACCGGATGCCGCTGATGCTCACCCCGGACAAGTACGACGCGTGGCTCGACCCGGACAACCACGACCACGACGCGCTGCTGGGCCTGCTCCAGCCGGCCACCCCGGGGTTGCTGGAGGCCTACCCGGTCTCGACGAAGGTCTCGAACGTCGCCAACAACGGCCCCGACCTGGTCGAGCCGCTGGCGCTGGAGGAGGGCTGATGCCCCCGGAGCGGCTGGTGCCCACGCCCCAGGGCGACGCCCGCCTCGTCGTACGGCGGGCCAAGCGTCCGGTGGCCACGCTGGTGCTCACGCACGGTGCAGGTGGCGGCATCGACGCCCCGGACCTCCTCCGGCTCGCCCGCACGCTGCCGCAGCAGGGCGTCTCGGTGACGCTGGTCGAGATGCCGTGGCGGTTGCAGGGAAGGCGGCTCGCCCCCCGCCCCGAGCTGATCGACCAGAGCTTCCTGGCGGTGATGAACGCGATGCGCATGCGTACCCCGTTGATCATCGGCGGCCGCAGTGCCGGTGCACGCTCGGCCTGTCGGATCGCCCGCTCGGTCGGCGCCAAGGGCGTGCTCGCGCTGTCCTTCCCGTTGCACCCGCCCGGGCGGCCGGAGCGCTCCCGGCTCGACGAGCTGCTCGGTGCCCGCGTGCCCACGCTGGTCGTCCAGGGGGAGCGGGATCCGTTCGGCACCCCGGCGGAGTTCCCCGACCACGTCGACCTCGCCGTCGTACCCGCCGCTGACCACTCGCTGCGGGTCGCGAAGTCCGCCGGGATCGACCAGGAGGAGGCCCTCGCGGTCGTCCTCGAGGCCACGCTGGAGTGGATCGTGCGAGAGATCGTGGGGAATCCTCTCGGCTGACCGGTTGTTCCCACACCGTGACCGCCACAGCCGTGCTCGAGCGCTCGGTACTCTGGGAGGCGATGACTGACTCCCAGACCCCCGAGTTCGATCCTG
>DATAKN010000326.1:0-14635 GCA_036261595.1 Marmoricola sp.
TTTCGGTTAGTGGTCGCGCCGCCGCGGCCGCTCCGGGAGGCGAAGTTCGTGAGCGATCACGGCCACTGCATCAGCGAGGGTCGGCACTCAGACCCGTGCTGCTCGTCCCGGTCCAGGCACTACTGCTGAGGACCGGGGCGCTGAGTGCGTGCACCGGTCTGGTGAGGGGAACCACCGTGGCCACAGCCAAGCCCGCAGACGCAGCCCCCGCAGGTCGCCGTACCTACGTGCTCGACACGTCCGTGCTGCTCGCCGACCCCGGTGCGATGAAGCGGTTCGCCGAGCACGAGGTGGTCCTCCCGGTCGTGGTGATCACCGAGCTCGAGGGCAAGCGCCACCACCCCGAGCTCGGGTACTTCGCCCGAAGTGCGCTGCGGATGCTGGACGAGCTGCGGGTGTCTGCCGGTCGGCTGGACCAGCCGGTGCCGATCGGTGACGAGGGCGGCAGCGTCCGGGTCGAGCTGAACCACACCGACCCGGAGTCCCTGCCCTCCGGCTTTCGCCTCGGCGACAACGACACCCGGATCCTGGCGGTCGCCCGCAACCTGGCCAACGACGGCCACCGCGTCACCTTGGTCTCCAAGGACCTCCCGCTGCGGATCAAGGCGTCGGCGGTCGGCCTCGACGCCGAGGAGTACCGGGGCGAGCAGGTCCACGAGTCGGACCCCGGCTGGAGCGGGATGCAGGAGATCGACGTCCTCGCCGCCGAGCTCGACGAGCTGTACGACGACCAGGTGATCGACCTCGCCGACGCCCGCGAGCTGCCCTGCCACACCGGCCTGGTGCTGATGTCGGAGCGAGGCAGCGCGCTGGGACGGGTCGGAGCCGACAAGCGGGTGCACCTGGTGCGCGGCGATCGGGAGGCCTTCGGCATCCACGGCCGCTCCGCCGAGCAGCGCGTCGCCCTCGAGCTGCTGCTCGACCCCGACGTGGGCATCGTCTCGCTCGGGGGGCGTGCCGGCACGGGCAAGTCCGCTCTCGCCCTGTGCGCCGGGCTCGAGACCGTCATGGAGCGCCGCCAGCACAAGAAGGTGGTCGTGTTCCGGCCGCTGTTCGCGGTGGGCGGCCAGGAGCTGGGCTACCTGCCGGGCAGCGAGTCGGAGAAGATGTCTCCCTGGGGACAGGCCGTCTTCGACACGCTCGGCGCGGTCACGAGCACGGACGTGATCGAGGAGATCCTGGACCGCGGCATGCTCGAGGTGCTGCCGCTCACGCACATCCGGGGGCGGTCCCTGCACGACTCGTTCGTGATCGTCGACGAGGCCCAGTCGCTCGAGCGCAACGTGCTCCTGACCGTGCTCTCCCGGATGGGCGCGAACTCCAAGGTGGTGCTCACCCACGACGTCGCCCAGCGCGCCAACCTGCGCGTCGGGCGGCACGACGGGGTCGTCGCGGTCGTCGAGCGGCTCAAGGGTCATCCGCTGTTCGCCCACGTCACGCTGACCCGCTCCGAGCGGTCGCCGATCGCCGCCCTGGTCACGGAGATGCTCGAGCACGTCACGATGTGAGGTGGGTCCCTCGCGAGTGTGATCTTCGTCCAAGAATTCGACGTTCAACTTGCGCCTGTCCGTTTTGTGGGTCATGGTGGTCCCTCTTCCCCGGCGTCCCCGGCGCTGAATGACGGTCCCCTGTCGTCAACCCGAGAGTCCTGTCTTGCCAGAGAAGTACGTTCCGAAGCACCGGAGCGCACCCCCCAGGCGTGTCCGCACGGGCGCCCGGAACGCGGTGTACTACTCCGGGGTCGCAGTGGTCGCCACGGGCCTGTCGGTCACGGCCGGGATGTCCGCCAAGGGCGGTGGTGGTCTGGACGGTGCAGCCGTCAAGCTTTCCGCCGGCAAGGGCCAGATCAGTGCCGCCGACCTCGCCGAGCGCGAGCAGTCCGCGTCGCGCTCCACCGCCGACCGGCGGCAGCAGGTCGACTCGCTCAAGGCAGCGGCCCTGGCCGACGACAAGGGCGTCGCGGTCACGAAGACCGAGGACCTCACGCAGGCTGACCCGCGGACCCTCGCCAAGGCGCTGATGCCGCTCTACGGGCTGAGCACCGCCCAGTTCAGCTGCGTCGACAACATCTGGATCCACGAGTCCGGCTGGAACGTGCACGCGGACAACCCGTACTCCTCGGCGTACGGCATCCCGCAGGCGCTGCCCGGTTCGAAGATGGCCTCGGCCGGTCCGGACTGGCAGAACAACGCCGAGACCCAGATCCGCTGGGGTCTGAACTACATCGCGCAGCGTTACGGCAGTGCCTGCGCCGCGTGGTCGTTCAAGCAGGCGCACGGCTGGTACTGAGCCGCCCGCCCGACCCCACGATGCACGCCGGCGACCGCCGGTGACCTGAGTGAGGAAGGGGCGACGATGGACAAGCTCAGCCTGGAGGCGAAGGCGCGCGAGCTGGCCCACAAGGCGGCGGAGACTCGCAGCGGCCGGGCCGCGGACACGATCTTCGGCGGCCACGAGAAGCGTCTGCGCCAGACCGTGATCGCCATGCGTGCAGGCACCGAGCTCTCCGAGCACGAAAGCCCGGGAGAGGCGACTCTGCTGGTGATCAGCGGCCGGCTGCGGCTCGTCTCCGGCGGCACGACGTGGTCGGGCCGGGACTGGGACTACCTGATCGTCCCCGACGCACCGCACAGCGTGGAGGCGGAGACCGACACGGCGTTCCTGCTCAGCGTCGCGATGCCCCAGCGCTGAGCCCTCCCGCTGAGGTCTCACCGCTGAGCCTGCGCGACGGAACCGGGTGACTCCCGTAGCGTTCAGTGCGTGCCCGACCTGGTGGACCGTGTCGACGCCTGGCAGCGCCGTCGCCGGATCGCCGGGTTCCCGATCGCGGTGGTCTACAAGTTCTTCGACGACCAGGGTGGCTACCTGGCGGCAGCGATCACCTACTACGCGTTCGTCGCGATCTTCCCGTTGATGCTGATCGGGTCGGCGGTGCTCGGGTTCGTGCTGCAGGGCCACCCGGATCTGGAACGGCAGATCCTGAACTCCGCGCTGGCGCAGTTCCCGATCGTCGGTGACCAGCTGGGCCGCCCCGGCGGCCTGCGCGGCAGCACCTCGGCGGTCATCGTGGGCTCGATCACGGCCCTGTACGGCGTGATCGGGCTGGGTCAGGCGGCGCACAACGCGGTGAACGTGTGCTGGGCGATCCCGCGCAACAGCCGGCTCAACCCGATCGTGAGCCGGCTGCGCAGCCTGGTCTGGATCGTCGGAGCCGGCCTGGTGCTCGTGTTCATCGCCGTGGTCTCGAGCCTCGGCAGCCACCTCGACGTGCTCGGGCGGGACCTCAGCTCCCAGGTGCACTGGGTCGCCCTGGTCGTGAGCGTGCTGCTCAACGCCTTCGTGCTGGCGTTGATGATGCAGCTGTCCACGCCGCGCGACGAACGGCTGCGCGACGTGCTTCCCGGAGCTGCGCTGATCGCCGCGCTGTGGCAGCTGCTGCAGGTCCTCGGTGGCGTGTACGTCGAGCACGTCATCAAGAAGGCCGACCACATGAACGCCGTGTTCGCGCTGGTCCTCGGTCTCGTCGCCCTGATCTACATCGCCGTGGTGATGGCGATGCTCGGTCTGGAGGTGAACGTCGTCCTGGCCAAGCGGCTCTACCCGCGTGCTCTCCTGACGCCCTTCACCGATGCCGTCCGGCTCACCGAGGCCGACAAGACGGTCTACCGCGAGTACGCGCAGGCCCAGCGTCACAAGGGATTCGAGCAGGTCGACGTCAGCTTCGACGACCAGCCGCGTCCCTGAGGCCCGCCGAGTGGGTCGGCGGCTGCGTCACCAGGCGCTCGGCTCCAGCCCGACGAGCTGGCGGCTGACCGCGTCGAGCCGCTCGGCGATCGCGTCGTCGCGAGCGAGGGCGGCCGGCTCCTTGAGCTGGTCCTGCTCGTAGTAGCCGCCCGTGCAGCCCTCCACCGCAGGGCTCGTGGCGAGAAAGGCGATCCGGGCTCCGCCGGTGGCAGGGGAGACCATCATCAACCGCTTCGCAAGCGCGAGCACCGGCCGCGCGAACCACGGAGCGCCGCTCCAGATGTTGGTCGAGACGGCCCCCGGGTGGAGGCAGTTCACCGTCACGCCGGTGCCCTGCAGCCGGAGGGCCACGTGGCGGGCGTACAGGGCGTTGGCCAGCTTGGAGCGGCTGTAGGCCCGCAGGATCTGGTAGCGGTGCTCGAACCCGAGGTCGTCGAAGTCCATGGTGCCGTTGAAGTGGCCGATCGAGGAGGTGATCACCACGCGCGAGGGCGCGCTCGCGACCAGGCGTTCGAGGAGCAGTTCGGTGAGCAGGAATCCTGCGAGATGATTGACCTGGAACGTGGCCTCGATGCCGTCGCGCGTGACGGTGCGCTTGTCGAACACCGTGCCGGCGTTGTTCACCAGCACGTCGATGCGCGGGTACGCCGACAGCAGCTCGTGCGCGAGCCCGCGCACGTCGTCGAGGGCGGTGTTGTCGCACAGGTGCGACTCCACCGGTACGTCAGGTGACTCTGCGCGGATCCGGGCGACAGCGGCCTCGAGCTTGCCCGGGGTGCGACCGACCATCACCAGGTGGTGGCCCTGGCCGGCGAGCTGGCTGGCTGCCTCCAGCCCGATGCCGTCGCTGGCACCGGTGATGACGATGGTCTTCTGCTCCTGACGGGGCCGGGTCGTCATGGGTGGGTCATGCCCTCGACGTCGAGTGCGGCGTCGAGCTGCTCGAGGCTGAGCACGCCGCGGTCGACGTACCCCATCTCCAGGACCTGCTCACGGATCGTGCGGCCGGCCTTCAGGGACTCCTTGGCGACCTTGGCCGCCTCCTCGTAGCCGAGGTACTTGTTCAGGGGCGTGACCACCGAGGGCGACGACTCGGCGTACCGGCGCATCCGGTCCGCGTCTGCGGTGATGCCGTCGACGCAGCGGGTCGCGAGCAGCCGGGTCGAGGTCGAGAGGATCCGCACCGACTCGAGCAGCGCGCGTGCCATCACCGGCATCATCACGTTGAGTTCGAAGCTGCCGCTGGCGCCGGCTGTGGTGACGGTCGCGTCGTTCCCGATCACCTGGGCGCACACCATCAAGGTGGCCTCGGGCAGCACCGGGTTGACCTTGCCGGGCATGATGCTCGAGCCGGGTTGGAGGTCGGGGAGGTGGATCTCGGCCAGGCCGGTGGTCGGTCCGGAGGACATCCAGCGCAGGTCGTTGCAGATCTTGGTGAGCCCGACCGCGACCGTCTTCAGCACACCGCTGAGCTCGACCAGCGAGTCGCGGGTGCCCTGCGCCTCGAAGTGGTTGCGCGCCTCGGCGAACGGCTGTCCGGTGAGCGTGCCGAGCTCCTCGATCACCTTCTCGGCGAACCCGGCCGGGGTGTTGATGCCGGTGCCGACCGCGGTGCCGCCCAGCGGCAGCTCGCGCACCCGGGGGAGCACGGCTTCGAGCCGCTCGACGGCGAGGCGCAACGTGGCGGCGTACCCGCCGAACTCCTGGCCGAGGGTCACCGGGGTGGCGTCCATCAGGTGGGTACGGCCGGACTTCACCAGGGTCTTGAACTCGCCGGACTTGCGTTCGAAGGAGTCTGCGAGCGTGGTCAGCGCCGGCACCAGGTCCTCGGCCACGGCCATGGCGGCGGCCACGTGGATCGAGGTGGGGAACGTGTCGTTGCTCGACTGACTGGCGTTGACGTGGTCGTTGGGGTGCACCTCGACGCCGGCGCGCGAAGCAAGGCTGCTGAGCACCTCGTTCATGTTCATGTTCGAGCTCGTGCCAGAACCGGTCTGGAAGACGTCGAGCGGGAACTGGTCGTCGCGGTCGCCGGACATCACGACCGATGCGGCGTCCTTGATCGCGCTCGCCTGCTCGGCGCTGATCACGCCCAGCTCGGCGTTGACCGTGGCCGCCGCGGCCTTCACCGCCGCCAGGGCGTGGATGTGGCGCGGCTCCAGCCTCGTGCCGGAGATCGGGAAGTTCTCGATCGCCCGCTGGGTCTGGGCTCGCCAGAGCGCCTCGGCGGGCACCCGGACCTCGCCCATGGAGTCGTGCTCGATGCGGTACTGCGAGTCGCCGTCCATGGCGTCGAGGTTACTCGGGCCGTTCGGCCTGTCCGGTTCGGTCGCTGTGGCTCTGGCGCGGGCCCGGCCCCGGGACTCGACTCGAATCGAGGGGGCGAATGGGGAGGAAGTCATGAAGCTGCACGCACGGTCTCGGATGATGACGATCGCCACGGCAGCAGCCCTGGCGTTGGCGACGCTCGGCTGGTCCGGTCCGGCCAGGGCTCAAGGACCGGAGATCTGGTTCGGCGACGTGCAGCGCTCGGGTCTCGACGCGCTGCTCGTCGGAGGCGACTACTCCTGGTGGCTCGAGGTCGACGCGCCGAGGCCGGCGACCATGCACGGCGTCCCGGCCGCACTGCTCCAGCAGGTCGGCGCCCGCACCATCGACGTCAGGTTCGACTGGGGTGACGGGAGCACGCCGACGACCTTCACCTCCGACGCGAACTTCGACGCCACGCCGTACTCGATGGGGTGCAACAACGAGTACACCGTCGACGGTACGACGGACCCGCCGACGTACTACCCGCAGGACGACTTCGGCTACAACTGCTGGGCCAACGCCCCGCATCGCTACCTGGCCCAGGGCATCTACACGGTGACGATCACGGCCGAGCAGGACACCGACGAGGGCGTGGCCACCGGAACGACGTCGCGCACCGACGTGGTCGTGGACACCCGGCTCGCGGCGAGCCTGAGCGGCAAGGGCACCGTGGACGCGCCCGCCGGCAGCGGTGGCATGTACGACCAGGACTACGTGGGTGGACCGGTCAGCTTCACGGTGACCGCGAAGCGGGCGGCCAGGAGTGCCGGCACCAAGGCGTCGGTGACGGTCTCCGCGCCGAACATGACGCCTGACTACCCGTCGGGCGACCCGGCGTCCGGGATGACCTTCACCGGAAGCGCCGCGATGCAGCCGTTGTACGTGGCGAAGACCAGGACCGGGGGCGAGGCCTTCCTGATGCGGGTCGAGGGCACCGTCACCAACAGCCGCGGGTACGCCGGCGGGGCGTGGGCGATCGTCCACGCCAAGGTCGAGAAGGGTTCGCCGACGCTGGTGCGCATCGTCGTGCACAACACGTCGGCCGGCTACACCTACCTCGACACCGGCTGGAACCCCTCCGACTGGTTCAGCCTGGATCCCGCGCACGACCTGCTCACGAGCGGGATGGTGAAGATCGGCTGACGTAGAGCCAGTAGCGCTCCTCGCGGTCGCCGAGCGGCACGTCGTACGGCTCGGCGACCGCGTTGCCGAACACCGCCTTCATCGCGGCCTCGAGCTGTGGCGCCTCGGCCGCTGACCAGATCGCGAGCACCTGCCCGGTCGCGCGGCGAGCGGCGGTGAGGAACGGTTCCTTGTAGAGCGCCTCGTTGGCGTCGTGCACCAGGTAGTCCGGGCCGTTGTCGACGTCGAGCAGGACCAGGTCGTACGCCGCTTCACCGGCCTCCGCCAGCGCGACCGCCACGTCCGCGGTGACCACGGAGACCCGCTCGTCGGCGAGCAGCCTCGGGCCGTGCACGATCGTGCCGTCGCGCATCCAGTCGACCACCGCCGGCTCGATCTCCACGACCGTGCACGACTCGACCCGCGGGTCCGCGAGCACCTCGTGCATCGTGAAGCCGAGGCCCAGGCCGCCGACCAGCACCTTGGCCGGTCGCTCGACGAGGGCCAGTGCGGTCCGGGCGAGGGCGCGTTCGGTGGTGGTCTCGAGGGTGTCCATCACGAAGACGCCGTTGACCCGGAGCTCGAGGATGGTCGGAGTGTTCTCGTCGCGCCGCTCCCGCAGCACGACCTCGCCGCGCGGGGACACGGCGCGCGCGATCTCCACGTGGTCCACGACGCCACGATAGGTGGGCTACCCGAACCATGGCGCGACGGTCGCCGACATCGGCCGAACGGGTGGATCTTCCCGACGATTGTTGCGAATCCATGCAACTGCACGATGATGTGCGCGCGGATCCGGAGATCCTGTGGTTGTCTGCCTCCGCGAGGTGGAGATGGGATGCAGCGGGCATCCTGCGCAACGGCGCCGTTGCACTCGGAGCGACCTCGTGCCAGAGGATGGACATGACCCACAAGTCCCGCCGCGCTCGTCTCGTCGCCGCGGCCACCGTCGCTGCCCTGGTGGTCGTCGGGTTCGCTGCTGGTGCATCGACGACCGCCAGTGCCGACCAACAGCACGGCACGTCCGGACTCCCGTTGCGCGGCGGGAAGCTGCCCGCGCCCTCGACCATCCACAACTCCGCCCCACGGAGCGTCACGGCGAGCCACGTGAACGGCGAGCCTGGAGGCGCGTTGCCCGCCGGGGTGCCCGCCACGGGAAGTCATGCATTCCTGCTGCAGCTGAGCCAGCGGAGCACCAGCGCGGCGTACCACGCAGCGGTGGGCCGTGGGAAGGCCGCGGCCCACGTGGCCGCGAAGAGCCAGCTCTCGACCGTGACCTCCGCACAGAACCGCGTCATCGGGGCGCTGCCTTCCGGATCGCGAGTCCTGTACCGGACGCACGCCGTGCTCGCGGGTGTGGCCGTGGTGACCGACGTGAAGAACTACTCGAAGCTCACCCGGCTCTCCGGAGTCTCGGCGGTCTACCCGATCGCGCCGAAGTCGCCCTCGAACTCCTACGCCGTGCCGTTGCAGAAGGCGCCGCAGGCCTGGGAGTCGCACGGCAACTTGGGTCAGAACAGCACCGTTGCGATCATCGACACCGGCATCGACTACACGCACACCGACCTCGGGGGCGACGGCGCCCCGAGCACCTACCCCACCGCCAAGGCCGCCAAGGGACAGAGCCCCGACTATCCCAACGCCAAGGTGATCGGCGGCTACGACCTCGCCGGCGACGACTACAACGCCGACCCGACCGACCCGAACTACCAGCCGGTCCCGTCTCCCGACCCGTGGCCGCTGGACTGCAACGGCCACGGGTCGCACGTCGCCGGCACGGTGGCCGGCTTCGGCGTCAACAAGGCCGACGGCTCCAGGTACGCCGGCCCGTACGACACGAGCACGCCGTTCGACAGCCTGAAGATCGGCCCGGGCATGGCGCCCCACGCCAAGCTCTACGGCTACCGGGTCTTCGGCTGCCAGGGGTCGACCGACCTCGTCTCGGACGCGATCGACATGGCCGCGGACCCGAACGGTGACGGTGACACCTCCGACCACGTCGACGTGGTCAACCTCTCGCTGGGCTCCGACTACGGCTCCCCACAGGACGGCGACTCCGTGATGACCGAGGCCGCCTCCGCGCTGGGCATCACCATGGTCGTCGCGTCGGGCAACGCCGGCGACCTGTACGACGTCGGCGGCTCGCCGGGCGACGCCCCGAGCGCACTGACCGTGGCGGCGAGCCAGGACGCGTATGCACAGGTCGACACGCTCACCCTCTCGGCCCCCGGCAGCATCGCGGGCGACTACGCAGCCGAGCGGTCGACGGCGTACGACTGGAGCACGAAGCCGGACCTCTCCGGGGACGTGGTGGCGCTGAGCGACCCGAACAATGCGGACGGGTGCCTCGCGCTGAGTCCCGCAGACGCTGCCGCGGTGGCGGGGAAGGTCGCCTTCCTCGAGTGGACCGACAACGACGCGACGCGCCGCTGTGGATCCGCGACCCGGGCCGACCACCTCGCCACGGCTGGCGCAGTCGGATTCGTCTTCGGCGACGACCAGGAGAACTTCGGCTCGGGCATCCTGGGCAACGCGCTGATCCCGGGCGTGCTGGTCGCCAAGTCCGGTGCCGATGCGATCCGCGCGGAGCTGACCGCCGGCCACACGGTCAGCATCAGCGGCACGACGGCCAACGGCTTCGCGCAGAACATCCCCGGCCTCAACGACACGCTCGCGAACTTCTCCTCCCGGGGCATCGGTGACGCGGGCAACGTCAAGCCGGACGTCACCGCGGTCGGGGCCACGGTGTTCTCCACCGCGAGCGGCACCGGCACCGAAGGTGTGACCGAGAGCGGGACCTCGATGGCCACGCCCATGGTGGCGGGCACGGCGGCGCTGGTGAAGACGGCCCATCCCGACTGGAGCCCCAAGCAGACCAAGGCCGACATCATGAACACCGCCGGCCAGGACCTGTTCACCGCCCAGAACCACTCCGGCACGACGTACGCGCCGCAGCGGGTCGGCTCGGGCCGCATCGACGTGCAGCAGGCCGTCGACAACGACGTGCTCGCCTACGTCGCGGACGACGGTGGTGCGGTCAGTGCGTCCTTCGGGCCCCAGGCGGTCACCGAGCCGACGACGCTGACCAAGACGATCAAGGTGCAGAACACCGGTCTGACGACCCGCGCATACAACGTGTCGTTCGACAATCGGACGACCGTGCCGGGTGCGACGTACGCGGTGTCGCCGTCGTCGATCGTGGTCGACCCGAGGTCCTCGGTCTCGGTGACCCTGACCCTGACGCTCGACCCGAGCGCGATGACCAAGACACACGACGGGACCGTGGCACTCACTCCGTCCGGACTCCCGCGGCAGTTCCAGGCCGACGCGAGCGGGCTGGTGCAGCTCACGGCGATCGGGGGCGGGCCTGACCTGCGAGTGCCCGCGTACGCCGCCCCGCGCCCGGCGTCGGCCATGACCCAGCCCGACTCCGTCACGCTGCCGGCCGGGTCGGTGCAGCAGGCGCTGCTGCCGCTCAGCGGGCAATCGGTCGACCAGGGCAGCGGGAGTACGGCGATCCAATCGACCCTCGCGGGCTTCGAGCTGCAGGGTCGCAGCGGCCTGGCCCCGGACTGCTCGGACACCGTGACGACCGGATGCGTCCACTTCCCCGACGAGCGCTCAGCGGATCTGAGGATGGTCGGCGCGACCTCGGATGCTCCACAGCGGACCGCCATCGGTCAGGACCCGATGACCGACGGGTTCGCGTACTTCGCGATCAACACCCACGGCCGCTGGCGGACGGCGTCGACTCCGCAGGAGTTCGACATCTACATCGACGGCAACGGTGACGGCACCGCCGATGCGGTGCTGTTCAACACGCGGATTGCCAACACCGACCTGCTGGTCAGTGAGCTGTACGACCTGCACAGCGGCGACATCGTCGACATCGAGGGACTCAACATGTCCCTGGGCAACACGGACACGGCGATGTTCGACAGTGACACCCTCGTGCTCCCGGTCGCGATCGCCGCGATCCCCGGGATCAGCGCGGGCCACTCCCGCATCTCCTACTCCGTGCTGTCCTACAGCGCGTACGGCACGGGGCCCGTCGACCAGCTCGGCGACGTCGACGAGCACAACCAGCTGGTCGACCCCCGCAGCATCGACGTGCTGCACCCCGGTCTGGCGCTCTACGGCACCTACACGGGCGGCTCCACGAACCCGCTGCTGTACCCGGACAGCCCGGCCTCGGTGCTGACCCTGCGGCGTGACTCCGCGGCGTACGCACAGGACGGCGGGCTGGGCGCCATGGTGGTGCACTTCCACAACGCCCTGGGTGAGAAGACCCAGGTCGTGAAGCTGAAGGACACCGCAACCGTCGGTCTCAGCCTGGCTCCGAACCCGGCGTCCCGAGGTGGTCAGGTGACCGCCACGGTCACGGTGCCCGACAGTGCAGGCACGAAGGCGACGGGACCGGTGGTGCTCAAGCAGGGCGCCACAACCCTCGCGTCGGGCACGGTGGCCGACGGAACGGCTCAGTTGACGTTCTCGATGAACACGGCCGGGAGCTTCCCGGTCCATGCCGAGTACGCCGGCGACGACACCCACCTGGCCGGAGTGTCACCGACGGTCACCCTGCAGGTCGCGAAGACAGCGCCCACCGTGGCGCTGACGCTCTCGCGTACCACGGTGCGGCCGGGTCGGTGGATCGCCGGAACGGTGCAGATCACCACGGTGGCCGGGGTCCCGGCGACGGGTCGCGTGAAGATCCGTCGGCCCAACGGCCGAGTGCTCGCGGTCGGCACGCTGACCAACGGCACGGCACGCCTGGCCTGGAAGAGCAGGCTGAGGCATTCCTACAACGTGCGGGCGGTGTACGTCGGCGACACCAACTACCTCGACGGCAGGTCCGGACTGGTCCACGTGACCGTCAAGCGGAGGTGACCGCAACGGTCTGAGCGAAGCGCCGGGAGAGCACCTCTCCCGGCGCTTCGCTGTCCGGCCTCGGGGTACGTCGGCACCATGAGTGGACCAGAGCAGGAATCAGGCCAGGTGTCCGAGGTGGGTCGTCTGGACCCGGAGAAGGCGGACAGTCCGATCAGCGACAGCGAGCAGGTCACGAAGTACCCGACGGGACGGAGCGGAGAGCCGGACGTCGGCGAGGAGTCCGGTCCCGACGCACGGACGGGCTCGGACCACGACGACTTCCCCGACGAGCGTTCCGACGACGGGCTGCCGCCCTCCGACTGAGCGGGGCATACCTCCGGTCGCGGCGGCGTTGGGACGACGTGGAGGTCCTGGACACGGTCGTGATCGGCGCGGGTCAGGCCGGCCTCTCCGCGTCGTACCACCTGAAGCGGCTCGGGCTGCGCCACGTCGTGCTCGACGCCGACCCGCGCCCTGGGGGCGCGTGGCAGCACCGTTGGGACTCGCTCGCGATGGCCGATGTCCACGGCGTGGCCTCCCTGCCCGATGCGGACCCGCTCCCGACGAGCGACGAGCGGGCGAACGTGGCGGTCCCGGGCTACTTCGCGGCGTACGAGCGGGAGCACGGCCTACCGGTGATCCGGCCGGTCCGCGTGGACCGGGTCACGAGTGCGGGCGACCTCCTCGAGGTGCGGGCCGGAGCGCGTCGCTGGGCCGCTCGCACCCTGGTCAACGCGACGGGCACCTGGACGCGGCCCTTCGTGCCGCACTACGCGGGCACGGAGACGTTCCTCGGTGAGCAGCTGCACACGGTGGACTACCCCGGCGCGGACCACTTCGTGGGCCGGCGCGTGCTCGTCGTCGGTGGCGGCGCCTCGGCCGTGCAGTTCCTCGGAGAGCTCGCGCCGGTCACCGACACCCTCTGGGTGACCCGCCGTCCGCCGGTGTGGCGGACCGGCGAGTTCGATCGGGAGGCGGGCCACGCGGCCGTGGCGCTGGTCGAGGACCGCGTACGCCGCGGTCTGCCGCCGGCCAGCGTGGTCAGCGTGACCGGCCTGGCCCTGCGTGAGCAGGAGCGTGCCGCCGAGGCGCTCGGCGCCTACCGGCGGCGGCCCATGTTCGAGCGCATCGAACCAGATGGTGTTCGTTGGGCCGACGGAGCTTTCGAGCCGGTCGACGTCATCCTCTGGGCCACCGGCTTCCGGCCCGCCGTGAGCCATCTCGCCCCGCTGCACCTGCGCAGCCCGCACGGTGGCATCCAGCTCGACGGCACGACGGCGGTCGCGGACAGGCGAGTCCAGCTGGTCGGCTACGGCCCGTCGGCGAGCACGATCGGCGCCAACCGCGCCGGGCGGCCGGCGGCGATTGCTGTCCGGAAGCTCCTGGACGTCATACGAACTGAGGCTCCGAGCCCACAACTCGTATGACGTCATGGTGCCTTCTCCACAGATCGTCGCACTGCCGTTGCGGCCGCTCGCGCCCGCGCCGACCGTCTTGGGATGGCACCTTCGCGACACCACCGTGACCGACAACTCGGCCGACTCGTCTCCGGCCAGGCGGGGGTCGTGTCTCGTCGACAGCTCTACTCGCTCGGATACACCCGATGGGAGGTGAAGGCACAGGTCAAGGCGCAGAGGTGGCAGCGGATCAGTGACCAGGTGCTCGCTGTCCACACCGGTGGGCTGACGCAGGAGGGACTCCACTGGGCGGCGGTGTTCCAGGGTGGTCCGCGCGCCCATCTCGACGGCGCCTCGGCGTTGCTGGCGTCAGGGCTGACGAGATTCACGGTCGAGCGGGTGCGTGTCTCGGTTCCGCGAGGGGCCCGAGTCCGGCGCACCCGGGACTTCGACATCCGTCAGACCCGCCGGTGGTCGTCGGACGACGTCCTGACGACGGGGGTGCCGCGCACGCGAACGGAGGTCGCCGCCGTTCGGGCAGCGCTCTGGGCACGGTCGGACCGGCAGGCGACGCTGATCCTGACGATGGTCGTGCAACAAGGCCTGTGCACGGCCGAACTGCTGGCGCAGGCTGCCGTGCGGATCAAACGCGACCGACGCCGTCGGCTTCTGCAGGTCGTGGTCCTCGACCTGCTCGGCGGAGCGCGCAGCCTGGGCGAGATCGATGTCGCCCGCGCGTGCCGGCGTCGAGGCCTGCCGGAGCCGTCGCGCCAAGTGCTGCGGCGTGACGGCGCGCACCGGTACTACCTGGACGTGTACTGGGACGACTGGGGCGTCGTGCTCGAGATCGACGGCATCCACCACACGTGGGCGGAGAACGTCGTCGGCGACGCGCTTCGGCAGAACGCCGTCGTGATCGGGGGCTCGACCGTGCTGCGGCTGCCGCTCCTCGGTCTCCGAACGCAGCCCGATTCATTCTTCGACCAGGTCCGCGACGCGCTCCAGGCGGCGGGCTGGCGTCGAGCCGCCTGACGTCATACCGAACGTGGGTCCGGGGCCTCGGTCCGTATGACGTCCGCGGCGGGTGTCAGCGTTCCTTCGAGCGCACCCGGATGCCGGAGGCAGCGAGCGTGCTCAGCGGCACGGTCACCGCGCCCGAGGGATCGGTGAAGAAGTCGTTGCCCTTGTCGTCG
>DATAKN010000327.1:0-13790 GCA_036261595.1 Marmoricola sp.
CTTCGGTGTCGTGGGCGACCTGCACACCGTGCTGCCCGCCGCCACCGAGGGAGTCAACCAGCGCAAGGGCTGACCTGCTCTCCCGCCTGAGGCTTCCGGCCAGGGTTGCCGCCGCCCTCGTGGCAGCGGCAACCCTGGCCGTTTCCATGTTCCTGACGCTCTGTCGGGTCCTCACGCCGTCGTCGCGCCTGTGGGTGCTGGCGACGGCGTTCGTCCCGTACGCCGCCCTCGGCTACTCCTTCGTGCTGCTCGTGGTCGCGTTGGCGTTTCGCTGGTCCCGTCGTCGATGGCTCCTGGTGATCGCCGGGCTCGCGGGCGTCGGCCTGGTGTTCCACCTGGCTCTGCTGGCGCCGCTGTACGCCGGCCCGCACCGGCACGGCCGGGCCGACCTGACCGTGATGACGGCGAACCTGCGGCTCGGTGAGGCCGACCCGCGGTCCGTCGTACGACTCGTGCGCGACCAGCACGTCGACCTGCTCGTGCTCGAGGAGGTCACGCCCGCGGTGGCCGGTGCGCTCGTGGCCGACGGCATCCTCGCCGCGCTCCCACACGCAGCCGGCTCGCCGGCGCCCGGGGCCGGCGGGACCGTGGTGGTGTCCCGCTACCCGCTGACCTCGCAGGCGGTCCTGGCAACCGGTCACGGCGGCTACCGGATGCAGGTGCAGGCGCCGCGGCCGTTCTGGCTCGTGGCGGTGCACCCGAGCCAGCCGCTGACCGACGTCTCCGCGTGGAGCCGGGACTGGTCGGCGATCGACGGCGCGCTGGCCGCCTTGCACGGGCCCCGCCTGCTCGTGGGGGACCTGAACTCGACACTCGACCACGGCCCGGTCCGCACCGCGCTGGACGGCGGGCTCCACGATGCCGCCACGGAGGCGGACTCCGGCTGGCAGCCCACCTGGCCCAGCGGGGTCAAGCCCTACCGGCTGCCGTTCGGCGTGGGCCTGTTCGCCATCGACCACGTGCTGGCGAGCGCGCCGTTCGCAGCGGTTGCCACCGAGACCTTCGACGTCGCGGGCACCGACCACCGCGCGCTGGTGGCGCGCCTCAGGATCTCCTGACATCTGCCGCTGCCGTGCACGGCCTTCCAACCTGCAGGCCTGTGCACCGCATGTATTGCCGTCTTGTCGGTGCCGGAGCCGTCGTCGAGTCTCGTCCTGGGCAATCCGGAGATCCCGGTTGACCCCGTAGAGAGAGGCATCGACACGATGCGGCTGAAGAGGCGATTCCACACGATGACCGGGGCTGCAGTCTCCGCCCTGGTGCTGGGTTCCCTGGCGGGCTTGAGTCCCGCAGGAGCCACGGCCCACGTGGCCGGCACGAGCGTGCCGGTCGCGAAGCCGGCGACCAGTCGGCCCGACCCCGGTTTCACCCCGGCCGCGCGCCGGGACGCGGTCAAGCAGGCACGGGCGGACCGTGCCAGCACGGCGCGCGAGCTGAAGCTGGGCAGCAAGGAGGCGCTCGTGGTCAAGGACGTGCTCCGCGACACCGACGGGGGTGAGCACGTCCGTTACGAACGCACCTATGCCGGGCTGCCGGTGATCGGTGGCGACCTGGTGCTGCACACCTCGCCGACCAGGTCGGTCGACACCGTCGACTGGGCCCACCCCTCCCGGATCCAGTTGTCGTCGACGACCGCCTCGATGCCCCGGGCCACGGCGATGGCCCGTGCGGAGAAGGCGACCCCGGTGCGCGGTGACACCGCACGCACCGCGCGCCGGGTCGTCTACGCCGCGCTGCACAAGCCCGTGCTGGCCTGGGAGACCCGCGTGACCGGGACGAAGGCCGACGGCACGCCGGTCGACGACCTCGTCTACACGAACGCACGCACCGGTGCCGTGCTGGGCGTCCACGCCGGCATCGAGACCGACACGGGCACGGGCAACACGCTCTACAGCGGCTCGGTCTCGCTGACCACGACGCCGGGTGGCAGTGGCTGGAACCTCACCGACGGCGCTCGCGGCGGGCACTCGACGTACGACGCGAACAACTCGACCAGCACCAGCCGCGGCACGCTGTTCACCGACGCGGACAACACCTGGGGCAACGGATCGACCTCGAGCCGGCAGAGCGCTGCGGCGGACGCGGCGTACGGCGCGGCGACGACGTGGGACTTCTACAAGTTCACGTTCAACCGCACCGGCATCCGCAACGACGGGGTCGCGGCGTACTCCCGCGTGCACTACGGGTCGTCGTACGAGAACGCCTTCTGGGACGACTCCTGCTTCTGCATGACCTACGGCGACGGCGGCTCGACCCTGAAGCCGCTGGTCTCGCTCGACGTCGCCGGCCACGAGATGTCGCACGGCGTCACCTCGGCCACCGCGGGCCTGGACTACAGCGGCGATGCCGGCGGTCTGAACGAGTCCACCTCGGACGTGATGGGCACGATGGTGGAGTTCTACGCCAACAACGCCAGCGACCCCGGTGACTACTACATCGGCGAGAAGATCATGCAGGACGGCACGTACCTGCGTCGGATGGACAACCCGTCCGCCGACGGCTCATCGGTCAACTGCTGGAGCAGCTCGGTGGCCAACCTCGACCCGCACTACTCCTCGGGCGTCGGCAACCACTTGTTCTACCTGCTCGCCGAGGGCACGGGTACGAAGACCATCGGCGGCCGCACGCACAGCAGCACCAGCTGCAACGGCACGTCGCTGACCGGCATCGGCCGGTCCGCGGCGGCCGCGATCTGGTACCGCGCGCTCACCACCTACTGGACCTCGACGACCACCTACCCGCAGGCCGCGAACGGCATGGTCAAGGCCGCGCGCGACCTGTACGGCGCCTCCTCGAGCCAGTGCACCGCCACGGTGGCCGCGTGGAAGGCGGTCAGCGCCGCGCCGACCGAGACCTGCTCGACGAGCGGTGGCGGCGGCACGGGTGCGCTGACCAACGGCGGGTTCGAGTCCGGCTCGACCGGCTGGTCGGCGACCTCGGGCGTGATCACGAACTCCACCGGCGGTACGCCGCACGCAGGCTCGTACTACGCCTGGCTGGACGGCTACGGCAGCACGCACACCGACACGCTGTCGCAGACGTTCACCGTGCCGGCCGGTTCGCCGTCGCTGCGGTTCTACAACGACATCAGCACCGATGAGGTCGGCTCGACCGCCTACGACACCCTCAAGGTGCAGGTGATCAGCGGTGGCACGACCACCACGCTGGCGACGTACTCCAACGTCAATGCCACTTCGGGCTATGTGCTCCGGACGCTCAGCCTCTCCTCCTTCGCGGGCAAGTCGGTCACGCTGAAGTTCACCGGCACCGAGGACTCCTCGGCGGCGACGAACTTCCTGATCGACGACGTCAGCGTCGGCTGAGCCCTTCCCCAAGGGGCCGGACCGGCCGCCGGCACGCCCGGCGGCCGGTCCGGTGTGTCCTCAGGCGGCGGGGTCGTTGCGGGCGATCGACTTCAAAGAGGCCTGCACCTGGTCGGCGAGCTTCGCCGCAGACGGCGCGGAGCTCGAGGACACCGTGATGAACACGGTGGCGCCGTCGACGGCGACCGCGACCATCTCGGCTCGCACCGTGATCCCGGTCTTCGTCGGCAGCTCGTAGGCGACCCGAGTCACGTCGCCGGCGGGACTCGAGGCGTGGCGGAACGGCCCCGGCTTCGCGCCGATGGTGGCCAGCTGCAGCTTGATCGCCTCGTCATCGAGAACCGCGTCCTGGCCGACGGTGTTGACGTTCTCGAGAAACCCGTGCTGGGCGCCCTGGTCGCTGACCGACATCGTCTGCACCGCCGTGGAGAACGACTGGACGAGCTGCTGCGGAGTGGTGCCCAACCGGTCGGCCAGCTCCTTCAGGAACGGGTTGTTCCCGCTCCCGGAGAGCGCCTTCTTGGCATCGAGGGTCAGCCAGCCCTTCGGCAGCTCGAAGGAGATGCCGTACTTGCTCACCTTGATCACCTGGACGGCAGCGGTGGGTGAGGTGGCATCGGTCGGCGTGGAACCGGCGGTCTTGCTGGCCGAGGGAGTGGCGTGGGTAGGGCCAGCTGTGGGTCCGTCGCTCCCGCACCCACCGAGCGCGACCGTGGTGGCGAGGAGGAGTGCAGGGCCGAGCGAGCGCAGGCAGGCCCGAGAAGGCGGCGTCATGGCCGGAGTGTAGGCCTCGCGGTGGGCGCCCGAGGGTCGGTTCACAGGGCACGCCGTACCCTTGACCTGCGATGAGCGTGTACCTGGACCACGCGGCGACGACGCCGATCCTCCCCGAGGCCGCCGCGGCGATGACCGCGCGGCTCGGCAGCGTCGGCAACCCGAACTCGCTGCACGCCTCGGGCCGCGCCGCGCGTCGGGTGGTGGAGGAGTCGCGCGAGACCGTGGCCCGCGCGCTCGGCTGCCGTCCCGGCGAGGTCGTGTTCACCTCCGGGGGCACCGAGTCGGACAACCTGGCCCTCAAGGGGCTGTTCTGGGCCCGGCAGGCCGAGGACCCGCGGCGGACGCGCATCATCAGCACCACCGTGGAGCACCATGCCGTGCTCGATGCGCTGGACTGGCTGGGGGAGCGCGGTGGCGCCGACGTCGTCCTGACGCCGGTCGACCGGCTCGGCAGGCTTGATCTGGCCGCGTTCCGCGCGGCGGTGGAGGAGGACCCGGAGAGCGTCGCCCTGATCTCGGTGATGTGGGCCAACAACGAGGTGGGCACGGTCCAGCCGATCGCCGACGTCGTGGCGATCGCGCACGAGCACGGCATCCCCGTGCACACCGACGCGGTCCAGGCGGTCGGCCAGGTGCCGGTCGACTTCGCCGCCGCCGGCGTGGACGCGATGACGCTCACCGGTCACAAGATCGGTGGCCCGTACGGCGTCGGCGCCCTCCTGCTGCGTCGCGAGGTGCAGCTCACCCCGCTGCAGCACGGTGGCGGGCAGGAGCGGGACGTCCGTTCGGGCACGATCGACGCACCGGCGATCGCCGGTTTCGCGGCGGCCTGTGAGCTCGCGGTGAAGCACCAGCCCGACCTCGCCGTACGCCTGTCCGCGCTGCGGGACCGCATGGTCGCCGAGGTGCAGCAGGTGGTGCCGGACGCGGCGTACAACGGCGACCCGGTCTCCGACGTCGAGCACCGCCTCCCGGGGAACGCCCACCTCACCTTCCCCGGCTGCGAGGGAGACTCGCTGCTGATGCTCCTCGACGCTCGTGGCATCGAGTGCTCGACCGGCTCGGCGTGCAACGCCGGTGTGCCGCAGCCCTCGCACGTCCTGCTCGCGATGGGCTGCGACGACGAGCAGGCACGCGCATCCCTGCGGTTCTCGCTCGGCCACACCTCGACCGAGGCCGATGTGCTCGCCCTCGCCGACGCGATCGCCCCCGTGGTCGAGCGCGCCCGCGCCGCGGGTCTCACCTCGAAGTCCGGCGGAGGCGGAGCGTCCTGATGCGCGTCCTGGCAGCGATGTCGGGTGGCGTGGACTCCGCCGTCGCGGCGGCGCGCGCGGCCGAGGCGGGCCACGAGGTCACGGGCATCCACCTCGCCCTCTCGCGGAACCCCAAGTCCTATCGCACGGGGGCTCGGGGCTGCTGCACGATCGAGGACGCGAACGACGCGCGCCGGGCCGCCGACGTGATCGGCATCCCCTTCTACGTCTGGGACATGAGCGACCAGTTCCACGAGGCCGTGGTCGAGGACTTCCTGTCGGAGTACGCCGGAGGCCGTACGCCGAACCCGTGCCTGCGCTGCAACGAGAAGATCAAGTTCGCCGCCGTGCTCGACCGGGCCGTGGCCCTGGGCTTCGACGCGGTCGCGACCGGTCACTACGCGCGGCTGCGCACCGGGCGGGACGGCCTCATCGAGATGCACCGCGCGGTGGACGCCGGGAAGGACCAGTCGTACGTGCTCGGCGTACTCACCCAGGAGCAGCTGCGGCACTCGCTGTTCCCGCTGGGGGACTCGACGAAGCCGGCCGTCCGCGAGGAGGCGGCCCGACGAGGTCTCCAGGTCGCCGAGAAGCCGGACAGCCACGACATCTGCTTCATCAGCGACGGCGACACCGGCGGTTGGCTCTCGGAGAAGCTGTCGGAGGTCAACCGCGGCGGGCAGATCGTCTCCGCCGAGGGCGAGGTGCTCGGCACCCACGAGGGCTCGTGGCGGTTCACCATCGGGCAGCGGAAGGGTCTGCGGATCGGCACTCCCGCCGACGACGGCCGACCACGATACGTCCTCGACATCGAGCCGGTCTCCGGCACCGTCACCGTCGGGCCCCGCGAGGCGCTCGCCGTGTCGGCGCTCGAGTGCATCCGGCCGCTGTGGTGCGGCACCGCGCCCACCGGCCCCCTCGAGGTCACCGTCCAGCTCCGCGCCCACGGCGAGGAGCACCGCGCGGTCGTGGTGCCCACGGACTCCGGCTTCACCGCGGACCTCCGCGACCACGCCTCGGGCATCGCGCCGGGCCAGGCCTGCGTGGTCTATGACGGCACGAGGGTCGTGGGGTCAGGCACGATCGCGTCGACGGTGCGTGCCTGACGGGGCTCGAGGACGGGCGCTCGCTCGTCTTCTGCTGCGGGCGTCGGTCTGCGTTCGTCGAGTCTTGGCAGCGACGACGGGCCAGGCGCGCGGCTGCCTTCTGCTCCGTGCACCAGTTGGCCGGTGGTTGAGCTGGTCGAGGCCACGCCCGTCTCCGCTGGAATCAGGCCGGGATTTCGAGGCGGTTGCTGCGCAACCGCACCTCGACCACCGCAAGCGCGGTGCAGCAGGGAAAGTTCTTCAAGAAAGTTCTCCGGAACCCCCTGGAAACAAGGGATCTGGTCCCGAAACTGTCGGTGCTCGCACCTAGATTCAGTGTCATGAACTCGGGCACCCGCACCACCGACGCGACCGGCATCCTCGCCGCCGCCCGCGGTGCCCGAGCGACCGCGAACGCTGCTGAAGCGCAGGTGTTGGCCAGTGCGGTGGAGTGGGCGCACCTGCACACGGTCTCTGACCTCGACGACGCGGCGACCTGGTGGTCCGGGACCAGGGTGATGGGTCAGGACACCGGGATCCCGATCGCGGGTGAGGGTGCTCCGTTGGTGAGCGAGTTCGCGGTGCTGGAGTTCGCCACCGCCCTCGGTCTGACCGCGGACTCCGGGCGGACCCTGGTGGGACTGGCGTTGGAGCTTGCCCATCGGCTGCCACGGGTGTGGGCCCGGGTGCAGCGCGGCAGTCTCGCGCCGTGGCGGGCCAAGCGGATCGCCGAGCACACCCTCCACCTGTCACCCGAGGCCGCTTCGTTCGTGGACGCTCAAGTGGCACCGTTCGCGCACCAGACCGGACCCGCGCAAACCCAACGGTTGGTCGACGAGGCGATCGCACGGTTCATGCCCCAGGTGGCTGCTGAGCAGCGGGAGCGGTCTGCGGAGCAGCGGTACTTCACCATCGATCACGACCAGGTCTCCTTTGCCGGCACCTCCCGGGTGCACGGCGAGATGGACCTCGCTGATGCCCTGGACCTTGAAGACGCAGTCCGGCGTGGGGCCGAGCAGCTCGCCACTCTGGGCAACACCGAGTCGTTGGACGTGCGCCGGTCACTCGCCGTGGGCATGCTCGCTCGTGGCGAGCAGGCGCTGGAGTTCGACGACTTCGCGGATCGTGGTTTCGAGGCTCGCTGCGCTCGCACCTCAACCACCGGGCCGGTTCACACCAGGGAGGTCGTGCTGTACGCGCACGTCTCAGCGGACGACCTGACCTCCGGGGACCCGGATGCGCCGGCGCGGGTGGAGAACGCTGGTGGGCAGCTGCTCACCGCCGTACAGGTCGCCGCCTGGTGCCGGCGAGCCGACACCGCGAAGGTCACCGTGCGACCGGTGCTCGACCTGAACGAGTCGATCACCTGCACCGGCTACCAGCCCTCGGACCGGCTGGTCGAGCAAGTCCGTCTCCGGGACCGCGAGTGCGTGTTCCCCTGGTGCCACCGCCCCGCGCGGTCCTGCCAGCTCGACCACATCGTCCCCTGGGAGCAGGGCGGCCTCACGACCACCTGGAACCTCGCCTGCCTGTGTGTGAAGCACCACCGGCTCAAGACCCACGGCAACTGGACGTACTCGATGCTCGCCCCCGGGGTGTTCCTCTGGCGCGACCCCTACGGACACCGGTGGCGCACCGACCGGCACGGCACCACCGACCTCAGCCCACCCGACCCCGCACCACCCGACGAGTGACCACCTCGCCCTGCACCCGGTCGAGCAGCACGCCGGCCGGGGCACCGGCACGCCCGGGCGTGCCGGACCGCGATGCGATCGTGATGGTGGGGCTGCGTCAGCGGTTCGCGACGCACATGCCGATCGCGTACTCGCGGTCAGACCGAGGAATCGTCCGTGCGTCGATCAGGCTGTCGACGCGAGCGCTGCAGGCACTCAGGCGTGGCCCGTCGCTGATCGCAGTCGGCTGCACGCGCTCCTCCGGATCCGGTCGGGCCGAGCCTTGCGTGCCACACCCGGTACCGACGGCGAGCACGACGCCGGCAACCGCCAAGCAGCCGACCCGCGTTCGGCGGGCACCCGCGCACCTCATGCCGACCTCCGAGGCGGCAGCGGCACGAACATCGACGTGCGAGCGGCGTACTCCGGGTAGCCGGGTCGCTGCATCATGGTCTGCTCCAGCAGGCGGGCGCCCGTGGCGAAGACCAGGAAGAACGTCATCGCGACCGGCGACAGGATCGTCAGCACGCCCGGCCAGGCACTCGCCGAGACCAGGAAGATGCCCCACCACACACAGGCGTCGCCGAAGTAGTTCGGGTGGCGGGTGTAGCGCCAGAGCCCGCTGTCCATGACGGGACCCCGGTCCGGGTCCTTCTTGTACGCCGCCAGCTGGGCGTCCCCGACGCCCTCGAAGACCACGCCGACGAGCCACAGCGCAACGCCGAGCACCAGTACCCAGGTGACGTGCCCGCCGGCGACGACCGTCACCTGGATCGGCAGCGAGACGAACCAGATCGCCAGCCCCTGTGGGAGCAGGACCTTGCGGACGATGCCGCCCGGGCCGCGGGCCATCAGCTCCTCGTAGCGCGGGTCCTCGCCCGCGCCGCTCGAGCGGCGCGCGATGTGCCAGGCCAACCTGCCGCCCCAGATCGTCACGAGGGCGAGCAGCAGCCAGGAGCGCAGGTGTTGCTGGTTCCTGAGCGTGTCGTAGGCGTGCTGCACCTCGCCCAGGCTAGAGCCCGCGCCGTACACGCCGTGGTGGTCGTTGCGAGCGCCACCGACGAGCACGGACACCAGCGTCACCGCGACGAAGCCCAGGCCCCAGACGGTGTCCACCACGGAGACTCGTCCGGTCACGCGGGCCAGCACGGCGACGAGCGTCATCAGCACGACGACCACTGCGAGCGCGGACGTCGTGACGAGGAGGAAGTCGCCGAGTCGGTAGTCGAAGGTCACCAAGCGCGCACCGCCGGGAGGTCGTGCGGCCCGGGACGGACCGCGAGGATCTGGTCGACCCCCATCCTGCCGTCCCGGAACGCCATCGCGCCGCCGACGAGGTAGAGCCGCCACACCCGCAGCACCTCCTCGGGCACCAAGGTGCGCAGGTGGTCCTGGTGCCGCTCGAACCTGGTGATCCAGTGCTCGACCGTCCGCACGTAGTGCTCACGCAGCGCGTGCACGTCGCGGACCTCCAGGCCGCCCGCCTCGATCAGTGCGACGGTCTCGCCGAGGGGCCGCATGTGCATGTCCGGGGCGATGAACGCCTCGATGAACGGGCCGCCTCCAGGGTGCTTGCCCGAGCGCGACATCTGCTGCACCAGCACCCGGCCGCCGGGACGTACGGCGTGCCGCAGCACCTCGACGTACGTCGGGTAGTTCGCCTGCCCGACGTGCTCGCCCATCTCGATCGAGGAGACTGCGTCGAAGCCTGTGTCCGAGACCTCGCGGTAGTCCTGCAGCCGGATCTCGACCCGATCACCGAGTCCCCGTGCGGCGATGCGTTCGTCGATGAATGCCTTCTGCTCGGCCGAGATCGTGACCCCCACGACCCGCGCACCGAAGTGTTCCGCGGCGTGCAGCGACAGCGAGCCCCAGCCGCAACCGACGTCGAGCAGCCGCATCCCCGGCTCCAGCCCGAGCTTGCGGCAGACCAGCGACAGCTTGTCGCCCTGCGCGTGCTGCAGCGGGTACGACGGGTTGTCGCTGGTCCAGTACGCCGAGGAGTAGGCCATCGTCTCGTCGAGGATGGCGGCGTAGAACTCGTTGGACAGGTCGTAGTGGTGGCTGATCACCGAGCGGTCGCGCGCGAGGCTGTGCAACCGGCCGCGGACGCGGGCCTGGGAGGCCGGGGCAGCGGGGCGGCGACCCAGGGCGCCGAGCCGGGCCGCCGTGCGAGCCGCCCGGGCCACCGCGGCCGGGGTCGGCCGCACACCGCTGAGCCCGCGCGCCTCGACCTCCGACCACACGTGCGTGAGCGCCGCGTCCAGGTCGCCGGGCACGTCGATCTCGCCGAGCACGTAGGCCTGAGCGGCGCCGAGCTCGCCCGGACTCCACAGCAGTCTGGTCAGTGCGCGCGGGGAGGACACCACGACCAGCGGTGCGTCGGTCGGGCCCGCCTCCGAGCCGTCCCACGCCCGCAGCCGCACCGGGAGGTCGCCGTTCACGAACGGACGGAGCGCCTGCTCCAGGGCCTGCGCCGCGCCGGTCGACCGGCGGGTCCCGGCCGGGCGGCTGTCGAGCGCGGTCATCCCTCCTCCCGCGCGAAGGTCAGCTGCTGCACGTCGATGTAGTCGGAGGCGAACCCGGCCCGGGAGTACTCGAGGTAGAAGTGCCACATCCGCAGGAACGTCTCGTCGAACCCGACGGCAAGCACGCGGTCGCGAGCCGCCCGGAAGGTCAGGTCCCACTGCCGCAGCGTCTCCGCGTAGTGGCTCCCGAACGCCGTCCGCCCGGTCAGCCGCAGCCCGGTGTGCTTGCGGGTCACACCCTCGATGAGCTCGACGGACGGCAGGAAGCCGCCCGGGAAGATGTACTTGTGGATCCAGGTCCACGTGCGCCGGGTCGCGCGCATCCGGTCGTGGCCCATCGTGATCACCTGGATCGCCACCCGACCGCCGGGCGCGAGCACGCGGTCGATGGTCTCGAAGTACTCCGGCAGGTACTCATAGCCGACCGCCTCGATCATCTCGACCGACACGACTGCGTCGTACTGCCCCTCGACCGACCGGTAGTCGAGCAGGTCGATCTGCACCGAGTCGGAGAACCCCGCATCGTCCACCCGCCGGCGAGCCAGCTCCTGCTGCTCGCTGGACAGGGTCACCGACCGGACGGTGGCACCTCGCCGTGCGGCCCGGATCGCCAGCTCACCCCAGCCCGTGCCGATCTCGAGCACGCGCGTGCCCGCGCCGACCCCGGCGGCGTCGAGGATCGCCTCCACCTTGCGACCCTGCGCCTCGGCCAGGTCCGCGCCGGGGACCGGCGGCTCGAGCCGGGTCACCGGCACGGCGACGCTGGTGTCGGTGACCGAGTCGGTGTCGAACATCGCCGCGGAGTAGCTCAGCGTCGGGTCGAGGAACGCCGCGAACAGGTCGTTGGACAGGTCGTAGTGCCGAGCGATGTTGCGCCGCGTGTTGTGCAGGCTGTTGCGCTCGTCGCGCGGCTGCCGGGCGACGTACGCCGCTCGCATCCGCTGCATCCAGCTCGGCAGCAGGTCGGTGATCTGTGCGCACAGCAGCGTGAGGGTGTCCCCGAGCTCGGGGGCGTCCCAGGCCCCGGTCATGTAGGACTCGCCGAAGCCGATCAGCCCGTCGCTGCCGAGCCGGGTGAAGAACTCCTCGGGCCGGTGCAGCACCAGATCGGCAGGGCTGCCGTCAGTGGAGACGCTGATCCCGAGCCGGGAGGTGGACCGCAGGAAGATCCGGCGGGCGAGCGCGGCCGAGACCTTCGCCCGAGCGCTCCGGCGCAGCGGCCTGATGTCCGACCAGCGGTCGAGGGTCGGGAGAGCCGGGTCGAGGGTGGTGGTCATCGGACACCTTCCTGGTGGTGGGTGGGTCGGGGCTGGACGGGCACCCGCCGGGCCCACAACCGGAGGCCGTGGGCGTGGATGCGCAGCGTCCCGAGAACGGCGGACGGCGCGGCCCGCCACGGGCTGGCATGCGAGCGCCGGCCGTGGAGCGAGGCGTCGAAGACGGCACCGGCGCCGGTGATGAGCCGCACGGTGACGGCCAGCCGGTCGGAGGGCACCGGCGCCGTGACCTCGTAGTGCCCGTCGACGCCGTGGAACGGGGACACGTACATCTGCTTGTCCACGCTCGCCCGTCCGCGGTCGTCGGTCCGGAGCAGGTAGGCGTGCCGGTCGCCGTACGTGTTGTGCACCTCGGCGATCGTGGCGGCCAGCGTGCCGGCGGCGTCGAAGCACCAGAACACGCTGATCGGGTTGAAGCAGTAGCCGAGCGCGCGCGCGTTGGCGGCCATGAGGATCCGGCCACCCTCGAGGGAGATCCCGTGGCGGGCCAGGAACGCGTCGACGTTCTCGCGGATGCTGCGGGACGGGTCACCGAGGTGGTCGCGCGCCTCGAACCGGCCCCGGACGCCGTGGTCGGGCAGGTGGTCGAGGTCGACCAGCCAGACGTGCGACTGGTGGGTGAACCGGTGCTTCACCGGCGTACGCCGGGTGTGCCGGATCGTCGTCGCGTAGACCGCCGGCGCTTCGACCGGCACCGGCGAGGGTCCCCAGTCGAACCCCAACCGCTGCGCCGCCTCGAGGCCGGACCGAGCACCGTCCTCGTGGAAGCCCCACCCCTTCCAGGCGCCGGCGAACGCCAAGCGATCGCTGTCCAGCTCACCGGCCCGCCGCTGCGCGGCCACCGACTCCGGCGTGTACAACGGGTGCTCGTAGTGCCTGGTCGCGATCACCGTGGCCGGGTCGACCAGGTCGGGCGCTCCGAGCGTGACCAGGTACCGGGTGCCGTCCTCGGACGGCAGCCGCATCAACCGGGTCAGGTCGTAGGTCACCGTCACGCGGTCGCTGTCCGGGCGGGTCCACTGGTTCCAGGACGCCCAGGCGCGTCGGTGTCGAGGCAGCAGGGAGGTGTCGGTGTGCAGCTGCGCAAGGTTCTGCGAGTACGGCATCGCGCCGAGCACGTCCCGCTGCGCCGGCGTGGGCTCGGCCAGCATCGCGAGCGCCTGGCCGGGGTGGGTGGCGAGCACGACCGCGTCGAAGCGGTGCACGGTGCCGTTGCCGTCGGTGACCTCGACGCCGTCGGGGGTCTCCAGCACGGAGGTGACCTTGGTGTCGAGCAGCACGGTGCCGCGCCGGGCAGCCAGGCTCGCCGCGAGCCGGTCGACGTACACGTGCGAGCCTCCGGAGACCGTGCGCCACTGCGGTGACCCGAAGACGCTGAGCATCCCGTGGTGGCGCAGGAAGGCGAACAGGTAACGGGCCGGGTACTCCAGCGACACCGCCGGGTCGCACGACCACACCGCGGCAACCAGCGGCGCCATGAAGTGCCGTCGGAAGTACGCCGAGAAGCGCCCCGCCTCGAGGAACTCACCGAGCGTCTGGCCGTCGTCGGCGCCGTCGTCGGTCTCCTCCAGGAGCCGGCCTGCCTGGCGGTGGAAGCGCGGGATCTCCGTCAGCATCCGCAGGTACGACGGTCGCAGCGCGTTGCGCCAGGTCGGGAACAGGCCGCGCCAGCCGAGCGCGCCCGCCCACTCCAGGCCGGTGCCGCCGTGCGCCTCGTCCGTGCGCACCGACATCGACATGTCGGAGGCCTGGGTCGGCACACCGAGCTCGGCGAACAGCCGGATCAGCGTCGGGTAGGTGTGCTCGTTGTGAACGATGAAGCCGGTGTCGATGTGCACGTCGCCCTCCGGTGTCGGCACGACGTGGGTGTCGGC
>DATAKN010000014.1:0-6641 GCA_036261595.1 Marmoricola sp.
ATCAAGCCCGAGCGGGTGCCCGACGCCGAGTGGCTGCTGGCCGACTCGTGCGAGCTGTCCTCGCTGGAGGAGGCCCGCCTGGAGCACTGCGACGTGGTGATCGCCGCGACCGGTGACGACAAGGCCAACCTCGTCACCTCACTGCTGGCCAAGACGGAGTTCGGCGTCCCGCGGACGGTCGGCCGGGTGAACCACCCCAACAACGAGTGGCTCTTCACCGAGGCCTGGGGCGTGGACGTCAACGTGTCCACGCCCCGGATCATGTCCGCGCTGGTCGAGGAGGCGGTGACCGTCGGCGACCTGGTCCGGCTGTTCACCTTCCGGCAGGGCAACGCGAACCTGGTGGAGATGACGCTGCCGGCCGGCTCGCCGTACGTCGGCAAGCCGTCGGGACTGATCCCGTTCCCGGAGAATGTCGCGCTGGTCACCATCCTGCGTGACGGACTGGTCTACACGCCCGACCCCGAGCAGCCGGTCGAGGCCGGTGACGAGCTGCTGTTCGTCTGCCAGGCCGACGTCGAGGAAGAGCTCGAGCAGCTGCTGGCTCCACGGGCCTGACGCCGGCGGCGCACGGTGACCTCGGTCCGGGTTCGCAGGGTGTACGACGCACCAGCACCCGACGACGGCGCCCGGGTCCTGGTCGACCGGATCTGGCCGCGTGGGCTGAGCCGCGAGCAGGCGCGCCTCGACGAGTGGTGTCGCGAGGTCGCTCCGTCCACCGCCCTGCGTACGTGGTACGCCCACGACCCGGCCAAGTTCGAGGAGTTCCGCACGCGCTACCACGCCGAGCTCGAGCAGCCCGACGCTGCCGCGGCGCTGGATCACCTGCGCGACCTCGCACGTCGCGGCGACCTGACCCTGCTCACCGCGACGCGCGAGGTGCAGATCAGCCAGGCCGCCGTCCTCGCCGACCTGCTCGGGACCTGACCCCGGCGGCTCAGTCGCCCTGCGGCGGGTGACTGGCCACCAGCTCGGTGTCGCCGGCGATCATGCCCAGCTTCGCGGCACCGCCGGGCGATCCGATCGCGGCGTCGGGGCCGGGGAGCGGCTCGGCGAAGAACCGGGCGTTGTCGTCCTTGAACGGCACCAGGTCCTCCGGCAGGTCGTCCTCGTAGTAGATCGCCTCCACCGGGCACACCGGCTCACACGCGCCGCAGTCGACGCACTCGTCGGGCTGGATGTAGAGGCTGCGCTCGCCCTCGTAGATGCAGTCGACCGGGCACTCGTCCACGCAGGCCTTGTCCTTGACGTCGATGCACGGGGCCCCGATCACGTAGGTCATGCCGTCCTCCTTGCGTTTTTTACGAACTACTCGTAACAATAGAACGGACCGGAACCACTGCCAAGGAGATTCGATGACTCGTCAGCTCGACGTCCGTGCCGAGGCGCCCGCGCGCCGCCACCAGCTCATCTTCGAGACCTACGGCGCGCTCTCGCCGGGCGACTCGTTCGAGCTGGTCAACGACCACGACCCGAAGCCGCTGTACTACCAGTTCGCCGCCGAGCACACCGGCGAGTTCGCGTGGACCCCGCTCGAAGAGGGCCCGGAGCGGTGGCGGGTCCAGATCTCCCGGATCACTCCGCTGCCGGAGCCCCTGTCATGAGCACGGGCCTGCTGGAGCGCCCGGTCCGCCCGGCGCCCCGGCCCACCTCGGCACCGCTCCCCCTCGACACGACCGCACCGGTGCACCCCGGCCGGATCGTGGTCCACGGGGACTTCGACTGCCCGTGGAGCTACCTGGCCTTCCGCCGCGCCGCCATCCTGGCCGGCGCCGGCGTGGAGATCGACTGGCGGGCGGTGGAGCGCGAGGCCGGACGGCGCCGGCCGACCGACGGGTTCGCGACCGTCCAGGAGGAGATGGACCACGTGGTCGCGTCGCTCCTGCCCGGCGAGCAGCTCCCCTACGACCTGGCCGGATTCATGCCGCGGACCAGCGCCACCGTGGCGGCGTACGCCGAGAGCTACGCCGCGGGTGTCGCCGATTCCGTCCGGGCCGTGGTCTTCGAGTCGTTCTGGATGCACGGCGTGGACATCGGCGATGCCAAGGTGCTGCGCACGCTCCTCGTCGACGAGCTGCGCTGCAGCGCCTCGGCGAGCGAGGCAGTGCGCGAGTGGGGGTACTGCGTGGACGTGACCGGTGGCCCGATCTCGACCGCTGCCTGGCAGCTGGTCGGCGCCTGGTCGACCGAGTGGCGCGAGTCCGGGCGCGAGGTCACCCCGGTCGTCACGGTGCCAGGCACCGCGCCGCTGCACGGGATCGACGCGGTCGACTGGCTGGGTGCGCAGATCGCTGCGCGCGGCCTGACGCCCGAGCCGCCCGCCCGCCCGAGCACTCCCCCGCCGTCGTCGAGGGAGCTGCCGGGACTGGGCTGGATCACCGAGCAGGGCGGCCGATGGCTGCCGCGTCGCCAGCGGGTCGTGGCCGCAGCGAGCCGTGCGGCAGCTGGCTGAGCGACCGGACAGCACGACACAATCGGCCCGATGGCGGACGAACAGACCCAACGGCTGGGGCCGAGCCGCGCCCGCGTCCTCGCCCTGCTGCAGGACGCCGGCGAGCCGATGAGCGCAGACCAGGTCGGCGACCGGCTCGGCATGCACGCCAACTCCGTGCGGTTCCACCTCGACGCACTGGCGTCCGACGGGCTCGTCGTACGCGGGCTCGAGGCGCGCACCACACGGGGTCGCCCCCGGGTGACGTACGCCGCGTCGGCCTCGGCCCCGCGCGTCACGAGGCGTCGCTACCAGCTGCTCGCCGGCATGCTGGCGGGTTTCCTGGCCGAGCAGGTCCCCGAGCCGGCCGCGGTGGCGGAACGGACGGGTCGGGATTGGTCACGGTCCCTGCCGATGCCGGAGCGCCGACGGGGCGAGGACGCCGAGCAGGACGCGCTGGACGTCCTCGTGGGCAGCCTCGACGAGGTCGGCTTCGAGTCACGCGCGGTCGAGGACGCGGGCGAGCTGCGGATCGAGGTCAGCCACTGTCCGTTCCTCGAGGTCGCCGAGGAGCACGAGGACGTCGTCTGCGCCCTCCACCTCGGACTGATGCGCGGGGTGCTCGAGCGGCGGGACGCCCCGTTGGGTGTGCGCGACCTGGCCCCGCTGGTCGAGCCGGGTCTCTGCCTGGCGCACCTGAGCCGCTGAGGTGGGTCAGGCGTCGGGGGCGGCCGCCGGGGTCTTGTTGCGGCTGAGCAGCCACACCATCGCTGCGAGGGCGGCGACCTGGAGCGGCCAGCCCATCACGAGCTTGGCGATGCCCAGCGTCGCCACGGCAGAGTCCTCGTTCCACCAGCCGTTGCGCCCGGCGAGGTAGACGGGAGCCTGGACCGCCACGCGGACGATGCACGGGAGCACCAGCAGCCAGGTGAGCCGGCTGCAGAGGCGTACGACGCCGCGGTCCGCGCGCCACCCGGTGGGGTCGCCGGTCACGCTGCCGACCATGAAGCCGACGATCGGCCAGCGGACCAGGATCGTGAAGACCATGACCACCGCGTAGCCGAGGTTGTAGAGGATGCCCGGCAGGAAGTACGCGAGCGCCTGGTCGTTGGCGTCGCCGCCGCCACGAGCCGCCCGCCAGGCGAACAGCGCCCCGATCCCGATGCCGACGAGGCTGTTGAGCACGAACTGCGTGGTGCTGCGCTGCACGATCCGCACGACCAGCAGCACCGCCGCACAGGCCACGGCGATCAGCAGGGACAGTCGCAGGTCGTGGGTGGTCAGGAACAGCACGGTGAACCCGGCGGTCGGCACCGCGGCCTCGAGCATGCCGCGTCGACCGCCGAGGGCGGTGGCCAGCTGGTGGCGGACCACTTCCTCCACGGTGCCGGTCGTCGTGCCGGTGAGATGATCCACGGCCATCCTCGTCTCGCGCGGCGTCAGTACCGCAGGTCGTACCGCGGGTTGTACATCACGCGGGCACCGCCGTGCACGCCGATCCGGCCGGTGACCCGGATCGAGCGGCCGGGGAAGATCCCGGCGATCCGGCGGCGGCCCAGCCAGAGCACGGTGATCGTGCCGGTGCCGTCGTACAGCTCCGCCTCGAGGGCCGGTACGCCGCCTCGCGGCCGCAGCGTGACCGTCCGGAGGCTGCCCTGGACGGTCACCATCTCCCGGTCGGGGGCCTCGCTGATCGGGACACCACCCGAGCGGACGGCGTGGCCACGGAGCTCCTCGGCCTCCGCATGGGCCTGGTTCGCCCACTCGCGCAGTCCCGCACGCAGTCGGCCCTTGGTGTGTGCCATCGCAACCGGCCTATTCCGCGGGGTCGGGCAGGGTCGTGTCGTCGAGCCGGGTCGCCTGAGGAGGCATCCGCAGCGGCAGCGCCTCTCCGGGCGGCATCGCCTCGCTGCCGCGGCGGACCGCGAGCGTGCGCAGGGCGTGCTCGAAGGGTGCGGCGTACTCGGCGTCGAAGGCCGGGCGACCCGCCAGCGTGGCACGCAGGAACCAGCGCGGGCCGGAGTGACCGATCACGCGCGAGGGCTGCATCAGCGACTCGCCGTTCGGCCCGGTGACCGGCACCTCGCAGAACAACTCGGGGCCGAAGCTGCCCTCCTGCTCGGTCGCCGTGCCCCCTCGGCGGGCGGTGTCGGCGGCGATCTCCCGACGCGCCTCGCTCCACAGGTCACCGCCGCGGGCGGAGGCGAACGCGCGGACCTCGAGCACGCCCTCCTCGGCGACCAGGAGAACCGTCATCACCGCACCGCTCTGCTCGTCGACCTGCAGCCGGAGGTCGAGTCCGTCGGGGGGCTGCACCAGCAGGCTGCCCAGGTCGACGTACGTCGCGTCCGGGTCGACCTCGCTGATGTCCAGCGGGCCGCTCGGCGTCGCTGCGGACTCCTGGGCGGACCCCTCGTCGGGTACCGCGCCGCCGTCCGGGGTGGACGCCGCCCCGTCGTCCGCCGTGGACTTCTTGCGACCGAGCCTCATGCGAATCCTCCCGTTGAACCATGGCCCCCGGCACCCCGCGACGAGCCGGGCAGCTCGTCGACCTCGACGAAGCCGGCAGTCTCGCAGCGCTGCACCACCAGCTGCGCGATGCGGTCACCGCGCCTGAGCTCGATCGGCGTCGCCGGGTCGAGGTTGACCAGGCACACCTGCACCTCTCCACGGTAACCCGCATCGACCGTGCCGGGTGCGTTCACGATCGACAGCCCGGCCCGATGGGCCAGGCCGGAGCGCGGGTGCACCAGTCCGACGTACCCGTCGGGCAGCGCCAGCGCGATCCCGGTCGGCACCAGCCGCCGCTCACCCGGCGCCAGGGTGACGTCCTCGCGGGCGTACAGGTCCGCACCGGCGTCACCCGGGTGCGCGTACGACGGCAGCGGGAGCTCCGGGTCGAGCCGGAGGATGCTGATCTCGACGGTCGTGCCCGTCGTCGCCGCGGTGCGCTCACTCACGGGGAGCGACCCTACCTGCGCACCCGGGCGGGTCTGATGTCAGGCTTTGCCCATGCCAGCCACGGACCGCACCGCACACGGCGCGCAACCCGCGGCGACCTACCGGGAGCGGCTGCACGTGCCCCTGCGCTGGTGGGTGCAGGCGACGATGTTCCTGGCGACCGTCTGGCTCGCGCTCATCGTCGCCCTGCCCGGGTGGCTGGCCTGGTCGGCGTCCGGCTCCCTGTTCGCCCTGGTCTACGGGGTCTTCTGGTGGCTGGGTTCTGCCGAGGTGGCCGTCCGCGGCGGCGTCCTGTACGCCGGCCACGCCCACGTCCCGCTCTACCACCTCGGTGGCGCCGAGGCCCTGGACAAGGACGCCACCCGGCGGGTGCACGGCATCGACGCCGATGCGCGGGCGTTCCTGGTGACCCGGCCCTACATCAAGCGGTCGGTCAAGGTGACCCTGGACGACCCGCGCGACCCGACGCCGTACTGGCTGATCTCGTCGCGCCACCCACGCCAGCTGGCGGCCGCACTGGGCGGCTCGCATGGCACCGGAGACCTCGGGCACTAGGGTCGGAGCAAACGAACCGAGAGGCAACCATGTCGAAGAAGTCCAGCCAGAAGGACAGCTCGAAGGTGTGGGGCATCTTCTCGCTGCTGGCCGCGGTCGTGGCCGCGGCGGCGGCCCGCAAGGCGCTGAACACGTCCTGGAAGGTCGCCACCGGCAAGGAGCCGCCGGCCAACCCGGCCTCCCCCGACGTCGAGATGCGCGAGGCCATCCTCTGGGCCGCGGTCAGCGGCACGATCATCGCGATCGCGCGGATGCTCGCGACGCGTCGGGCCGCGCAGTACTACCAGCGCTCGACCGGCCACCTGCCGCCGGGCGTGAGCGAGAGCGCCTGATCCAGCACGCCGCCGAACGGCCGCCTCCCCTGTGGGAGGCGGCCGTTCGGCGTTCAGCGTCTGGGTTCTGACCTCGGTCAGGCGCAGTCGCGGCAGATCATGTTCTTCTCGTCCGCCAGCTGGCTGCGGTGGTGCACGAGGAAGCAGCTCATGCAGGTGAACTCGTCGTCCTGACGGGGCATCACCTCGACGGCGAGCTCCTCGTGGCTCAGGTCTGCACCCGGCAGCTCGAAGGACTCGGCGGCTTCCGCCTCGTCCTCGTCCACCTTGCCGGAGTTCTTGTCGTGACGCCGCGCCTTGAGCTCTTCGAGGCTGTCCTCGTTCTGCTCTTCCTCTGTCTTGCGTGGTGCGTCGTAGTCGGT
>DATAKN010000016.1:0-8872 GCA_036261595.1 Marmoricola sp.
CGCGGCGCGACGACATCGTGCTCGAGGTGGAGTGAGCCGGTGAGCCGCGACCGCCCTCCGGTGGACGACGACCCGGTTCCACCACCACCGCACGAGGGCCGGATCCGTCCCACCGGGCCGGGTCCGCTCGTGGTCATCGGCCTGGTCGGCCTGGTGATCGGCTGGTCGATCCGGGGCCAGGCGATCCGGTCCGGTGCTGCGGTGCCCACCGTCTCGTGGCTCGCCGTCGGGACGACGTACTTCGTCGCTGCCGTCGTCGGTGGCATCGCCCTGCTGACCTGGCGCACGGTGCATCGCGACCACCTCGTCCTGACCGCGCAGCAGGGCGTGGCCCGGCTGGTCCTGGGCAAGGCCGTCGCCCGCCTCGGAGCGCTCGGACTCGGTGCCTACCTCGGCATGGCGATCTCGAACCTCGGCGTGGACGGAGAGCACGCGACGACCACGATCCTGAGGGCGTCGCTCGCGGCCTTGGGCGCGGCTGTGGCGCTGGCCACGGGCCTGCTCCTGGAGCACGCGTGTCGGATTCCGCCCGAGGACCTGTAGCAAACTAACCTGCTCCCATGGCAGTCTCACGCACCCCCGCGCGCCGTCGGCAACGAAGTGTCCGCGTCTCCGTGGCGGTGGTGCTGCTGTCGCTGGCGACCGCCGGTGTGCTGGCGGCGCTGCCGACCCAGTCGCCGGTTGCCCTGAGCGTCAGCTCGGTGCTCGCGCTGGCACTCGGCTGGGCCGCGTTGCGGATCATGTGGACCGAGGTGCTGCAGTCGCGGCGGGAGAACGCCGCCGACCGGGCCGCGGCCGCCACGGCCTACAAGTCGCTGTTCTCGCTGCGTGCCGCCGAGCACGCGGAGTTCACCACCGCCATGACCGAGCGGCTGGCCGAGTCCAACCTCTCCGTGCGTGAGCTCCAGGGCGAGCTCGTGCAGGCTCAGCGCAAGCTGGCCAGGATGCAGCGCGAGGCCGGCGACGCGCTGACTCGCGCGGAGTCCGCCGAGCGCACCATCGCCGACGCCGAACAGCGGGTCACCGAGCTGGAGCGGTCGATCGAGGTGCTGCGTGCCGAGCGGGCGGCCGAGGAGGCCGACGCGCTGGCTTCGTGGGAGGCCGAGGGTGGACCGGTCCGCGGATCGGTCGAAGACCTGGTCTCCTGGGAGGAGAAGGCCGCGGAGATCCGCGCCGAGCAGGACCAGATGACCCAGGCGGTCAAGCGGGCCTGAGCCCGGCTGTCAGGTCGCGAGGTTTCGAGGCTCGCTTCGCTCGCGCCTCAACCATCGGTCGCCGCGCGCACGCTGGCGCGCAGCATCTGGTGGATCCCGTTCGGCGTCAGTACGCCGAGGAACCGCGCTCCCTGCGTCACGCCGACCATCGACTTGTCCTCGCGCAGCAGCAGCGCCATCGCGTCCTCGAGGCTCGCGTCCACGTCGACCGTGCCGGCGAGATCTGCGGCCGCGACACCGTCGAGCGGCTCCAGCAGGGCGGGCTCGATCGGGGTGACCGCGAGGCGACGCATGCCCCGCCGCTGACCGACGAACTCCTCGACGAAGTCGTCGGCCGGGGCGCCCAGGACGGCCGCCGGCACGTCGTACTGGGCGAGGCGACCGCCGCTGGCGAACACCGCGACCCGGTCACCCATCTTGACCGCCTCGTCGATGTCGTGGGTGACCATCAGCACGGTCTTGCCGAGGTCGCGCTGCAGCCGCAGGAACTCGTCCTGCAGCCGCGAGCGCACCACCGGGTCGACGGCGCCGAACGGTTCGTCCATGAGCAGCACCGGGGGATCCGCGGCGAGCGCCCGGGCCACTCCGACCCGCTGCCGTTGACCTCCGGAGAGCTGGTGCGGATAGCGCGCGGCGTACAGCGCCGGGTCGAGGCCCACGAGTTCGAGCAGCTCCAGCGCGCGAGTGCGGGCCTGCTGCTTGTCCCAGCCGAGCAGGCTCGGCACGGTGGCGACGTTCGTGGCGATGTCCTGGTGGGGGAACAGCCCGACCTGCTGGATCACGTATCCGATGCCGCGGCGCAGCTGCACCGGATCGGCGTGGGTGACGTCCCGACCGTCGAGCAGGATCCGCCCGGCGGTCGGCTCGATCAGCCGGTTGACCATCTTCAGCGTGGTCGACTTGCCGCAGCCCGACGGCCCGACGAGCACCACCAGGGCGTGGCGGGGCACCGCGAGGTCGAGCGACTGCACGGCGACGGTGCCGTCCTCGTAGGTCTTCCCGACGCCGTCGAGGCGGATCATGACCTCGGCCTCCGGCACGGCGGACGCGCTACGGTCCCTGTGTGCTGGCATCGGTCGCTCCCGCCTCGTCGGACAACTGCCTGACCCGCAACCAGTGGATCTGCGGGCGGTACTACTCCTCGCGAGCCGGCGACCTCACCGACGCCCTGCTGCAGCATGTCGGCATCGTCGTCGCGTCGGTGCTGCTCGGCCTGGTCCTCGCCGTCCCGCTGGCCCTGCTCGCCCGACGGTACCGAAAACTCGAAGGCCTGATCGTCGGCACGACGACCGCGCTCTACACGATCCCGTCGCTGGCGCTGTTCTCCCTGCTGGTCCCGATCACGGGGCTGGGGATGACCACGGTGGTCATCGGGCTGGGCCTGTACTCGTTGACGATCCTGGTGCGCAACATCCTCGAGGGGTTGCGTTCGGTGCCGGCCGAGGTGCGCGAGTCCGCGCTCGGCATGGGGTACGCCGCCCGGCGGATGCTGTGGCGGGTGGAGGTGCCGCTGGCGCTGCCGGCGATCATGGCGGGCCTGCGGGTGGCGACGGTGTCCGCGGTGGCGCTGACCACGGTCGGCGCGATCCTTGACTACGGCGGCCTCGGAGGCCTCCTCATCGACGGGACTCAGACGAACTTCAAGGCCCAGGTGCTCGCCACCAGCGTGCTGTGCGTCCTGCTCGCAGTCGCCCTCGACCTGCTCCTGGTGGCGCTGCAGTGGCTGCTCACGCCGTGGGCCAGGACGGCGGCGGCCCGGTGAAGGGGCAGCGATGATCCACGACGTGATCGCCTGGTTCCGCGACGGTGACCACTGGCACGGCCCGGGCGGCGTACCGGTGCTCCTCGGGCAGCATGCGCTGCTGACCCTGGTCTCGATGCTGATCGCGCTCGCCGTCGGCCTGCCCGTGGCGCTGTGGCTGGGGCACCGCCGACGGGGTGGCGCGTTCGCGGTCAACCTGAGCAACGTCGGCCGGGCGATCCCCATCGTCGCGCTGCTGTCCCTGCTCTCCCTCGGGTGGTTCGGCACCGGGACGCTGGGGCCGTTCGGGCGGTCCGGGCTGGCGACGCTCGTGACACTGGCGCTGTTCGCGCTGCCACCGATCGTGACGAACACCTACACCGGCATGGCCGACGTCGACGCCGACCTGGTCGAGGCGGCGCGCGGGATGGGCATGAGCGAGCTGGACGTGCTGCGCCGGGTCGAGCTGCCCCTCGCGGTGCCGCTGATCGTCGCGGGCATCCGGCTCGCGGTCGTCCAGGTCTGGGCGACCGCCACGATCGCCGCGCTGGTCGCTGGTCCCGGGCTGGGCCGGATCATCGTGCACGGCTACGACAGCTTCCAGACGGCGGAGGTGGTCGCTGGGTCGCTGATCGTGGCGGTGGTGGCGCTCGCGCTGGAGCTGATGTTCGCTGCGCTGCAGAAATTGATGGACCCCCTGCCCGCGGGGAGTCGCTAGAGTCGAGCCGCGAGCGGGGGCTGGCCCTCGTCGGACACGCGCAGGACTCCTGCGGGACACAGAAGGCGGAGACATGCAGACCTCACTCCTACGACGGGCGCTGCTCGTGCTGGTGGCACTCCCGCTGATGTTCACCACCGCCTGCGGCGGCAGCGGCGGCAAGGTGGTGATCGTCGGGCAGAAGTTCACCGAGGCCGACGTCATGACCCAGCTGTACAAGGCGGTCCTCGACCACGCCGGTTACGACACATCGGTGAAGAACCTCGGCGCCCGTGACATCTACCTCGAGCCGCTGATGAAGGGCGACGTCACGATCTCTGCGGACTACCTCTCCTCGATGACCGAGGCGCTGAACCGCAAGGCCAACGGAGACAACGCCCCCAAGGTGGCCTCATCCGACGAGCAGGCCACGCTGGCACAGCTGAACAAGCTGGCTGCGAAGGACGGTCTGACCGCGCTCGAGCCGGCCAAGGCCCAGGACGCCAACGCCTTCGCCGTGACCAAGCAGTTCGCCGAGACCAACCACCTGACCACGCTCAGCGACCTCGGCGCGTCGGGCCTGGGCGTCAAGCTCGGCGGCAACAGCGACTGCCCGCAGCGGGCCGACTGCCAGAAGGGCCTGGAGGAGACCTACGGCGTCAAGGTCACCGGCTTCGAGCCGACCGGCTTCGGCAGCCAGGCGACCAAGGACGACCTGGTCCACGGGGTCACCCAGATCGGCTCGGTGGGCACGACGGACGCGACGCTCGACAAGCTCGGCCTGGTGATCCTCAAGGATGACAAGAACCTGCAGAACGCCGAGAACCTCGTGCCGATCGTCAACAGCAAGTGGCTCAAGGACAACGACAAGGCCCGCCAGGCGCTCGACAAGCTGTCGGCCGTGCTGACCACCGAGGACCTGACCACGCTGATCGGCAAGGTCGACCTCGACCGGCAGAAGGCCGCTGACGTCGCCAAGGCGTACCTGAAGGACAAGGGACTCATCTGAGCCACCTGCTCCGCCGTCAGCTGGCCCGTGCCGTACGCCGGGTGCGGCACGGGCGACCCCTCCTCGCGCTGGTCGTCACCGCCTCCGGCGCCGAGCCGCACCTGCTCCGGCGCACGCTGGAGTCGGCGCGCAACCAGCGCACGCCGGCGCTCGAGATCATCGTGGTGTGCCTCGACACCGAGGCGCACGCCCTGGCAGAGGTGGTTGCCGGCGACGACACCCGGGTGCGGATCCTCCGGGCCGGCTCGGTCGAGGAGGCGCGGTGGGTCGGCCTGCGCACCGCGCGCGCCGGCCGCTACGTGTTCGCCGCGCCCGGTGACGTCTACCTCCCCGGCGCCGTGAGCGCCGCGCTGGCCTGTGCCGACGATCCGTGGCCCGTGGTGCTGGCGGGACGGGCGGACCGCGTCGGCGCGACCGACCTCGACCAGGCGCCCGACCTGGCCGCGGGGCTCCGGCTCGGCCGGCTCGTGCTGCCCCGGATGGACTCCGCGACCTGCGAGGACCCGGACCCCGACGGGGTGAGCAGCGCCGCCCGGCGACTGCGCGGCGGCTTCGCCCTGACCGATGTCCCTGCGTACGACGACCAGCGGCTCAGCGGCCCCGCGCCGCACAGCCGCCGGCTCGATCCGCTGCCGGGCATATCCGCACGTGCGGAACGCGACCGGGTCACCCTCGACGAGCTCGACGGCAGCGACCTGGAGCGTGCACGCGCGTGGTTCGCGGCCGGGGCGCTGACGGCCCTGCGGCCGTTCCTCGAGGCCGCGGAGGTCGCCACCCCCGAGCAGTGGACCGCGCTGTCCGCGCACGCGGCGCACCTGCTCGCGATCGCCGCCGACCGGGCCGTCGACGTCGCCGTCCTGCCACGCGCCCTGGCCCGGCTCGCCGCCGACGACCGCCGCGACGACCTCGTCGCGCTGGTCGCAGCGCGCCGCTTCGCCGGTGACGACGTCACGACCGCGGTCGTCGACGGCCGCGTGTACGCCGAACTGGGTGTCGAGCTCGACCGCGACGACCTGGTCGTCGGCGACCGGGAGACACCGCTGCGTGCCCGTGCCCGCCGGCTCGTGGTCGACGGTGACCGGCTGGTGCTCGAGGTGCTCGCCGGGGTGGCGCACGTCGACCAGACCGAACCACCCACCGTCGAGGCCGTGTTGCGCGGGGGCGATCGCGAGCTGCCGCTCGACGTCGAGGTCGCGGCCGACTCCGCGGTCGACCAGTGGCTCGCCGAGACCGAGCACGACCACATGTTCGGGATGCTCCGGCTCAGCTTGCCGGTCGACCGGCTGGCCGCAGGGGAGTGGCGGGTGGCGCTGACCTGGCAGACCCAGGGGATCGTCCGGGCGGGCGTCGTCGGCGAGATCGACCACCCGGGCTCCGCGGGCCGACGACAGCTGACGGCCGGCTCTCATGGGGTCCGTTTGCTGGAGTCCGTCGGCGACGTACGCCTGGTCGTCGGAGCCCCGGCCGCAGACGAGCCGCAGGCCGACGTGGACGAGATCGAGGTGGGCGCGGGCGGTCTGCACGTGACCGTGCGCGGCGACGCCGACCACGTCTGGCTCGAGGGCAACGGCCTGCACGTGGACGCCGACCGTCAGCACCGTGGCGTCTGGGCGGTGCCGCTCGTCCACGACGTGTGGGGACTGGCGGAGATGCCGTTGCCGACGGGCAGCTACCGGCTCCACGTCGAACGTCCCGGCGGGCGGCGTGCCGGCGTGCTCGCTGCGCAGCTGCTGGACCGCCTGCCCGAGGAGACCCGCACCGCCGCGCACCGCCTGCGGTTGCAGCGTGGGAATGGTGACGGGCTCGTGGTCCGGCTCGATCCGCGGCTTCACGTCGACGAGATCGGCGCCCGGGCCCAGCGCCGGCTGCAGCGCGCCTACCTGGCGATGGAGGAGCCGCTCGACCCGCGGCTCGTCCACTTCCAGTCGTTCACGGGCCAGTGGGCGAACGACCACCCGCTCGCGATCCAGCAGGAGCTGGCCCGCCGGCGGCCCGACGTGCGCATCCTGTGGACCGTCGCCGACTCCTCCGCGAGCGCCCCCGACGGCGCGGAGCCGGTGCTGCTCCGCAGCCGTGCCTGGTACGACGCCCTGGCCCGCTCCGGCCACATCGTCACCAACATCGAGCTGGACCGGTGGTTCCGCCGACGGCCTGACCAGCAGATGCTGCAGACGTTCCACGGCTACCCGTCCAAGACGATGGGCCTCGGGCTCTGGCGCTCGCGGGGTCTCCTGCCGAGCCACCTCGAGCAGCAGCTCGACCACAGCTCGCGCACGTGGAACGCCCTGCTGACGCCCGATCCGGAGATGGACCGGTACTACCGTCGCGAGTACGCCTACGACGGCCGCATCCTGGCGCTGGGCTATCCCCGCAACGACGTACTGGTCTCACCGGAGGCGCGTGACCTGCGGGCCGACACGCGCCACCGGCTCGGCATCGCGCCCGGCCAACGCGCCGTGCTCTATGCCCCCACCTGGCGCGACGACCTGGCCACGAACTTCCGCGCCGCCGAGGCCACCAGTCACCTCGATGTCGAGCAGGCTGCGGCGGCGCTCGGCGATCACTATGTCCTGCTGCTGCGCGGGCACCGGTTCCACGCCCCGGGTGGACATGGCGGAGGACGCGGTGGCGCGCGCGTCGTCGACGTGACGTCCTACCCCGACGTCAACCACCTGATCCTGGCCGCCGACGCATCCGTGCTCGACTACTCCTCGATGCGCTTCGACGTCGCCCTGACCGGCCGGCCGATGGTGTTCCTGGTGCCCGACCTCGATGACTACGACTCGCGCACCCGCGGCTTCCTGTGGGACTTCGGCGAGACCGCGCCGGGTCCCTGGGTCAAGGACACCGCGGGCGTGGTGGCACAGCTGCGCGACGTCGACGCGCTCACCCGGCAGTGGGCGGAGCCGATCGCTGCCTTCAACGACCGCTACAACCGGCTCCAGGACGGCCACGCCGCGGAGCGCGTGGTCGAGGCGTTCTTCTCCGACCTGCCCGCGCCGGACTAACCGCGGCGTACGCCGAGCCGCGCGGCCGTGCGCCGGGCGAGGAGCTGCAGCAGCTGGCGGCCACCGAGCTTGTCGCGCTGGAGCCGCACGTCCGGGGCCGCGGCGGCCAGCTTGCGGGCCTTCATCCGCTTCGCCGCCGTGCGGAACCCGCTGACCACGTCGGCCAGCACGTCGAGGTCGACGGCAGTGATCTCGTCGGGGAGCGTGACCGGCTCGACCTGTCCGCGGACGCGGAGCAGCTCGGGATCGCCGATCACGTGGGCGCCGGACGCCTTGATCCCGTCGACCTGTGCGTCGGCGAGCTCGGCGACCCGGTCGAATGCCCACCTCGGCACGCCGCCGATGCGCGGACCGCTGCCGCCGGCGCGGTTCTTCAGCGCTCTGACGACACCGAGCTGCACCAGCTGGCGGTACTCGACGGGCGTCCACTGCTCGTGGATCGCGAGCCGGTTGATCCGGCGTACGGCCTCGGTCTCGGCCAGGCCCATCGACTGGTTCGCCGGGCCGCCCGGCGGGGCGATCAGGCCGGTGGGCAGGTCGAGCAGGCGCTCGAACGCGTGGGGAAGCGCCTCGCGGTTGCCCTCCTCGGCGACCACGACCGTCATCCGCTCCGGTGGGAGCACCTTGCCCCACCGGGCGAGCACGGCGCCGACGTCCTGCGGGTCCATGACCAGCTGGTGCCGCCACGTCCCGGCGTCGGGGTCGAGCATCTCGCGCAGGAAGTCCTCGTAGGAGGAGGTCATCCGCGCCTTCACCTGCTGCTGCCAGTGGGAGGGCAGCACCTTGTCCAGGCGGCGGGCGACGTACACCAGGTGCGTCCGCTCGGGTCCCGTGGCGGCCAGGATCCGGTCGATGGCGGCCTCGTCGGCCCGGCCGAAGTCCTCGTTGCTCAGCACCATCCGCGGCAGCGCGGTCGTGGCGATCTCGTCGACCAGGCGCTGCCAGCTCTCCGGCCGCGGGTCGCGCCGCCCGATCGCGCCCCGGGTCAGGCCGAGGGCGATGCCGCCGGCCTCCTTCTCGTGCGGCCGACTGCCGACGTAGTGCACACCGTGCTCGGCGAGCCGGTCGCGCACCTGGAACATGGCGTGCTGCATCGCCGTCGACCCGGTCTTCGCGGGGCCGATGTGCAGCAGCACCGTGCCTGGCGGTGTCTTCGGGAGGCTCGACAGCACCACGCGATGGTAGCCGCTATCGTGAGCAGCC
>DATAKN010000025.1:0-19495 GCA_036261595.1 Marmoricola sp.
CACCGTCGTGGGCGTGGACATCATCCTTCCCCTGCTGACCCTGGTGATCGGGGTCCTGCTCGGTGTCCTGGCCACGGTCCTGGTCGGCCGCCGCGGCGGTGTGGCCGACCTCGACCGCGTCCAGGAGCGGGCGCGCGACACCGCGCTGATCCGCGACGGGCTCGACCGCCTGCACGAGCGGATGCACGAGCTCGAGCTCCAGCGTGCCTCCTGGCAGGGCATGCTGCACCAGCAGGTCGACGAGGTCCGGCACTCGACCGACACGTTGCGCCGCGAGACCAGCGCCCTCGCCACGGCCCTGCGCCGGCCGCAGGTGCGCGGGCAGTGGGGCGAGCTGCACCTGCGGCGCAGCGTCGAGCTGGCCGGCATGGTCGACCACTGCGACTTCTCCGAGCAGGTGCACCTGACCGGCGGCGACGGGGCGCAGCGGCCCGACCTCGTGGTGCGGCTGGCCGGCGGCAAGAGCGTGGTGGTCGACGCGAAGGTGCCGCTGGCGGCGTACCTCGACGCGCTCGCCACCGACGACCCGGACGAGCACCGCGCTCACCTCGCCCGCCACGCCCGCCACGTCCGCGCCCACGTCGACCAGCTGTCGGCGAAGTCCTACTGGCGTGCCCTGGCGCAGTCTCCGGAGTTCGTGGTGCTGTTCCTGCCCGCGGAGTCCTTCCTCTCCGCCGCGCTCGAGGCCGAGCCCGCGCTGCTCGAGCACGCTGCGGCCCGCAACGTCGTGCTGGCCACCCCCACCACGCTGATCGCGCTGCTGCGCACGATCGCCTACGGGTGGACCACCGAGGCGCTCGCGGAGCGCACGCGCGAGATCCATGAGCTCGGCCGCGAGCTCTACTCCCGCCTCGGCACGGTCGGCGGACACCTCGACAAGCTCGGTCGGTCGCTGAAGTCCGCGATCGACGCCTACAACGGCACCGTCGGGTCCCTGGAGAGCCGGGTGCTGGTCACCGCACGGCACTTCGCCGACGTGGCCGACCTCGACGAGCAGCTCGACTCGCCGCGGCCGGTCGAGCAGGCCCCCCGTCCATTGACTGCGGCCGAGCTGCTCGAGGTGGTGGCCGACGAGCGCCCCGAGCTGCCCGACCCCGCTCCCACACCGCGCGGCGTGGCTCCGTTGAGACAGCGTCGTGCCGACCTACCGTGAAGAGGTGAGCGCACCCACGCTCTGGGAGGAGGGCCGCTGGTCCGGACGACGGGTCACGCGGTTCTCGATGCTCGTGTCGGTGCTGCTGATCGCAGTCGACCTGGTGCTCACCGGTCGCCTGGACCGAGTCTTCGACAGCGGCTTCGTCGTGCTCTGCGTCGGCGTGGCGCTCGCAATCCGACCGCAGGAGTTCTTCCGCGTCGGAGTGCTCCCGCCGATGCTCCTGCTCGGCATCTGCGTGGCGCTCGGGCTCGGACACCGCACCGCGATCGCCACCGCGGACGACGGGTTCCTCCAGTCGGTGATCTCCGGCCTGGCCCGCCACTCCGGTGCACTGGCGGCCGGCTACGCGCTGGCCCTGGCGGTGCTGGGCATCCGGTCGAGGGTGGTGCGACGGCATGCCCCGGACGGGGCACAGCCGGATCACTCGAAGCGGGCCGGGTCCCCTGCGCCGTACCGGGTGATCTCGGGCAGTCCCGAGGTGAAGTCGACGACGGTGGTCGGCAACGAGCCGGCCTCGCCCTCGATGACCGCGTCGAGCAGCTGATCGAGCTCGTCCTTGACCAGCCAGCCCTCGGTGAGCGGCTCGGTCTGACCCGGGAGCAGCAGTGTGGTCGAGATCAGCGGCTCGCCGAGCGCCTCGAGCAGCGCGTGGGCCAGCACGTGGTCCGGGATGCGTACGCCGACGGTCCGCTTCTTCGGGTGCATCAACCGCCGCGGCACCTCGGAGGTCGCAGGCAGGATGAAGGTGTACGGCCCCGGAGTGGCCGCCTTCACCATCCGGAAGACCGCGTTGTCGATGTGCACCAGCGGACCCATCTGCGCGAAGTCGTGGCACAGCAGCGTGAAGTGGTGCTTGTCGTCGAGCTGCCTGACCGCGCGCATCCGGTCCAGCCCGGCGCGGTTGCCGAGCTGGATGCCGAGCGCATAGCCGGAGTCGGTGGGGTAGGCGATCAGCCCGTCCTCGCGCAGGATCGAGACGACCTGCTCGATCAGCCGGGGCTGCGGGTTGACCGGATGGATGTCCAGATAGCGGGCCACGGATCGGTCGCCTAGGCCTGCGACTTCTCCCGGGCGCGGAGGTCGCGGCGCAGCTCCGGCGGGAGTGCGAAGATCAGCGACTCCTCGGCCGTGTGCACGGCCTGCGCGTCGGGGTAGCCGTGCTCGGCGAGGAAGGTGAGCACGCCCTGGACCAGGTCCTCGGGCACGGAGGCACCGGAGGTGACGCTGACCCGGTCGACCCCGTCGAGCCACGCGAGGTCGATCTCGGAGGCGTCGTCCACCCGGTACGCCGCCTTCGCGCCTGCCTCGAGGGCGACCTCGGCGAGCCGGACGCTGTTGGAGGAGTTGGCCGAGCCGACCACGATCACCAGGTCGGCGTCGGCGCTGATCTCCTTGATCGCCAGCTGGCGGTTCTGCGTGGCGTAGCAGATGTCGTCGCTGGGCGGGTCGAGCAGCTGCGGGAAGCGCTCGCGGATCGCGTCGACGATCGTCATGGTCTCGTCGACCGACAGCGTGGTCTGGGAGAGCCAGGCGACCTTGGCCGGGTCGCGGACGACGACGTGAGCGACGTCCTCGGGCGTCTGCACGAGCTGGATGTGCCCGGGTGCCTCGCCGGCGGTGCCCTCGACCTCCTCGTGGCCCTCGTGGCCGATCAGCAGGATGTCGTAGTCCTCGCCGGCGAACCGCTTCGCCTCGTGGTGCACCTTGGTCACCAGCGGGCAGGTGGCGTCGACGGTCTTGAGCCCGCGTGCCTGTGCCTCGGCGTGGACGGCCGGCGACACGCCATGGGCGGAGAAGACCACGGTCGCGCCCTCGGGCACCTCGCCGAGCTCCTCGACGAAGATCGCGCCGCGCGACTCGAGGTTGGCCACCACGTGCTTGTTGTGCACGATCTGCTTGCGCACGTAGACCGGCGCGCCGTACAGGTCGAGCGCCTTCTCGACGGTGATCACCGCGCGGTCGACGCCGGCGCAGTAGCCGCGCGGGGCAGCCAGCAGCACGGCGCGCTCGGCCTCCTCGGGCGCCAGGACGGGAGGGTTGCCCAGGTCGGTGGTCATGGGCCCCAGTCTAGGAGCACGGCTCACACGTCGAGACGGAGGAAGCGAGGCCGGGCAGGGTCCTCGTGATCGACGACCACGTCGGCGCGCTCTCGCGGCCGCTCCTCCTCCAGGTAGATCAGGCAGGCGGCGTGGTAGCGCGCGTCGTACGCCGCCTCGGCCGCGTCGCGCCCACCCAACGCGTGCGCGTCGCGCACGATCCCCCGCGCCCGCGCCGTCTCGGGATCGACGTCGAGGAACACCACGACGTCCCAGTGCCGGCGCAGGTCGCCGCGCTGGAGGAAGGTGCAGTCGAAGACCACCACGGCCTCGTCCTCGGCGACCGCCCACGCGTCCTCGACCACCTCGTCGGTCGCGAGGTCGTGGACGCGCGTGGCGTACCGCCGGTCACCGCCGGGGCCCAGCGGCACGAGCACGTCGGCCACCAGGCGGTCGAAGTCGTAGGCGTTCTCGTAGTAGCCCCGAGCCGGGTCGTGCCCGGAGCGGCGTACCCGGCTCACGTGGTGGAACCCGTCGGAGTCCACCAGCCTGACCGGACGCCCGCGCTCCTCCAGGGCTGCCACCAGGTCGCGAGCGAAGCGCGACTTGCCGGCCCCGCACACGCCGTCGATGCCCACCCGCAGCGGGTGCCCGACACGGCGGCCGGCCAGGTCCCCGGCCAGTGCAGCGAGGAGATCCGCACGCGCCATGTCGCGGCCGTCCCGTCGAGCGTCCACCAGACCGGGTCAGCCCATCCTGGCGGCCAGCCAGGTCCGCAGGGCCGCCCCGTCGACCGGGTCGGGCTCCCCCGGCGTGCCGTCGACCACCTCGGAGAGTGCCCAGGCGCCATCCCGGCCGACCACCACGGCGCGATGACGGGCGGCAACCGTGTCAACGCTCCCGGGATCGAGGACCTCGACTGTGCGTCCTGCCTCACCCGGCTCGTCGGCCGGTGCGCGGAGCAACCACTCTGCGGCGACCTCCGGGGCGTGCTCGGCCGTGACGAGGCGGTGCAGGTAGACACCCTCGATCCGCACGGACACCACGAACGCGTACGGCGCACCCTCAGGCACCGGCAGGCCCAGGACAGCGACCTGCAGCCCCACACCGTCGGAAGACCGCACCGCGGGGTCGGTGAGCACGACGATGCGCGACGGCGCCTTCCGCGCCGCAAGCACGACCCGGACCTCGTCGGCGGCCACCAGCTCGCCCTCGCCGTCGGGGACCAGCAGGTTGCGCGCCACGAGCCCGCGCTGCGCCGTCTCGAGCACCAGGCCCTGCTCGCGATCGGTGAGGGCGTCCCACCACACCACGTCGGCGGCGTGCCCGAGGACCGGGTCGTCGCCGACGCCGTACAGCTCCTCGCGGGTCAGGGACACCAGCTGTCGGTCACCGGTCTCGCCAGTCAAGCGCGCGGTCGCCGCCGCCAGGTCGAAGGAGTCGGTGTCCGTCACCATCCGGCCAGCACCGTGCCGTTCCAGGTGATGGCCATGAGCACGACGCCGAGCACCACGGCGAAGATCGAGGGGAAGAACCACGGGTGCCTGGTGCCGGTCCGCCGGCGGTAGGCGACGGCCAGGACCAGGACGATGACGAAGAACAGGGTGAAGACGCCCATGCCGAGCGTCTCCTGGTGCGCCAGACTCATGAGGCCTCTCTAGAAGATGCTCGAGAAGACGTGCTTGATGCCGCTGCCGACGTCCTTGACACCGTCCCACACCTTCTTCGCGCCCTCGCTGGCGACGTGCCCGACCCCGTCGACACCGTCGTGGAACCACCCGAACTTGTGGTAGGCCCAGTCGCCGGCGAGGAACAGGCCGGTGCCGATCATGACCACCTGACCGGCCACCGGCACCCAGTCGGCCACGGCGTTGATGCCGACCAGGGTCGCCATGCCCGGAGCGAACGCCATCCCGGTGCCGACGATGTTGAGGCCGGCCGCGCCGCGGATCACATTGCCCTCGGTCTCGTTCTCCACGGCTGGGTTCATGATCGTGAGCACGTCGCTGGCGACGCCGACCACGCCCAGGAACTTCCCGACGGCTCCGAGGAAGCCGGTCTCTGGAATGCCACCCGCCTTGAGCTTGGACAGCAACGAGGCGGTCGACTCCTCGGGGTTGCCGGCGAGCGTGCGCTCGAGCTTGGCGACCTGGGAGGCGAAGTCCAGCTGGGCGTCGACGTCGCCCATCCCGGCGATGCCGCTCTTGTACAGGTCCGACATCGGCCCGACGATGTCGGCGAAGATCGTCTGGACGTTCTTCTCGACCCGTGCGACGTCGCGGAGGTTGCCGGCGAAGCGGGCCACGGCCCAGCCCTCCGCCCCGGTCAGCGGCCCGATCGTGCCGGCGAGCAGCTGGGCCGGGCCGGCGTTGTTGATCTGGTCGGCCAGCTCCTTCCAGTCCACCTCGCCGTCGGACTTGACGTCCTCCTTCGGTACGGCGGCCTCCGCACTGCGCAGCGAGGCCCAGGCCTGCGCCGGCGTGATCGGGCCGTCCAGGCCGGTCACTCCGAGCTGGTCGAAGACGCGGCGCCGGATCGCCGCCGGATCCAGCGACTCCGACTTCGGCACGAGCAGGTCGGTCTCGGCATCGATCTCGCCGGCGATCGTGGTGGCGAGCTGCTTGAGCCGGTGGGCCGCCTGGCGGGCCTCACCCTCGAGCTGGGTGCGCAGCTGGGCGGCGTGCTGCATCGCCCGGATGGAGTCGGGGTCGTCACCCGAGCCGACGCGGCTCTCGGCGTGCTCGACCTCCGCCGCCCAGGCCCTGATGTCGTCCTGCGTCTTCTTCAGCGCCAGGCCGTACTCGTGGACCAGGCCAGCGACCTTCTGACTGGACGCCTGCACCATCGCGATCTCGACCTGGAGGCCCGCGCCGGCGTGCGCGAAGTCGTCGCGACGGGGACCCTTCCACTGCTCCAGGGCGGTCGCGACCCCGTGCTGGACGGCCGTCTTCTGGGTGCCGAGGTCGGTGGACACGGTGCCGAGCGCACCGGTGCAGTGGGTGAGCTGCCCCGGTTCGCCCTCGGGAGGCGTCAGATCACCCATCAGTGGCCCCCGGCGGCGTCGAGGTCGGCGGCGGCGTTCTGCGCCAACTGCCCGGCCGCCCCGATCTGGGTGTGCAGAGCCGACACCATGGCCGAGGCTGCCGCCGTGTAGCGGCGCAACGCGGCCTCGATGGTCGGGTCTCCGCTGCCGCCGGCCAGGCTCCCGGCGTGGTCGATGCCGGCCGCGACGCCACCGACTGCCTTGGCCGAGGCGACCAGCTGGCTGCCGCCGGCCTCGATGGTGGCGGTGTCACCGCCGTCGTACGGCACGCCCACGCGCTACCCCTTCCTTCCGCTGCCTGGCACGAGCTCCTCCAGCATTTCCCGTACATAGCTCCGGAAAACATCGGGATCGGCCGGCCGGTTGCGGGTGGAGGACTTGCGCAGGCCGTGGCCGTGCGTGAGGAGCACCGCGTGCTCGGCGTCCACCGCCAGCCGGGCGGGACCGTGCGACGTCAGGCTGAGCAGGTCGAGCGTGAGCGTGCTGCCGGGAGCCGGCGGCACGGCGTACGCCGCGTCGACGAGCTCGTCGACCAGTACGTCGGGGCGCACGGCCTCGATCCGCACGGGCAGTGGCTCGGGGCCTGCACCCTCTGGGACCTCGGTGTGCTCCACCATCGCCATCGGCCAGCCCAGCTGTGCCGTCGCCAGCGTGACCCGGCGCCGGACCGCACGCACGGCGCCCGCGGGCTCGCGGACCTCCGCCACGTTGAACGACGCCCGGCCCGCCGTGACGACGCCGACCAGCCACGCCAGGAGCGCGCCGCTCGGCGTCACCACCGACCGGGCGGTCGGCTCGGGTGTCGCGAGCCCGCGCGACACCAGCCGGTCACCGGCGGCCCGGATCACGGGATCGTCGAACGCTGCCAGCGCCTGGGGGAACTCCGGGATCCCCTCGCCGCGCGGCTGCGGCGTGAAGCCGACCGCGCGGATCTCGGCCTCGTCGACCTCGACCATCGCCGCCCGGCCGGACTCGCGCGCCTCGAACAGGGCGGCACCGTCCACCGCGTTGGGTGTCGGGTAGACCTCGGACATCCGCGCTCCTCCTGCCGCCTGCGAACCGGTCCGAGCCCGGGCCGCCGGACCGCCGTGCGGCACGCCGACACGCGCGGTTCCCGAGACTCCCGCACAGCGTAGGGTCTCGCACGTGGCTGGCGGGAACCGGATGCAGACGTCTCCGGAGAGTCCCGCCCCCGTACGGCAGATCGTCGGCGCGATCGCCGGCTGGGTCGACCGGCTCGGCGCCGTGTGGGTGGAGGGCCAGGTGATCGGGCTCAACCGGCCGGCCGGGTCTGCGACCGACTTCATCCGGCTCCGCGACAAGCTCGCCGACGTGTCGGTCGACCTGACCGCACCGCGGGTCGTCGTCGACTCGCTGCCGAGCCCCTTGGTCAACGGCGCGCAGATCGTCGTGTTCGCCAAGCCGACGGTCTACCCGAGCCGTGGGTCGCTGTCCCTGCAGGTCCGGGAGATCCGCCTGGTCGGGGAGGGCGAGCTGCTCGCCCGTTTGGAGCGCCGACGCCAACTGCTGGCTGCCGAGGGCCTGTTCGCACTCGAGCTGAAGCGGCCCCTCCCGTTCCTCCCTCGGCGGATCGGCCTGGTCACCGCGAAGGCGTCCGCGGCCGAGAAGGACGTCCTGGAGAACGCGCGCCGGCGCTGGCCAGGCGTCGACTTCGCCGTCGAGTACGCCGCCATGCAGGGGCCGAGCTGCGCCGCCCAGGTGATCGACGCCCTCGGCAAGCTCGACGCCGACCCCGACGTCGAGGTGATCGTGATCGCCCGTGGTGGTGGTTCGGTGGAGGACCTGCTGCCGTTCAGCGACGAGGGACTCGTGCGCGCGGTCCACGCCGCCACGACACCGGTGGTCTCCGCCATCGGTCACGAGCCGGACAGCCCCTTGCTGGACCTGGTCGCCGACCTGCGCGCCTCCACGCCGACCGACGCGGCCCGTCGGATCGTCCCGGACGTCGCCGAGGAGGCGCAGCGCGTGCTGCAGACCCGTGAGCGGTTGCGTCGCCTGGTGCACCAGCAGATCGCGGCCGAGCAGCAGCACCTCGACTCGCTGCGCAGCCGGCCGAGTCTGGCCGACCCACGCAGCGGCCTGTCCGGGCGCGTCGACGAGGTGGTGGCGTTGCGGGCGCGGAGTCGCCGCGTGCTGGCGCACGTGCTCGACCGGGCCGAGGACGACCTCGGCCACCGGCTGGCTCGCGTCCGGGCCCTGTCCCCGCTCGCGACCCTGCGGCGCGGCTACGCCGTGCTCTCCGACGGCGAGGGTCGGCTGTTCAGCAGCGTCGAGGACGTCAGCGCCGGGCAGCCGCTGACCATCCGGGTCGCCGACGGTCGCATCTCAGCGACCGTCGAGCGCGCGGAACCCATTCCCCTGCCGGTCCCCGGCGCGACAGAAGAGGACGAGGACGTCGATGGCTGACTCCAAGAAGGCTGACTCCACGAAGGGCGACACCGAGCAGCTGAGCTACGAGGAGGCCCGCGACCAGCTGATCGAGGTGGTGCGGACGCTCGAGCAGGGCGGCACCACCCTTGCCGAGTCCCTGACCCTCTGGGAGCGGGGCGAGGAGCTGGCGCGGATCTGCCAGGCGGCACTGGAGGGCGCACGCCAGCGGCTCGACGCCGCACTGGCCGACGACGCGGAGTGAGCAGCCGGACGGGGTCTGGTCAGGGAGTGGCGGACACCGTGCCGGAGTTCAGCGACCCCACGAACTGCTCGACGGCCGCCGCGGGAGCCGACCCGCCGACGAGCACGGACTCGTAGGGCCGGCCACCGACCGCGACGGAGCGCACGAGCGCGTGGTCGCCACCGGAGTCCGACCAGCTCTGCCAGGTCTCGCCGTGGATCGTGACGTCCTTGCCCCGGACGGCCTCCTGGTCGACGTACTGGGTGACCAAGTCGTTGGTGGAGACCCGAGACTCCTCGATCCCGACGTACTTGCCCTGGTCGGTGAGCAGGCCGAGGTGCCACTTGGGGTCGTTGCCGCCGAGGTAGGTCACCGACGTCGCCCGCCATCCCGAGGGCAGTCGCTCGGGCGCGAGGATCGAGAGCCGCTGCTCCGCCCGGCCCGCCTTGACCCAGGCCGCCCAGTCGACGGTGCGCACCGGCGTCGCCGTCTTGTCGGAGGTGAGCGCACGGAACCCGACCCAGCCCAGGACGAGCAGGAGCAGGAAGACCAGCGCGCCGACCATCGCCCCGAAGGTGGGGGGCGGACGCGGTGCGGGGCGCTCGATCTGGCTCACGTGCCCATCCTCCCAACACCGCCGCGACCGCCCGTACCCAGTCCATGGACAACCCGTCCTCCGACGGCAACTCCGTGTGGCTACCCTCGCCCGGTGCTCGACGCGCTTCGCGACTGGGTCCCGGTGCTGGCCCTTCTCACGCTCCTCGCGACGGCGTACCTGCACCCCCCGGAGTGGCTCGAAGCGGTCCTGGCAACCGTCTGCGCGGCCGCGGTGCTGGCCACGGGCCGCCTGGACCGGACCCGGGTGCGCACGGAGATCGACCACCTGCTCCCGGTCGTGCTGTTCCTGATGGCGATCCTCGTCGTCGCGGAGTGCTGCCGGGCCGCGGGCCTGTTCGGCGCGGTCGGGACCCGGCTCGCGCGGGCCGGCAGTCACCAGCAGATCTTCACGCTGGCTTTCGTGGCCGCCGCCGCGACGACCGTGGTCCTGAGCCTGGACGCGACCGTCGTCCTGCTCACGCCGGTCGTGCTCGCCGCGGCCGCGGCCACGCACGTCGGCGCGCGGCCGATGCAGCTGGTCTGCGTGCGGCTGGCGAACAGCGCTTCTCTGCTGCTTCCGGTGTCCAACCTGACGAACCTGCTCGCTCTGCCTCGTCTCGATCTCGGGTTCGGCCGGTTCGCCCTGCTGATGGCGCCGGTGTGGGTGCTCACGCTGCTCGTCGAGTACGCCGTGCACCGGATCTGGTTCCGCACCGACCTGCGCGCCCCGTCGCCGGAGCACGACGTACCCGTCGCACTGCCGCTGCCCGCGGTGCCACTGCTCACGGTCGCGGTGATGCTCGCCGGGTTCGGCGTCGGCTCGGTCATCGGCCTCGACCCGGCCTGGATCGCCGGCGGAGCCGCCGTCGTGCTCGCCACCCGGGCGCGACGTCGCGGGGAGGCGTCCTTCGGTCGCCTGGCGCACAGCACGCACGCGTCGTTCGCGGTGTTCGTGCTGGCTCTCGGTCTCGTCGTGGCGACTCTCGGGCGCGGCCCGCTCGGCGACCTACTGGCTGCGGTCGTGCCGGACGGAAGCGGCCTGGTCGCCCTGCTGACGACCGCACTCGTCGGCGCCGTGCTCGCCAACCTCGTGAACAATCTCCCGGCCACGCTCCTGCTGGTGCCGCTGGTCGCTCCGCTGGGCCCGGTGCCTGCGCTCGCTGCGCTGATCGGGATCAACCTCGGGTCGTCCATGACCTGGTCCGGCTCCCTGGCGAACCTCCTCTGGCGACGCTCGGTGCTGCACCACGGCGGCAGGGTCCACAGTCGCGACTTCCACGGCGTCGCCCTGCTCGCCACCCCCGTGGCGCTCGTCGCCGGCGTCGCCGTTCTGGACCTCTGGGCGCAGCTGGTCTGACCGCACGTGCGGACTGGCTCGCGCAGAATCACCGCAGATGCGGCACACTGTCGGCGTGACGCTCTACCGGATCGCGGAAGCAGCCGACCTGCTCGGGGTCAGCGACGACACCCTGCGCCGCTGGATCGACCAGGGGCGGGTCGAGACCGTCCACGACGCCGGCCGCACCGCCATCGAGGGCCCGGCGCTCGCCGCCCTCGCCGAAGCACTGGCCGACTCCCCCGACCGCGAGGGGCTCCGCAGTTCCTCGGTGAGTGCCCGGAACCGGCTTCCCGGCATCGTCGTCGCGGTGAAGCGCGACACCGTCATGGCCCAGGTCGAGCTGATCTGCGGCCCTCACCGGATCGTCTCGCTGCTCTCGGCCGACGCTGTCGACGAGCTGGGCCTGGCCCGTGGCGAGCGGGCGATCGCGTCCATCAAGTCCACCAACGTCGTCCTGGAGCGCCCATGAAGAAGGTCCTCGTCATCGCTGCGTCCGCGTTGCTCCTGGCCGGGTGCGGCTCGGGCGCGCACGCCGGGTCGAAGGCGTCGAGCCGCACCCTGACCGTGTTCGCGGCAGCGTCGCTCACCCACTCGTTCACCCAGATCGGTCACGAGTTCGAGGCGGCCCACCCCGGCGTGCGGGTCCGGCTCAGCTTCGGCGGGTCCTCCGACCTCGTGTCGCAGATCCAGGCGGGCGCGCCGGCCGACGTCTTCGCCTCGGCGGACACCGCGAACATGGACAAGCTCGGCGCGACCGCTCAGAAACCCGAGCCGTTCGCGACCAACACGCTCGAGATCGCCGTGCCTCCGGGCAACCCCGCGCACGTGACCACGTTCGCCGACCTGGCGAAGCCGGGAGTGAAGCTGGTGACCTGTGCGGTCGAAGTGCCGTGCGGCAGCGCCACCCAGGCCGTAGCGAAGGCGGCGGGAGTGTCCTTGAAGCCGGTGAGCCAGGAGCAGTCGGTCACCGACGTGCTCGGCAAGGTCAGCACCGGGGAGGCCGACGCCGGACTCGTCTACGTGACCGACGTGAAGGGCGCGGGCAGCGCGGTCCAGGGCGTCCCGTTCCCCGAATCGAAGGGCGTCGTCAACACCTACCCGATCGCCGTCCTGGCCGACGCCGGGCAACCTGCGCTGGCCCGACAGTTCGTCGCCTTCGTGCTCGGCCGCTCAGGCCGAGGCGTCCTCGCCGACGCCGGGTTCGGCGCCCCGTGACCTTGCGCCGCCTGGGTCTACCGGGCTGGTTGCTCGTCCCGGCGACCTTGGGCGCTGCCTTCGTGCTGCTGCCGCTGGTCGCCATGGTCGCCCGGGTGGACTGGTCGCACTTCGGCGCTCTCGTGACGTCGGCCTCGGCGCGAGACGCACTCTGGCTGAGTCTGCGCACCAGCGCCGCGAGCACGGTGACCTGCGTCGTCCTCGGCGTGCCGATGGCGATGGTCCTCGCCCGCAGTGACTTCCGCGGCCAGGGCCTGATGCGGTCGCTGGTCCTGCTGCCGCTCGTGATCCCGCCCGTCGTGAGCGGTATCGCGTTGCTCTACACGTTCGGCCGCCGCGGCCTGCTCGGGCACACCCTGGACGTGCTGGGCCTCCAGGTCGCGTTCACCACGACAGCCGTGGTCATGGCCCAGACCTTCGTGGCGCTGCCGTTCCTGGTGATCTCACTGGAGGGCGCGCTGCGGACAGCCGGTCAGCGCTACGAGGCGGTCGCAGCCACGCTCGGAGCGCCGCCGACGACGGTCTTCCGCCGGGTCACGTTGCCCCTGGTCCTGCCCGGTCTGCTGAGTGGATCGGTCCTCGCGTTCGCCCGCTCTCTGGGCGAGTTCGGCGCGACGATCACCTTCGCCGGGTCCCTCCAGGGCACCACGACGACCCTGCCGATCCAGATCTACCTGCAGCGGGTGACCGATCCCGATGCGGCCGTTGCCCTGTCGCTGCTGCTCGTGGTGGTGGCGGTGGTCGTGATCGCCCCGACGACCCGCCGCGGCGTCAGGCCGGGTGGGGGCACGCCGTGACCGGCCTCGAGTACGACGCCACGGTCGCCGACCGCGACGTCGACGTACGTCTGGCCGCGGGCGAGGGCGAGACGATCGCGCTGCTCGGTCCCAACGGTGCCGGCAAGTCGACCGTCCTGAGCGTGATCGCCGGCCTGATCCGGCCGACCGCAGGATCGGTCCGCCTCGGCAACCGGCTGCTTGTGGGCGGCCAAAGGTCGGTGCCGCCCCACGAGCGCGGGGTCGCCCTGCTGTCCCAGGACGCCCTGTTGTTCCCCCACCTCACCGTGTTGGACAACGTCGCCTTCGGTCCGCGCGCCGCCGGTCGCAGCCGCGCCGAGGCGCGCGAGACCGCACGCACGTGGCTGGAGCGCACGGGCGTCGCCGACCTCGCCCACCGGAAGCCGCACGAGATCAGCGGCGGCCAGGCCCAGCGGGCCGCGGTCGCCCGCGCACTCGCCGCAGATCCCGCCCTGCTGCTCCTCGACGAGCCGATGGCGGCGCTCGACGTCACGGTGACGCCGGCGCTGCGGCAGACGCTGCGGACCGTCCTCGCCGACCGCACCGTCCTGCTGGTGACGCACGACGCGCTGGATGCGCTCCTCCTCGCCGACCGGGTCGTCGTCGTCGAAGGCGGCCGCGTGGTCGAGGAGGGGCCGACGACGGCCGTGCTCTCGCGCCCGCGCAGCGCCTTCGCCGCGCGGATCGCGGGCCTGGACCTGGTGGCCGGCACGTGGGACGGGGAGTCCGTGGTCGCACCACCGCTGGCGGTGCGCGGCCTGAGCGAGGAGCCGGCGCCGGCGCCCGGGTCGCCGGCCGTGGCGGTGTTCTCGCCGACCGCGGTGTCGGTGTTCCAGCACGCGCCGGGCGGCAGCCCGCGCAACACGTTCCCCGCCGTCGTCACCGACCTCGAACCGCTCGGCGACCGGATCCGGGTCCGGACCGAAGCCGCCGGCCAGCACCTGGCGGCGGAGATCACCCCGACGGCCGTGGCCGAGCTCGGGCTCGGCCCCGGAGCCGAGGTCCTGCTGAGCGTGAAGGCCACCGAGGTCCGCGTGTACGCCGCGGGTCGCGCGGACGCCATCACCCGAACCGCCCGATAACATCGGCCCATGTCCGACGCACCGCTCCCCGACGAGCTCGCCGTGGCCCCGAAGTCCCCCGACCGCAACCTGGCCCTGGAGCTGGTGCGGGTCACCGAGGCTGCGGCCATGGCGGCCGGGCGCTGGGTCGGCCGGGGCGACAAGAACGGCGCGGACGGGGTGGCCGTCAACGCGATGCGCACGCTGATCTCGACGGTGAGCATGAACGGCGTCGTGGTCATCGGTGAGGGCGAGAAGGACAACGCCCCGATGCTCTACAACGGCGAGCACGTCGGCAGCGGCGACGGTCCCGACTGCGACGTCGCGGTCGACCCGATCGACGGCACCACGCTGACCGCCAAGGGCATGGCCAACGCGGTCTCGGTGCTGGCCGTCGCCCCCCGCGGCTCGATGTACGACCCGTCGGCGGTGTTCTACATGGAGAAGCTGGTCACCGGTCCCGAGGCGGCCGAGGTCGTCGACATCCGCAACCCGGTCTCGGAGAACATCCGCCAGGTCGCCAAGGCGAAGGGCAGCGCACCCGAGGACGTCACGGTCGTGCTGCTCGACCGGCCGCGCCACGAGGGCCTGGCCCAGGAGATCCGCGACGCCGGCGCCCGGATCAAGTTCATCACCGACGGCGACGTCGCGGGCGCGATCATGGCCGCCCGTCACGACACCGGCATCGACCTGCTGCTCGGCATCGGCGGCACGCCGGAGGGCATCATCGCCGCCTGCGCGATGAAGTGCATGGACGGCGTGATCCAGGGGCGGCTCTGGCCCACCGACGAGGCCGAGCGGGAGCGCGCCGTCGACGCCGGCCACGACCTCGACCGGGTCCTCTACACCGACGACCTCGTCTCCGGTGACGACTGCTTCTTCGTGGCCACCGGCATCACCGACGGCGAGCTGATGAAGGGCGTGCGCTACCGGGCCGGCGGCGCCTCGACGCACTCGCTGGTCATGCGCAGCCGCAGCGGCACCATCCGTCAGATCATCAGCGACCACAAGCTCAGCAAGCTCAGGGCGTACGCCGACGTCGACTTCGAGCGATGATCGTCGTCGTCGGGGAGTCGCTCGTCGACGTCGTCGAGGACCCCGGCCATCCCGAGCACGAGCGTGAGACCGTCGGCGGATCACCGCTGAACGTCGCGACCACGCTCGCGGGCCTGGATGTGCCGACCATGCTGATCACCGAGGTCGGGCACGACGACCGCGGCCGGCGGATCGTCGAGTGGGTCGAGGCCAGCGGCGCCGAGCTGATCGCCGCGCCCTCGCGGACGGGTCGGACGGCGACGGCCACCGTGCGGCTCGACGCCGGTGAAGCGTCGTACGACTTCGACATCGGCTGGTCGCTGCAGCACCAGGAGCTCCCGCACTGCGACGCCCTGCACGTCGGCTCGCTGGGCACCGTGCTGGAGCCGGGCCGGAACAGCGTGCTCGACCTGGTCGATCAGGCCTGGGCCCGAGACGTGTTCGTCAGCTACGACCCGAACGTGCGGGCACCTCTGGTGGGTGACCCCGTGCAGGCGTGGGCTGACGTCGAGGCCCTTGCCGCACGCGCCCAGCTGGTCAAGCTCAGCGACCAGGACGCTGCGGTGCTGCAGCCCGGCGCCGACGCCGAGGACATCGCCCGCTCGCTGCTGCAGGGCGAGCGCACCGAGCTGGTCCTGCTGACCAGAGGCTCCGAGGGCGCGGTCGGTTTCGCCGGCGACCTCGTGGTGCGCGTTCCGGCCGCAGAGGTCCGGGTGGCGGACACCGTGGGTGCCGGGGATGCGTTCATGGCGGCCACCCTGGCCGTGCTGTTCGAGGGCTCCGCGTTCGGCAGCTACGGCGCCGGCGTACCGGCCGATGAGCCGCGCCTCGAGCGGATCCTGCGCGCGGCCGTCGAGGTCGCCGGGATCACCTGTTCACGGCCGGGCGCAGCTGCTCCGACGCGTCCGGAGCTGCGGCCCGACTGGCCCGCATGAGCTGCTGACGGTCCAACGCGTCGCGGACGACGTCGAACACGACCGGGTCGAAGGCCATGCCGAGGTGGCTGGTCGGCACCTCGACGGCCTCGGCCGCGGGGTCGATGCAGGCTCGCCAATCGACGATGCCGTCACGCTTGGAATAGATCGCGGTGAAGGCGAGGTCGGGGTCCAGCGGCAGTTGCATCTCCGCAAAGCTGGTGCGGGCGCACTCACCGGCCAGGCAGTCCTCGCTCATCAGCCCGCCGAAGCCGGCTCGCGTCAGCTTGGCGAGCATCTCGGCGTCCCAGGCGAGCACCCCGTGCACGGCGCCCGGCGCCATGATCGGGCTGCCCATCGAGACGATGCCCTGCACCAGGTCGGGCCGTCGTGCGGCCAGACCCCGGGCGAGCATGCCGCCCAGGCTGTGCCCGACGATGCTGACCTTGCGTCCGCGGCGGATGGCGATCGACTCCAGCCGCCGCTCGAGCCGGTCGGCCGCCTCGGCAGTGCAGCCCATGTTGACGTGGATCTGGGCGCGGTAGGTGCGGTATCCCGCGCCGCGCAGCATCGACGACATCGCGCGCAGCGTCGGGTCGCCGGCCATGAACCCGGGGATCAGCATGACCGGCTCGTGGGCGTGCTGCCGGTTGGCGTCGGCGTACGGCGTGCCCTTGCGACCCTTCCGGTCGGTCCGCGAGCGGCGCAGGTAGCGGACCAGCTCGACGGCGGCACTGCTCTCACGCGAGAGGGCGCGCAGCCCCTGCGGACCGAGGAATCCCTCGGGCCGGAGGAAGTCGCCCATCGGAGAGTTCATGACGTCGACGGTAGCGGATTCGTTGACATTTCAAGGGATTTGCGACGGTTTTCGTCGTCAGCGCGCCCTTCCGGTTCGACCCGTACACTCGTTGCCGGTCCGCTCATGATCGTTCAGTACCCCGTGAAAGGTGACCGATGCCGCGCACCCGCTCCCGACGACGGTCCGCACCACCTGCAGAGACCCCGGACACGACCCCGCAGGTGACCGAGTCGGCGGAGCTCTCGGCCCCGGTCAGCCCCGGCGTGGAGCTGTGCTACCAGACCTTCGGGAACCCCGACCACGAACCGCTGCTGCTGGTGATGGGACTGGGCGGGCCGATGACCTGGTGGGACGCTGCGTTCTGCCGACTGCTCGCGGAGAGCGGGTTCTTCGTGATCCGCTACGACAACCGCGACACGGGCAGGTCCAGCCGCGGGTCCGGCCGCGTGACCCGCGGGATGCTGGTCCAGGCCTTCCTCGGCCGGCCGGTGCGGGCGCCGTACTCGTTGGCGGACCTGGCGCGCGACGGCTTCGGTCTGCTCGACCACCTCGGCATCGAGTCCGCGCACGTCGTGGGCGTGTCGATGGGCGGGATGATCGTGCAGACCATGGCGATCCTGGACCAGGCGCGGGTCCGGAGCCTGGTCTCGATCATGTCGACGACCGGGCGCCGGACCGTCGGCTGGCTGGACCCCCGCTTGATCCCGATGATGCTCGGCCGCCGCGGCAGCAGCCTCGAGGAGTACGTCGAGGCCTCGGTGAAGGGCGCCGCCGCGATCGGCTCACCGGCATACCTCGAACCGGAGGAGGCCGCCCGCGCGCGGGCCCGCGAGACGTGGGACCGCGGCCTCAACCCGGCGGGCGTGATGCGCCACATGATGGCGGTGCTCACCCAGCCCAACCGGGCCCGGGCCCTGCGGTCGCTGCGCATCCCGGCCACCGTGATCCACGGCATGCAGGACCGGATGGTGCACGTGTCCGGTGGCCGCTCGACGGCCCAGGCGATCCCCGGCGCCGAGCTGCTGCTGGTGCCGGGCATGGGTCACGACCTGCCACCCGAGCTGTTCTCGACCTTCCGCGACGCGATCCGCCGCACCGCCGACCGCGCCTGACGCCGAGCCCGGTCCGCGCAAGGTACGAGCGCGCGTCAGTCAGTGGCGGAAGCGCCAACCAGGGGTGGTGTCGTCGCCGGGCATCGCCTTCCGCACGACGCTGACACCGCCCATGATCGCGACGCCCCGGACGCGCACGACGGGCGAGTCGGCGGTGAGGCGGGCGTCGCGGTCCGACGGCGGGCCGGAGTAGCCGCCCATGATGCCGAGCCCGTCGACCACCACGCGGGTCGACGGGTTGACCACGATGTTCGCCCCGCCCATGAACGCGTTGATCGTGAGCGTGACCTCCGGCGCGGCGAACCGGGCCTCGCGCAGGTCGAGCTCGGCACCACCCATCACGCACAGCACCGCGAACCGCTCGGGCACGAGCCAGTCACCGCGACGCTCGACACCGCCCATGATCGCGACTGCCCGGCCCTGGGTGGTGGCCGCCGGCTCGACCGCCGACGCCGGTGCGCGCACCGGCGCGAGGTCGTGGGTGATCGGCGCGAGGTCGCCGTACGTCTTCGCGGCGTACGTCGCCTCGAGCCGCTCGTCGAGCTCGGTGAGGTCGATCCGGCCGTCCCCCGCCGCCTCGCGCAGGATCTCCGCGACCTTCTCCCGGTCGGCGTCGGAGACCCGCATCCTCGTCGGCTCGAGCTCGCTCATGCCGGCCAGCGTAGGCCTGCGATCACCGGTCCACGTAGACCGAGCCGCCCAGCTCGAGGAACTCCGCGGACTTCTCCCGCATGCCGGCCTCCGGGTCCATCGTCGTGCCGAACCGGTCGCGGACGTCCTGGGAGATCCGCATCGAGCAGAACTTCGGGCCGCACATCGAGCAGAAGTGCGCCGTCTTCGCGCTCTCCGCGGGCAGCGTCTCGTCGTGGTACGACTCCGCGGTCTGCGGGTCGAGCGCCAGCGCGAACTGGTCGCGCCACCGGAACTCGAAGCGCGCCTTGCTGAGCTCATCGTCCCAGGCACGCGCGCCCGGGTGACCCTTGGCGACGTCGGCAGCGTGCGCGGCGAGCTTGTAGGTGACCACACCGGTCCGGACGTCGTCGCGGTTGGGCAGGCCGAGGTGCTCCTTGGGCGTGACGTAGCAGAGCATCGCGGTGCCGTGCATGGCGATCGTCGCCGCGCCGATCGCACTGGTGATGTGGTCGTAGCCGGGCGCGATGTCGGTGGCCAGCGGGCCGAGCGTGTAGAACGGCGCGCCGTGGCACCAGTCCTGCTGGAGCACGACGTTCTCCTCCACGAGGTTCAGCGGCACGTGACCCGGACCCTCGACCATCACCTGCACGTCGTGCTCCCAGGCGCGAGTCGTGAGCTCGGCGAGCGTCCGGAGCTCGGAGAGCTGGGCCTCGTCGTTGGCGTCGGCGACCGAGCCGGGCCGCAGCCCGTCGCCGAGGCTGAACGCCACGTCGTACCGGGCGAAGATCTCGCAGAGCTCGTCGAAGTGGGTGTAGAGGAAGTTCTCCTGGTGGTGGGCCAGGCACCACCCCGCCATGATCGAGCCCCCGCGGCTGACGATCCCGGTGATCCGCCGGGCGGTCATGGGCACGTAGCGCAGCAGCACGCCGGCATGAATCGTCATGTAGTCGACGCCTTGCTCGCACTGCTCGATGACGGTGTCGCGGAACACTTCCCACGTCAGCCGGTGTGCTTCGCCGGCGACCTTCTCGAGGGCCTGGTAGATCGGGACGGTGCCGATCGGGACGGGCGAGTTGCGCACGATCCACTCGCGGGTGGTGTGGATGTCGTCGCCGGTCGAGAGGTC
>DATAKN010000030.1:0-26631 GCA_036261595.1 Marmoricola sp.
GGCGACCACGCCGATGAACCGCTGCCAGCCGCTCGGATGGTCGCCGAGCAGGTTGACCAGCGCCATCACCAGGAACACCACTCCGGCGATGAACTGGGTGACGACCACCATCCGCGGCGCGGCCCACAAGGACACGGGCTCGTCGGCTTCCACGGGTACGACGACGGGGCTCTCCATGGTCAGGAGGTGCCCAGATGCCGCCGCGAGATGCGTCAGGTGAGCTCGGTCACGCCTGCCCGTCGGCGGCGTTGCGAACCACCTCGGCCGCCACCTCGCCCGGCGAGCGGCGCGACGTACGAGCGAGGTCGAGGAGCGTGCCGACCGCGGCGCGCGAGCTCATCTGGCCCGCGTGCATGAGGACGCCGAGCGCCTGGTCGATCAGCCGACGTGTCGTGAGCGCGCGCAGGAGCTGGTCGTCTGGGATCGTGCCGAACCGGCGAAGCGTCGCCGAGAGGCCTGCGGCTGCCTCCTCTGCGATCAGCTGCGCGTGCCGAACCTGGGTCTCGGGCAGCTCGCCACCTTCGCGCAGGTACACGCTCAGGACGCCGACGGGGTCACCGTCGACGACGAACGGGAGGAACACGCCGCCGCTGACGCCGAGGGCCGCCGCGTAGCTGCCGACCTCGAGCCACCGGCCCTGCCCGTCCAGCACGCCGACGTCCAGCCGGGTGCCGGCACGCATCGCGGCGAGAGCTGGTCCGTCGTCGTGCAGGGCCTGCACCTGGTCCAGCGCGGCGGCCACGGCGTCCGTCGCCGCCACGGTGATCGCCTGCGCGCCGTGCTCCAGCGTGACGCTGCAGTGCGCCCCCGCCACGACGTCCGCAGCCACCGTGGTCAGCTCGTGGAGGAAGTCCTCGAGGCTCGAGGTCGACCTCGAGGTGTCGGGAGGGTTGCGTGGCTGCGGGCGCGGCACGTGGCTCATCGGGTGGGGCGCTTCCTGGTCGGCGTGCCCGACGAAGGCCGGGCGATCCCCCGCATTCCGACACTAACCGGGCTCGCTTCGTCCCGTCCAGACGTACCCGGTATCAGGGACGCATCTCGGTCCTCCTTGCTCCCGGGAGTGGCGCACCTCGACCCCGACCGGTGTGCCCCGGGAAGGAGCCGGCGATGCCCAGCTGGATCGAGGAGCTCGCCTGGGCGGTCGGCTGTCCGACCTGCCAGGCGGCGCCGGAGGAGCCCTGCCGGTCGATCTACGACCGGACCGCGCCGCTGGAGTTCAACCATCCGTCCAGGAATCGGCTCTTCCACGTCCAGCAGGAAGTCCGCCGGGCGGCTTCGCGACGGCAGTCCCAGCATCGCGTCCCCGGTCGGCGTCCCTAGCGCAGACGGGTCAGTCCGAGGTGGGGTGCGGCCGCACCGCCACCCGCCGGGGGGCCAGCGGTCGGGGTGGCTCGGGCGGGTGACCGGTGAGGGTTTCGATGACGTCGGCGGCGATCTCGCTGACCTTGCGGTTGGTGGCCTGGGAAGCCTGCCGCAGCTCCTCGAACGCCTCCCGGGAGCTGATTCTCCGCGCATGCATCAGGACGCCCAGGGCCTGGTCGATGACCGCCCGAGCGACGACGGCCTCCTGGAGCTGCTCGTCGAGCTCGAGGTGCGCGCACTGACGAAGCACCAGCATGACGGCAGGGCCGGCCAGCCGGACCACGTGCTGCACGCGCTCGATCTCGGCCGGGCGGAACGCCCGGGGCGGGGCGGCCAGCACTCTCACGATCCCGAGGTCCACACCACCGGCCGTCAGCGGGATTGCCACGCCCCCGAATGAGCCCCCCGGCGGGGCGCGGTCGGGTGCAGAGGGAGGCTGAGGTGTCCGCTGCCCGGGGACCGCACCGATGGCGGAGGCTGCGACGTGAGGGGGCCCGTCGTCACTGCGGACGCTCACGACGCAGTGGAGGCCCGAAACCACTGACGCCACGAGGTCTGCGAACCCGCGCAGGAACCCGTCCAGCTCGGTCTCCTCGAGCAGGAGCTGGTTCAGCTCGGCCCACACTCCCTCCAGGGTGCGGGTCGGGTCGGTTCGCCGGGCTCCCCCCGTCGCGCGGCTCTTCATGGGGCTGTCTCGGGTACTGGGTCCTTCTGGCTCGTGTGCGGACAGAGGTCCGTACCCAGATCCCGACCAGCGCAAAACCGCGCACGCCTCGCGTTGAGCGCGACGGGTCCTCAGCCGAGCGCGGCCACGACCTTGGACGGGCTCGGGCGTCCGAGCACGCTCGCCATCCAGAGGCTGGTCGCGACCAACGCGTCCAGGTCGACCCCGGTCTCGACGCCGAGCCCGCGGAACATCCAGACCAGGTCCTCGGTGGCCAGGTTGCCGGTCGCGCTGTCGGCGTACGGGCAGCCGCCGAGGCCGCCGGCACTGGCGTCGAAGGTGCGTACGCCGTGCTGCCACGCGGCGTACGCGTTGGCGAGTGCCTGGCCGTAGGTGTCGTGGAAGTGCACCGCGAGCACGTCGTCCGGCAGCCCTGCGGCGTTGAACGCGTCGAGCAGCGTGCCGACCGCCCCGGCGGTGCCGACGCCGATGGTGTCGCCGAGCGAGAGCTGGCTGGCGCCCAGGTCGAACAGCCGCTTGCCCACGGAGACGACCTGGTCCACCGGGACCGCGCCCTCCCAAGGGTCGCCCCAGCACATGCTCACGTAGGCGCGCACGTCCAGCCCGGCGTCGCGAGCGCGTGTCACCGTGGGCTCGAACATGGCGAACTGCTCGTCCAGGCTGCGGTTGAGGTTGCGCTGAGCGAAGGTCTCAGTGGCGCTGCCGAAGATCGCGATGTGCTCGCACCCCAGCTCCAGCGCCCGGTCGAGGCCGCGCTCGTTGGGCACCAGCACCGGGTGCCGCCGGCCGTCGGCTCCGAGCCGTTCCATGAGCTCGGCGGCGTCCGCCAGCTGCGGCACCCACTTCGGGTGCACGAAGCTGGTCGCCTCGACGACCGGGAGGCCCGCGGCGACCAACCGCTGGATGAACTCCACCTTCGCCTCGAGCGGCACGATCGCGGACTCGTTCTGCAGCCCGTCACGCGGGCCGACCTCGTAGATCGTGACGTCGCGTTCGCTCATACCTGCCTCACTGGTTGATCTCCGCCCCTCCTCGCCAGCGCTCCCGGTCGGCGTCGGTGATCTCGACCGGGCCCGCGACGGGTTGGGTGATCCGGATGTGGTTGCCGAACGGGTCGCGGAGCGCGCAGTCGACGCCGTACGGCTGCTCGACCGGCTCCTGGGTGAACTCCACGCCCCGCGCGCGGAGCGTGTCGTACGTCGCCCGGCAGTCGTCGGTCGTGGCCACGAAGGCGACACCGAGCGCTCCCTTGGTGAGCAGCTCACGGACCTGGGCCGCGGTCTCCTCGCTGAGCGCCGGCGGCCCGGGCACCTCGAGCAGGATGTGCCGGTCGGGATCGCTGGGCAGCGCGACCGTGAGCCAGCGCATGAAGCCCATGTCGACGTCGTTGGTGACCTCGAAGCCGAGCTTGCCCACGTAGAACTCGAGGGCCTCGTCCTGGTCGAGAACATTGACTGCGTGGATGCTGATCGATGACAACATGTCGTTCACGCTAGGCGCCCGCCGCCGCGAGCGCTGCTCCGAAACTGCTCGGTTTCCCTCCGCGGGGACGCAGCCAGTCCTTCTGGAAGCAGACCGGGACGTGCTGTGGTGACCGACCGCGGCGGTAGGCGCTCGGCGAGACGCCGACCACGTCGCGGAAGGTGCGGCTGAACGTGCCGTGGCTGTTGAAGCCGACGGCGATCGCGACCTCGACGACCGGGTCGCTCGTCGAGCGCAGCAGGGCCATCGCCCGTTCGATCCGTCGACGCTGCAGGTAGCGGTGTGGCGTCTCGCCGAACGTGCGCCGGAACGTCCGGCTGAAGTGCGCCGGGGACACGTGCGCGATCCTCGCGAGCGCGCGCACGTCCAGGGGTCCGGCGAAGTCGCGGTCCATGGCGTCCCGCGCCCGCAGCATCCGCCGGTTGGTGTCCTCCGCGGGGGTCATGCGGTGGCCTCGACCTCGAACAGCACCTGCTTGAGCTGAACCTGGTCACCGGTCGCGGCACCGACCGCGGTGACGGTGCCGTCGAAGGGCGCCTTCAGGGCGAGCTCCATCTTCATCGCCTCCAGTACGCCGAGCCGCTGGCCCTCGACGACCCGGTCGCCCTCGGTGACGTCGATGGTCAGCACGGTGCCCGGCATCGGCGCGAGCAGTGTGCCGTCACCGGCAGCGGAGGCGTGGTCGCCGAACACGTCGGGCCGCTCGAAGACGTGGCGCTGTCCCTCGTGGACGACCTCGACCTGCCGGTCGTCGGCGTTGACGACCGCCCAGTGCCGGGTGCCGTCGATGTCCAGCACGACGGTGTGCTGCTCGGCGAGCAGCTGGCGCACGGAGTGGTCGCCGTCGGCGTCGCGCACGGTGCCCTCGGTGCGGCGTACGGCCAGAACCTGGTCGAGCGCCACCAGCTCCGGAGCCGGTGCGGCACCCAGGCGCCAGCCGTCGGCCGCGAACGGGTGCGCCGGCCCGCTGGTCATGGCCCGGACGGCGACGTCGGTCCAGGCCGCGATCAGGCGGGCGACGTCCACTCCCGGCTCGGCCACCTCCGCCGTGTCCAGCCAGGCCGTGTCGATGGTCGCGTCGCGGAACTCGTCGCTCGCGGCCAGCACCCTGAGGAACCCGGTGTTCGTGGCGAGTCCGAGGATCGCGGTGCGGTCCAGGGCCGCGACCAGACCGCGACGGGCGGCCTCGCGGTCGGGGCCGTGCACGATCACCTTGCCCAGCATCGGGTCGTACGACGTGCTGACGACCTGACCGCTCTCGAGCGCCGCGTCGACCCGGGTCGTGACCGAGCCACCACCGGCCGCCGGCCATCGCACGATCGTGGTGGTGCCGGCCTGCGGGAGGAAGCCGGCGTACGGGTCCTCGGCGTACACGCGGGCCTCGATCGCATGGCCGTGCAGCGTGACGTCGTCCTGCGTGATCGACAGCGGCTCGCCGGTTGCGACGCGCAGCTGGAGCTCGACCAGGTCCAGGCCGCCCCCCTTGATCGACACAGCCAGCTCGGTGACCGGGTGCTCGACCTGCAGCCGGGTGTTCATCTCCAGGAAGTAGGTCTCGCCAGTCGCGTTGTCGAGCAGGAACTCCACGGTGCCGGCGTTCTCGTAGCCGACGTGGGCCGCCATCGCGGCCGCGGAGGACGTCACCCGCTGCCGGATCTCCTCGCTGATCGTCGGCGCGGGCGACTCCTCGAGGACCTTCTGGTGGCGCCGCTGGGTCGTGCAGTCGCGCTCGAAGAGGTGGAGGACGTGACCGTGCGCATCGGCCATGACCTGCACCTCGATGTGCCGGCCGGACTCGACGTACTTCTCGACGAGGAGGGTGTCGTCGCCGAACGCGGTCAGCGACTCGCGGCGCGCCGCCTCGAGTGCACCGGCGTACTCCTCCGCCGAGCGGACGATCCGCATGCCCTTGCCGCCCCCGCCTGCGGCGGCCTTGACCAGGACGGGGAACTCCATGGTGGCCGGGTCCTCGTCGACGTCGTACGACGGGACCACCGGCACCCCGGCCGCGACGGCGAGCTTGCGCGCGGCGTCCTTGCGGCCCATCTGCTCCATCACGTCCGAGGACGGGCCGACGAGCTTGAGGCCGGCCTCCTCGACGGCGCGGGCGAACTCCGCACGCTCGGACAGGAAGCCGTAGCCGGGGTGGATCGCGGTCGCGCCGCTGACCCGGGCCGCGTCCACCACGGCCGCGATGTCGAGGTACGACGCGACCGTGACCGCCTGGTCCGCGGCCCGCACGTGCGGCGCCGAGACGTCGAGGTCGGTGCAGATCGCGACCGTGCGGATGCCCATCCGGCGCGCGGTGCGGATGATGCGCAGCGCGATCTCGCCACGGTTGGCAATGAGGAGGGTCTGGATCATCACTACATCCTGAAGATGCCGTAGGAGGGCTCCGGAATGGGTGCGTTCGCCGCGACCGCCAGCCCCATGCCGAGCACCCGACGCGTGTCGGCCGGGTCGATGATGCCGTCGTCCCAGAGCCTCGCTGTCGAGTAGTACGGCGAGCCCTGGTGCTCGTACTGGTCGCGGATCGGAGCCTTGAAGGCCTCCTCGTCCTCGGCGCTCCAGCTCTCCCCGCGTCGCTCGATGCCGTCGCGACGGACCGTGGCCAGCACGGACGCGGCCTGCTCCCCACCCATCACGGAGATCCGCGCATTGGGCCACATCCAGAGGAACCGCGGGTCGTAGGCGCGCCCGCACATGCCGTAGTTCCCGGCGCCGAACGACCCGCCGATCACCACGGTGAACTTGGGCACCACCGAGCACGCCACCGCGGTGACGAGCTTGGCGCCGTCGCGGGCGATGCCGTTGTTCTCGTACTCGCGGCCCACCATGAAGCCGGAGATGTTCTGCAGGAACACGATCGGCGTCCTGCGCTGGTTGCACAGCTCGATGAAGTGCGCACCCTTCAGCGCCGACTCGGAGAACAGGATCCCGTTGTTGGCGACGATGCCGACCGGGTGGCCCCAGATCTTCGCGAACCCGGTGACCAGCGTCTCGCCGTAGAGCCGCTTGAACTCGTGGAACCTGCTGCCGTCGACGATCCGGCGGATCACCTCGCGCACGTCGTACGGCGTGCGGGTGTCGGCCGGCACCACGTCGTAGAGGGACTCGGCCGGCTCGTGCGGCTCCTCGATCGGCTCGCCGGTGGTTGAGCCTGTCGAAACCCCAGCCGGCAGCGTCTCCACGATCGACCGCACGATCGCCAGCGCGTGCGCGTCGTCGTCGGCCAGGTGGTCCACGACACCGGACTGCCGGGCGTGCACGTCACCTCCGCCGAGCTCTTCGGCGGTGACCACCTCGCCGGTCGCGGCCTTCACCAGCGGCGGGCCGCCGAGGAAGATCGTGCCCTGCTCCTTGACGATCACGGTCTCGTCCGACATCGCCGGCACGTAGGCGCCACCGGCGGTGCAGGAGCCCATCACGGCCGCGATCTGAGGGATGCCCTCGGCCGAGAGATTCGCCTGGTTGAAGAAGATCCGGCCGAAGTGCTCCTTGTCGGGGAACACCTCGTCCTGCATCGGCAGGAACGCGCCTCCGGAGTCGACGAGGTAGATGCAGGGCAGCTTGTTCTGCCGAGCGACCTCCTGCGCGCGCAGGTGCTTCTTGACCGTGATCGGGTAGTACGTGCCGCCCTTGACGGTCGCGTCGTTCGCGACGATCACGCACTCGCGGCCGGCGACCCGGCCGATGCCGGTGACGATGCTCGCACTCGGCACGGCATTGACGTCGTCCTCGGTCGCGCCGTACATCCCGTACGCCGCCAGCGGGCTGAGCTCGAGGAACGGGCTGCCGGGGTCGAGCAGCGCGTCGATCCGGTCGCGGACGAGCAGCTTGCCGCGGTCGGTGTGCTTGCGCCGCGCGCTCTCCGAACCACCCTGCCGCACGACGGCCAGACGCTCGCGCAGCTGGTCGACGAGCTCACGCATCTCGGTTGCCACCCGGCCACCTTCCCATGGTTAACGATCGCTAACCAAGCGTAGAGGAGGTGCGCCGGCACCGCCACCCGTGCACGAGTGCAGGCAGTTCGCGGTCATGGGTGGTCACCTAACGCGAGAGGCGGCGGATTCCGGCGCGTACTGCCTGCGCTCAGGTACGCCGGTCCGCCTGCAGCGACACCAGGTCGGCGAGTGCTGCGGCGACGTATCCCGGTCGCTGCATCGCGTCCTCCCAGACGAAGCGCGCCACGAGCCAGCCCCGTCGCGTCATCGCGGTGTAGCGCCGCACGTCGTACCGGAATGCCTCGGGCAGCGCATGGAACTCGAAGGACTCGCCCTCGACCGCGATGCGGAGTCGGGCATCGACGAGGTCGGCATGGCCGACACCCTCGACCTCACCCTGCGGTTCGGGACGGAGGCCGGGTACGCCGAGCGCGATCGCACGGAGGACCGACTCGAACGGGTTGGCCGCCTTGGCGCTCGCCTGCCGCGCCACGCGGAAGGCCACCGAGCGCCCGACGCGCGGCGCGGATTCGACCGCCGTGAGCAGATCTTGCCGAGTCACCATGGCCGACCGGAGCGCGGAGTCAGTGACCGCGAGGGCCTCGTCGAAGGCCAGGGACCGTGCGCAATCGACCACCGTGCGGAGAGGGTCCGTCACGCCGGCATCGAGCTCGGCCTCGCTGACTTGGCCCCAGTGGAGTACGACGTCGCGCGCGTCCACCCTGCTGCGCGTGCGCCGCACGGTCAGGTGCGGAACCGCCGGAGGCACCTTGACCTTCCACCCATGGACGAGCGCTGCGCTCAGGTGCGAGACGACCCCGCCGGTCCGGGCCGCGGCCATCCGTGCCTCGTCGGCGGTGGGCAGGGCGAGGCGAGAACGGCCCATGCGTACGACCGATCCGTCCGCGACCGCGGCCGCGAGGGCCCGTCGCGAGCAGAACCGCAGCACGACGGTCCGCTCCGCTGTCCCGCCGAGCCGTTCGAGCACGTCCCTCACCTGCATGCGGTTCATGGTCGCCGGGCGACGCCGGTGCCCGTCGGCTCCGTCCACAACCGGCACCCGGGCACGAACGCAGGCAGTTCGCGGTCATGGGCGGTCACCTAGCGCGAGAAGCGGGGAGATTCCGGCGCGAACTGCCTGCGCTCAGGTACGCCGGTACCGCGGCCTCCTGCCGACCGACACCGAACGTTCACCGCGACTTCGCCTGCACTGCGACCCCCGGTAGCCAGATGCCCAGACGCTCGGCTCGGCAGCCCCGACACGGGGCTGGTACCCGAGAGAGAAGAAGGCCCTTGATGAAGAACTCCACCCTCGCCCGGCTCGGACTGCTCGGTGCAGCAGCCGGTGCAGCGTGCCTGCTCGCGGCCGGAGCGGCCGACGCGCACGGCGGCTTCCACGTCCTCGGCGTCCCGGACGCCAACGCCCGTTTCGGCGTGCAGAGCAACGTGCTCACCCCGAGCGCGCACCAGGCTCCCGTCGCCTGGGGGAGCATGACGCTCACCAACCCCGACGCCCCGAACGGCGTCACCCACTACGGCTACAACACCTCCAACGGCGGGCCGCTGACGCAGGCCACCAATGAGGCGAACAAGACCGAGCCGGACAAGAACGTCTACCTGACCTTCGGCGGCAAGCACTACCTGTACCAGGGCCACGAGGGCGGCCCCCGCGGATACGTGACGCGGATCAACCTCGACGAGACCGACCCGGCCAAGCGGGTCACGCTGATCAGCGACCAGGACGTCGACGGCAACGCCTACCCCACGATCGACGGCATCACCTGGGACCCGTTCACCCACCAGCTGCTGCTCACCGCAGAGGCCAAAGCTCCCAAGGGCGGGGTCTTCGCGGTCACCCTCGACGGCAACGGCAACCCCGTCGACGGCAAGGCCAAGCGCCTCGACGCGCTCGGCGCCGGTGGTTACGAGGGCATCCAGAACGACCAGGACGGCAACGTCTGGCTGGTCGAGGACATCGGCGGCGCGGGTGCGAGCGCCGGCAAGGTCCCGAACAGCTACGTCTACCGCTTCGTGCCCACCAACAAGGCAGACCTGACCGCCGGTGGCACCCTGCAGGCCCTGCAGATCCAGCGCTCCGACGGTACGCCGGCCACGGCCGCCCAGCTGCAGGCGAACCCGTCCGACTCGTTCATCTCCGACCTGCACACGTTCGGCAGCTCGTTCCGGACCCAGTGGGTCGACGTGCACTCGGGGACCGGTGCCTTCGACGCGACCGCTTCGGCCAAGGCGGCGGACGCGACGCCGCTGAAGCGACCGGAGAACGGCGTCTTCCGGCCCGGGACGGGCTTCCGGGAGTTCTACTTCACCGAGACCGGGGACACCTCGCTGAGCAGCACCCTGCCGGGTCGGTTCGGGGGCGTGTTCAAGATCAGCCAGTCCTCGCCGAGCGCGAAGACCGGCGCGATCAGCCTGGTCGCGAACGGCGACGCCGCGCACTCCGGCTTCGACAACATCGCCTTCGCCGGGCGCGACCAGCTCCTGGTCGTCGAGGACGCCGGCGACAGCCTGCACGCGCAGCGCAACGCCCTGGACTCGGGCTACCTGTACGACCTGAGCAGCGACGAGCACGGTCGCGGCAAGGCACCCCGAGCGGTCCGCTGGCTGGCCGAGGGGCGTGACGCCTCCGCGACGTTCGACGCCACGAGCGGACCGTCGTACAACGACGGCGACAACGAGATCACCGGCATCCACGTCTCCGACGGCGACCCGAGCCCGGCCGGGATCCTCGGCGCGAAGGTGCCCGACGTGCACTCGTCGGCGTGGCGGACGTTCTGGACCCAGCAGCACGGCGACAACGTGACCTTCGAGGTCACCTGGTCGCGCTGACCTGTCGAGTCGCAGACGCCAGGTTTCGAGGCGGTTGCTGCGCAACCGCACCTCAACCACCGGTGGTTGAGGTGGGAGCGCCAGCGAGCCTCGAAACCTGGCGACCTGCTGGTGACACCGCCCCCTTACGCTGGGGCCGTGCCGACGTCCGCGACCAGCCGCCGCGATCAGATCCTGGAGATCGCCGCCGACCTGTTCGCCGAGCGCGGGTTCCACGGCGTCTCGATCGCCGACCTCGGGGCCGCCTGCGGCTTCTCCGGTCCGGCGATCTACAAGCACTTCCGCAGCAAGCAGGCGATCCTGTCGGAGATGCTGGTCTCGATCAGTGAGGAGCTGCTCGCCGAGGGCACGCGCCGCGTCGAGGAGGCCGGCGACGACAAGGCGGCACTGGCGTCACTGATCGACTGGCACGTCAGCTTCGCGCTCACCCACAAGTCGCTGATCGTGGTCCAGGACCGTGACTGGTCCGCGCTGCCCCTCGAGGCGCGCGAGAAGGTCCGCACCACCCAGCTCGCCTACGTCGAGGTCTGGGTCAAGGTGCTGCGCGCCCTGCACCCGGGCCTCCGGCGCGAGCAGGCGCGGGCCCGGGTGCACGCCGGCTTCGGCCTGATCAACTCCACCCCGCACAGCGCCGTGGTCTCCGACGCCGAGATGCGGGAGATCCTCAGCGAGATGGCCCTGCGCGCGCTGCTGCCCTGAGCGTCGGCATGCGGGCGCACCATGGAGTCCGTGTGGCCCACCGACGCGCAGAGCCTGATCGCGGCTCAGGAGGATGTCGCCGCGATGACCACCGAGCCGTGGCGGCCGAGTGGATCCCCGGAGGTCGGCGGGTGCTGGGTCTGCTTCACGCGCGGCCTGACCGGCCCGGGTGCGGCCGGCGACCCGGCCTGGTCCGCGGCCGTGGTACTGCGGGACGGCCGAGTGGTCGAGAGTCGCGTCGAGCAGGGGTCCACGGCGTCGTCGTACCGGCCCGGGCTGCTGGCGCTGCGCATGGGCCCGGTCATGGAGGCCGCCGTCCGGGGGCTCCGGCGGCGGCCGGACGTGCTGCTCCTCGACGCCACCGCGCGCGACCATCCGCGAGGCGCCGGCCTCGCCCTGCACCTCGGGCAGGTGCTCGACCTGCCCACCGTCGGCGTCACCCACCGACCGCTGGTCGGGCGCGGAGACTGGCCGGGCGACGAGCGCGGTGCCGCCAGGCCGGTCCGGATCGGCGACCAGGTGGTCGGGTGCTGGCTGCGCACCCGCCCGGGCACGCGTCCACTGGTCGTCCACCCGGGCTGGCAGGTCGACCTGGAGACGGCGATCGCCGTGGTGCTCGAGTCAGCGGTACGGCGTACGCCGGAGCCGTTGCGGCAGGCCCGCCGGCTCGCCCGTGAAGCCAGGGGCTGACCGGTCCTCAGGACTCCAGCATCGAGAACAGGTCGGCGTCGTCGTACGCCGGCCGCACCACCACGCCCGCCGGCTCGACCGGGCGGACCACCGCTCCCGCGAACCCGGGGCCCGGCTCCGGCGGGCCACCGGCCTTCCACGCGGCCGCGGCCGCGTTGGCGAGGCGGTCAGCGGCCTCGTTGAGCACGTGACCGGAGTGGCCCTTGACCCACTCGAAGCGGACGCGGCGGCCCACCATGGCCAGGTCGAGAGCCTTCATGATGTCCACGTTGAGGACCGGCTTGCCGTCGCCCTTGCGCCAGCCGCGGCGCTTCCAGCCGGCCATCCACTTGGTGACCGAGTTGATCACGTAGGTGCTGTCGCAGTAGAGCAGCAGGTCCTCGTCGAGATGCGCGGTCTGCTGCAGCACGTCGAGGACCGCGGTCAGCTCGGCCATGTTGTTGGTGCCGTGTGCCCAACCGCCGGCGGCCCAGCAGTCGTCGTCGACGTACCAGCCCCACCCGGCCGGGCCGGGGTTCCCGAGCGCGGAGCCGTCCGCGGCGGCGATGATCGTCACGCGGGCATCCTCCCACCCGCGCACACCTCGGCGGGGGAGGCCGGGCTTGGCGCGGGTGCCACGATGGCCCGATGAGTGAGTCTCGGACCTCGTCACCCGTCGTCGTCGTGACCGGAGCGAACGGCTTCGTCGGCAGCCACGTGTGCCGCGCCCTGGTGGACCGCGGCGCGACCGTGCGCGCCGTCGTACGCCGTCCCGGCACCGCACCGGACCTCCCTGGCGTGGAGGAGCGCGTCGGCGAGTTCGACGAGCCCGACTTCGCCGCGGCCGTCGTGGCGGGTGCGAGCGCGGTCGTGACGACGGTGCACCCGATGGCGCTCGGTCGGGAGGAGCAGCGACGGGTCGGGGTGGAGGGCACGCCGGTGATCGCCCGGGCCGCCCGTGACGCCGGCGTTGCGCGGCTGGTCCACGTGTCGACGGCCGCGGTGTACGACCGCTCACCCGGCGTGGGCGACGTCGACGAGTCGTCGGCGCTGGTCGGCGACGACGCGAACACCTACGCGGTCACCAAGCGCGACACCGACCGGGCCCTGGCTGAGGTGGACGGGATCACGCGCGTGCTGGTCCGGCCGCCGGCGATCCTGGGCCCGGGCGAGAGCTCGGTGTGGAACACCCTGCGACCGGCGTCGATCCGCGACGACGAGGCCGAGCGCCACGCCGTACCTGACCAGACGTTCGCGTGGGTGCACGTCGATGACCTGGCCGCGCTGATCGCCGACCTCGCGTCCGGTCGGATCGCGACAGCCAGCGACGCGGGCGTCGGTCCGGTCGACGGCGGTTGCACGCCGGTCAACGCAGCCTCGGGGCCGGCCACCGTGCGGGACTACGTCGAGACGGTGGCCAAGACCCTCGGTGTCGAGCCGGTCTGGGACGACGAGCCCGCCTGGACCGGGCAGATCCTCGCGGGGCGCGCCCGTGCCTGGGGCTGGAGGCCGGCGGTGAGCCTCGACCAGGCGATGGACGAGCTCGCCACCGGCCTCCGTCCCTGAGCTCTCAGGCCATCTCGGGCACGTGCAGGTGCGCGTAGGCGAGCTCGAACTCGTGCACGTCGAGGATCGACCCGCCGGCGTCGGCCGCCGCGCGACCACGCAGGTCGTCGGCGGCCGGACGACTGGCCTCCATGGCGGCGTGGCTCTCCCAGCAGGTGGTCGCGCAGCCGACACCGGACATCCGGTTCACCAGCAGACTCGCGCTGCAGAAGCCGGGCGTCTGCTCCAGCTGCGGGAGGATCGCGGTGCGGAACGTCTCCGCCATCGACTCGACAGCGCCCTCGAGCCAGCTGGCCCGGCAGCACTGGCCGTGGTTGCTGCGGTGCATGACCGCGACCTCCCAGCTGTCGATCTGCATCGAGCCACCGAGGATGTCGCGCCCGCGCTCGCGGATCTGGTGCAGCGGCTCGCCGCTGGCGAGCATGACCTCCTCGCTCTCCCAGGAGCTGGTGGCGATGCACTGCCCGGTGGCGCGGTCCACGAGGAGGGAGAGACCCCGACAGCCCTCGGTCCGGGCGAGCAGGGGCGCGGCGTCGCGCTCGAAGAACCTGATGCCCGCGTCGACCTTCTCGGGCCTTCCGTGGAACGTGGTGGAACGTGCGAACACGGCCCGCTCCTCTCAGGAAGTGGCGGTGCCCCGACCGGCACCGCCGGTTCCTCCCTGCCTACGCCGTCGAGGCCGAGAACGCCATAGTCAGGCGGGTGGTTTCCCGCCGGTAGCCGGGTTCAGCCCCAGGGGCGGAGGGTATGGCGCTGCTGGGCGAAGATCTGCTTGCGCAGGGCGTCGCCGTACCGGTCCGGGTCCTCGAACGCGACCAACAGCTCGACCAGCTCGTCCGGCCGCTCGCTGTGCCGCCCGGAGCCGATCCGTGCGGGGATCGCGAACGCTGCGTCCCCGAACCGGAACTCGGCACTCACCGCGGCACCCTCCGGCAGCAGCTCGGCGGTCGCGGCGTCGACCGCGCAGCGCAGGGCCGCCTCGCTCAGGTCGACCAGTCCGCCGGTCACCACCCCCTCGTCAGGCGCGGCATCCCCCAGCCGGAGGATCAGCGCACCGTGCGCGGGGACCCGCACGAAGTTGCGCCGCTGCTCGACCCAGGCGTCGCCGACGATCGACAGCGACCACAGGGCCAACCCGCGTTCGGTGTGCGTACCGATCAGGCGCGTGGGGAGGACGGCCACCCCGCGGGGCGCCGGCCACGTGACCAGCAAGCCGGCGTCCGGGCCGTCGGTGTGCTCGACCGGCAGGTCGAGCGGCCGGGCGACCGTGATCACGCCGGGCTCCAGGCCCTCCACCCGACTGCGGAACGTGCGCTCCTCGTCGTCCCGCAGGAGCACCGGGTCGTTGACCTCCGGCAGCGCGGTCACCGCAAGCTCACGGCCGGGGCGAGCGACGGGGCGGACATGGCGACGATGGTACGGACGCCGATCTCCCCGCGTGGGGACTTCGGGAGTCCGGCCGGGAGCGCGCCGGCGCGGACTGTTCCGACGGCATCGACCCGCCGCGAGGTCGGCGTACGCTGCGACGGTGACCGTCCGGACCAGCGGAGTCCGCCAACAGAGCATCTGGGCCAGCGTCGTCAGCGACGACGCCGAGGCGCTCCGCGACTGGCTGCTCGCGATCGGCTTCACCGAGGACCTCGTGATCCCCGGCGAGGGCGATCATGCGATCCACCATGCCCAGCTCGACTGGCCGGAGGGCGGGCGGGTGCTGTTGTCCAGCACGGGCGAACGCTCCACGCCCTGCCGTCCGGGCAGCAGCTCGCTGCACGTCGTGACCGCAGACCCGGACGCCGTGATGGCTCGTGCTCGTGCGCTCGGCGCACCCGTGGTCCACGAGCTCGTCGACCAGACCGACTACCCCTCGCGCGACTTCACGATCGCCGACCCCGACGGCAACCACTGGACGTTCGCGACGTTCGCCGGGTAGCGACGAGCACGCCGTACGCCCGGGCACGTCAGGGCGCGATGTTCTCCAGGTCCTCCAGCAGGCTCGGGTACGTCGGCTGCCAGTCCAGCACCTCGCGAGTGTGGGCGCTCGAGGCCGGCTGGTCAGCGGCGAAGATCGGACCGAGCATCCCGAAGGTCTCCGGGGGCACCGGCCTCACGGGCACGCCGAGCCGTCGACCGATGACGGTCGCGATGTCCAGCACAGCGTCGCCCTCGTCGGCCACGGCGTGCCACGACGTACCGGCCGGCGCCTTCTCCAGGGCCAGCCGGAACAGCGTGGCCGCGTCGCGCGCGTGCACGGCCGGCCACCGCTGATTGCCGTCGCCCGGGTACTCCGAGGCGCCCGCCTGACGGGCCAGGTTGGTCAGCAGGCCGGCGAACCCGCCGGTGCCGTCCCGGTGGACGGTGCGCGGCAGGCGGACTGCGCTGCTGCGCACGCCGCGATCGGCCAGGGCGAGGACCGCCGTGACGGACCGTCCGCGACCGCCGACGGGCCCCTCGGTCGGGACGGGGTCCGACTCGACGGAGGGCCGACCGGGCACCGCCGGCGTACCTGAGCAAGTGACCAGCGGCCGTCCGCTGCCGATCAGCGCCTCGCCGAGCATGGCGAGCGCGGCCGCCTCCTCCTCGACGGCGTGGGACCACGCCTCGGCGCTGCTGAAGTCGTTGGCGAAGGCGAGGTGGATGACTCCGTCGGACCGGTCCGCGGCGAGCCGCAGGACGTCGAGATCGGCGAGCGCGCCGCGCACAGGCTCGGCTCCGGCAGCGACGAGAGCAGCAGCCGAGGCGTCGGAGCGCGCCAGTGCGGTGACGCCGTGCCCGTGGTCCAGCAGTTCGGCCACCACGGCCGAGCCGATCAGGCCGGTCGCACCGGTGATGAAGACGTTCATGGGGTTCTCCTGAGTGATGGGACCTATGTCTCATCACCGTAGCAGGTGATGGGACACGGGTCTCGTCACTTACGATGGTGCCATGGCGCGGTGGGAACCCGGGGCACGCGAGCGGATCGTGCTGGCGGCCGTCGACCTGTTCACCGAGCAGGGGTACGACGAGACGACGGTCGCGCAGATCGCCGAGCGGGCCGGCGTCACCCGGAGCACCTTCTTCCGCTACTTCCCGGACAAGCGCGAGGTCCTGGCCGCCGGCCAGGAGACGCTCAGCGGGCTGCTCGCCGAAGGGATCACCGAGGCTCCGCCGGGCTCGAGCGCGCTGGACGCCGTCGCGTCGGGGCTCCGCCGGGTGTCTGGCGCCATGGGTCCGATGAACCGGGAGCTCGCTCCGCGCCTGGAGGCGGCGGTCGCCGCCAACGCCGAGCTCCAGGAGCGCCAGGCCGCGAAGATCGTCGGCCTGGCCGCAGCCATGACTTCTGCGCTCCTCGCGCGGGGACTGCCCGAGCCGACGGCGCAGCTGGCTGCCGAGCTGGGCGTGCTCGCTTTCAAGCGCGGCTTCGCAGAGTGGTCGGCGACCGACGCGGACCGCGAGGCCGATCTCGCCAGCTACACGGTGACCGCCCTGGGCGAGCTGCGCCGGGCGGCCGCCGAGCTGGGCTGAGCCCCACGTAGATATACCCCTGGGGGTATACTGGCTGAGTCCGTGGACTCATGGGACGCCCCCGGACGGTGAAGGGACACGACGTGATGCGTTCGATCCTCGACGCCTGGCCGACGCGACGACGGGCGGCTGCGGCGATCCTGCTCCCGATCGTCGCGGCGTGGTTCGTGGTCGTCGGCACCTCGGCCGCCGGCAGCCCGTCGGCCGGGTGGTACGCGCTGGTCGCGGTGGCCGCGACGCTGGGCGCGGCCGTGCTGGCGACGTACGTGCCGGTCGCCGGGCGCCGGGTGGACCTCGGGTGCACGCCGTGCGCGGCGATGTCCGCGTTCACGGTGGTGGCAGCGACCCTCGTACTGCGCAGCTACGGGGCAGCGACGACCGGCCCACTGCTGGCGAGCGCCGTGCTGCTGTTCGGGCTGACCCAGCGGATGAGCCAGCCGGCGAGCTGCGCCAACCGCTGAGCCCGCGCGCCGGCTTGCCTGACCTGAGTCGACCGGACCAAGGTGAGGGGACGGTGTCGTCCGACGGAACCGAGGTGCCGTGGCGCAGACGCTCGACCTGGCCTTCCCGTTCACGGGCCGATGGCTGGTGCAGAACAGCCCGGCGGACCGGGTCCCGAGCCACGGCACCCGGCTGTTCGCGACGGCGTACGCGATCGACTTCGTGCCGGTCGACGAGCGCGGCCGGACAGCCCCGATCACGCTGACCACGCTCCTGCGTCGGGAGCCACCCGGACGCTTCCCCGGCTTCGGACGGCCGATCACCGCACCGGCACCCGGAGTGGTCGCAGCGGTCGCCGACGGGGCGCTGGACCATGACGCCGTCCGCGGGCTGCCCTCGATCGGGTACGCCCTCACCCAGGGGCGTCGCGTGGCCCGCGGCTGGGCCGCGCTGGCCGGCAACCACGTCGTCATCGAGGTGAGTTCAGCGGCGTACGTCGCGCTGTGTCACCTGAGGCACGGCAGCGTCCGCGTGGAGGTCGGGGACGTCCTCGGCATGGGCGACGAGATCGGCCGGTGCGGCAACTCGGGCAACAGCACCGAGCCGCACGTGCACGTGCAGGCCATGACCGGCCCGGACCCGCAGCACGCCGAGGCGCTCCCGATCAGCTTCGCGGGCCGGCTCCCTCGCAACGGGGAGTTCGTCGAGCTGCCCTGACGCCCCGGTCAGGCCGGTTTCAGCTCCTGGGCGAACATCACGAGGATGCCGCTGGGGCCGCGCACGTAGGTGAGCTTGTACACGTCGGCGTACGTCGCCACGCCGCGCAGCGGGTGGCAGCCGTGCCTCGCGGCGATCTCCAGGGCCTCGTCGAGGTCGTCGACGGAGAAGGCCACCCGGTGCATGCCGATCTCGTGCGGTCGGGTCGGCTCGGTCTCGATCGCCTCGGGGTGGACGTACTCGAAGAGCTCGAGGCGACCGTGTCCGTCCGGCGTCTGCAGCATGGCGATCTTGGCGTGGTTGCCGTCCAGACCGACCGCGGTGTCGGCCCACTCGCCGCTGATCTCGTCGCGGCCGAGGACGGTCAGCCCGAGGTCGGTGAAGAACGCGATCGTGGCATCGAGATCGCGGACGGCGATCCCGACGTTCTCGAGCTTGATGGGCATGCGGGGCACGTTATCGACACCCGTGGTTCGGCCCGCAAGGTCGTTAGCCTGACGCGGTGAGCATGTACGACGCCTTCGCGGACGCGTTCGCCGCACATGCCGAACACAGTGCGTACAACGCTCACTACGACCGCCCGGCGGTGCTCGGCCTGCTCGGCGAGGTGGCCGGTCACCGCGTTCTCGACGTGGGCTGCGGGTCGGGGCTGTACGCCGCAGAGCTGTCCGATCGAGGTGCCGAGGTGATCGGCTTCGACGCCAGCGCGCGGTTGGTCGAGCTTGCCAGGCAGCGGGTCGGACGTCGTGCCGATCTCCGGGTTCACGACCTGCGCTCCCCGTTGGAGTGGCTCGACGACTGCACGATCGACCAGGCCGTCATGGCGCTCGTGATCCACCATCTCGACGACCCGGTGCCCGCCCTTCGCGAGATCCACCGAGTGCTCAAGCCGGGCGGGCGACTCGTGATTTCAACCGTCCATCCGATCGCTGACTGGCGCCAGCTCGGCGGCAGCTACTTCACCGACGAAGTCATCGAGGACTCGTGGAACACCGGCTGGAACGTGTGCTTTCGTCGCGCACCGCTGACCACCTGGTGCTCGGAGTTCCGGGATGCGGGTTTTCTCATCGACCAGCTGGTCGAACCGCTTCCGACGGAGGCGATGAAGGCGAGCTTCCCGGACATCTACGCCAAGCTCATGGAGCAACCGTTCTTCATCGACTTCGTCCTGCTCAAGCCGGTCGAGCTGCGCGGGGCGCATCACGGTCTCCCACCCTGCCGATGACTGGACCAGCGACGCACGCGAACCGTCATGCCCTGATGGGCGGGTGCGTGCTCAGCGCGAGATCGGTGCGTTCTCCACAAGGTCATACGAAGCGTGCGCCATAGCCCTCTGCGCCATAGCCCTCGGAACGTCTGACGTCCCGACAGACGGCCACACACCCATTTCGGCCGCCATGAGCGAGCGTCCGGCTCAGGTGCTATGACGCGGCTGCGCTGTGGGTGCGCAGCCAGTCCGCGATATCTGGAACGTCGAGGCGGCCGGCGGCGGCTTCGAGCACGAAATGCTCGGCGTCGTCGACGGTGTAGCTGAGATCCCGTCCGTTGAGAAGGTGGAAGACCCGCGTGGCCGACCAAGCCAGGCGCTTGTTCCCATCAACGAGCGGGTGGTTGCGCACCAGCGAGTGCAACAGTGCCGCGGCCTTGTCCTCGAAGGTCGGGTAGGCGTCGTCACCGAACACCGTGATCCGCGGGCGCGCCGCAGCGGCGGCCAAGAGGCCCGCGTCCCTGACCGGTACCGCCCCGAGCACGCCCGCGGCGATCTCCAGCAAGTCCTCGACAGTGAGGAAGTCGAGGTCCTCGGCGCTCACTTGCTCAGTCGGTCGAGGAGCTCAGCGTCCTCGGTGCGCACCCGCTCGATTGCTGCGCGCAGCCGTTGCGGCCGCTCCGAGACGTACTGGGCGATCGCCGTGCGCGCGACCTCCTGCATCGAACGTCCCTCCTGCTCGGCCTTGGCACGCAAGGCGTCACTTTCGGCGTCGGTGAGTCGCAGATTCATGGCCACGACACTACGGTACCACCGCGGTACCACTGACGCTCTGTCCCGCATGCCTCGCGTCCTTCCGGCGAATGCACCGTGCGATGCCGGCAGCCCGCGCGAGGGTCAGTCGTCGCCCTGGGCCGGCACGAAGCCCTTGGTCCGCTCGCCGTCGATGAGGTAGTGACCGTTCTCGAAGGTGAGGACCAGGACCGTGGGGCCGGGGCCGTTGTCGAAGTTGTCGAAGTGCACGTGGTAGCTGACCACCATGGTGTTCGGGTCGGCGGTGATGTCGAGGACCTGGCCGTTGGTGGCGCGGTCCCAGAAGGAGCGGTAGTGGTCGAGGCCGCCGCTCTCCCTCTGGAACTTCGGGGTGAGCATCGTCCAGGCCTGGTCGGGGTTGTCGGCGACCGTGGTCACGTACTGGCGGATGAAGGCTTCCATGCCCTGGGCGGTCGGCTTCACGGCCGCCGGCTTGGACGTGGCCGAGGGCGTGTGGGCGGCCTGGGGCTTGTCGCTGCCCCCGGAGCTGCCGTGGAGGGCGGCGTACAGGATCACGGCGAGGAGCAGGACCGCGGCGGCGCCGAGAGCGGCGAGAACCGCGGGGGTCGGGCGGCGTGGCGGTCGCCCGCCGGTGCGGGCCGGGGCCTCGACCGGCGTCGGCGGAGGCGGTGCGGGGATGACCGGTGCGTCGTGGGCCTGGGGCGCCGCGGCGACGGAGGTGAGCACCCGCGTGCCCTCGGCGTCGACCGCACCGGCGGCGACCGCCGGGACGGCGACCGGAACCCGGTCACGGCCGGCGAGGAAGTCGCGGACCTGACGCATCGACCAGCGCTGCTCGGGGTCGCGGACCATCGTGCCCTCGAGGAGCGGGGCGAGCCAGCCGGCGTCGTCGAGGCGGGGAGGGTCCTCGTGGACGATCCGGTACATCGTGGAGAGCGGGTTGTCGGCCACGTCGTACGGCGGCTGCCCGGCCAGCACGTGGAACGCGGTCGCCCCCAGCGACCAGACGTCCGACGCCTCGTTGCCGCGACCACCGGTGGCGACCTCCGGGGCCAGGTACGCCGGCGACCCGGTCACCAGCCCGGTCTGGGTGAGGGACACGTCGGTCGCGACCCGCGCGATGCCGAAGTCGGTCAGCTTGACCAGGCCGTCGCGGCCGACCAGCACGTTCGACGGCTTCACGTCGCGGTGCGTGATGCCGGCGGCGTGCGCTGCCGCGAGCCCGTCGGCCACCTGGGCCAGCAGCGGTGCGGCCTCGTCGGGCGAGAGCCGGCCCCGCTCGCGCACCAACTCGCCGAGAGTCACACCGTCGACGTACTCCATGACCAGCCAGTGCTCGTGGGTCTCGGGGTCGTCGACCACGTCGAAGACCGCGACGACGTTCTGGTGGTGCAGGCGGGCGCTCAACCGAGCCTCGCGCTCCGCGCGGGCGACGTCGGTCTGGGCAGCCCCGGGGAGCAGCCCGATCCGCTTCAGCGCGACCTGGCGGCCGAGGACGTCGTCATGGCCGAGCCACACCGCACCGGTGCCGCCTCGTCCGATCTCCCGCTCGAGCGAGTATCTCCCTGCGATCACGCATGCCCTTCCCGTCCGCCTCCGGTGGCGGTGCCCGCGTTCAGCGTAGGCATGCATCGGTGGGGGACTGGTCACCGCCTGCGGGCGTGGATCTGCCACGTGATCGAGACCACGAGCAGGGCGACCAGCACCACGCCCACTGCCGCCTCGACCCCGAGCCCACCGGCGGCGAGGCCGCCCAGCAGCACCGGTGCCCACCAGAGGCCGGGACGACGCACCTCGGCCGTCCGGGGCCGGACCGGCCGACGCCGCAGTCCGACCACGCCGTACGCCGCCACGACGAGCGTCCCGACGACGGTCGAGGCGTGCTGCAGCCAGCGGTACAGCGGCAGGGACGCGTGCTCGGTCCGGAGGAAGGCGAGGTCCTCGACCAGGAACCCCCAGTCATGGGTCGCCGCGTCCCAGAGCAGATGGGTGCCGACTCCCACCAGGACCGCGACCGGCGCGAGCCACCACGCCCGGGCGTCCGGCCGGTCTCGCAGCGGCAACCGTCGGCGCAGCGCCGGCACCAGGTCGACCACCGCATCCCGCACCACGAACGACCACAGCACGAGCAGCACCAGGCCGACGACGCTGGCGACCAGCAGGCCCGGCCAGCTGTGTGCGGTCCGGTAGCCGACCCCGACCGGCAGGTACACCGGAGCGTCCGGCGCCATCGCACCCACCACGAGCGCCGTCAGCGGCAGGCCCAGCCTTCGCAGCGGGAGCACCACCGCCGGGTGGGCCGGCGCGAGGGGCATGTCTGGAGCGTAGAGCTCAGAGCAGCCGGCTGACCTCCTCGTCGTACGCCGCGACGGCGGTGTCCGCCAGGCCGTGGCCGCTCGGCGCACCGGCGGCGAGCCGCAGGATCGCCGCCGCCCGGGCCGCCGCGTCGTCGACGTCGGGCGCGGGTGCAGGCGGCGCAGCATCGAGCAGCCGCTCACGGCTGCGGCCGCGCAGCAGCAGGAGGGCGTACGGATCGGAGTCGAGGTGCCAGGTGAGCTGGTAGAGCAGCGCCAGGGCATGGGCGCAGGGTTGCGCCCATGAGTCGCACTCGCAGGCCGTCTCCACGTCGGCCGGTCCCGGCAGCAGCTCCACCCCGGCCTCGTCGGCGTGCTCGACCAGCTCCGCCGGCAGCTCGCCGGACTCGAGCGCGGCGACGAAGCCGGCTTCGCGGTACAGCTCCTCGGTGAAGGACTCCCAGGCGACGTCGTCGAGCTGGCTCACCCGCAGCTGGGCGATGACAGCCGTCGGCGAGGCCCGGTCGACGGCGACGGAGGCCATCCCGGCCAGCACCATGACCGCACCGAGTCGCCCCGAGCGGGCGAGCGCCCGGGCCGCGGCGAGGTCGGCGGCGTCCACGACCGTCTCCTCGAAGGTGCGCACCCAGGCGCGGCCCCACCACGTGGTGCTGCGCGACACCGGACCGCGGAGCCGGCCGATCCGCGGGAACACCATCGGGTCAGTCATCGGGCGTCTCGACAGGCTCGACGACCGGGTCGCGCCGGAGCGTCACCAGGTCGCGCAGCTCGTCGTTCGAGAGCTCGGTGAGGGCCGTCTCGCCGGACCCGAGCACGGACTCGGCGAGCGAGCGCTTGCGGGCGAGGAGCTCGCCGATCTTCTGCTCGATGGTGCCCTCGGTGACCAGCCGATGCACCTGGACCGGTCGGGTCTGGCCGATCCGGTACGCGCGGTCGGTGGCCTGGTCCTCGACGGCAGGGTTCCACCAGCGGTCGACGTGCACGACGTGGTCGGCGCGGGTGAGGTTGAGCCCCGTGCCGCCCGCCTTGAGCGACAGCAGGAACACCGGGACGCCGCCGGCCTGGAAGGTCGCGACCATCTCCTCCCGGGCGCGTACCGGCGTGCCGCCGTGCAGGAACAGGCTCGGGACCCCGCCTGCCTGGAGGTGTCGCTCGAGGAGTCGGGCCATGGCGACGTACTGGGTGAACAGCAGGACCGAGCCCTCCTCGGCCAGGATCGTGCCGAGCAGCTCGTCGAGCACGTCGATCTTCTGCGAGCGGCCGGCGATCTGGCCGTGGGCCTGGCGCAGGTAGTGGGCCGGGTGGTTGCAGATCTGCTTCAAGCCGGTGAGCAGCGCGAGCACGAGTCCCCGCCGAGAGTCCTCGTCGGCCTCCTCGATCCGGCGCATCGACTCGCGCACCAGCGACTCGTACAGCACGACCTGCTCGCGGGTCAGCGCGACCACCTGGTCGGTCTCGGTCTTCGGTGGCAGCTCGGGCGCGATGCCCGGGTCGGACTTGCGCCGGCGCAGCAGGAACGGCTCCACCAGCTGGGCGAACTGTCGCGCCACGGCGGGGTCGACGCCACTCTCGATCGGCGCCGCCCACCGTCGCCGGAACGCGTTGCGGGAGCCGAGCAGCCCGGGGGTGGCCCAGTCGAGGATCGCCCACAGCTCGGTGAGGTTGTTCTCCACCGGGGTGCCGGTCAGCGCGACCCGGCAGCGTGACGGGATCAGCCGCAGGTTGCGGGCGGTCGAGGAGGTGGGGTTCTTGATGTGCTGGGCCTCGTCGGCGACCACGAGGTCCCAGGCGATGCTGGCGAGGGTCTCGTGGTCGGCCCGCATCGTGCCGTACGTCGTGAGCACGAACCCCAGCTCGCCGGCGAGGTCGCGCTGGGTGCCGTGGAACCGCCGGACCGGTACGCCGGGCGCGAACCTGCGGATCTCGGCCTCCCAGTTGCCCAGGAGCGAGGCCGGACAGACCACCAGCGTCGGGCCGACGGCGAGCCTGCGCTCCCGGCGGTGCAGGTGCAGCGCGATCAGCGTGACCGTCTTGCCCAGGCCCATGTCGTCGGCCAGGCAGGCGCCGAGCCCCGCGCCGGTGAGCTCGGCCAGCCAGGTCAGCCCGTGGCGCTGGTACTCCCGCAGAGTCGCCGCCAACCCCTCGGGTGGCTGGAGTGGACTGACCTGGGCGGCGTCGACGATCCGGTCGCGGACCTTCTCCAGCGTCGCGCCGGGGTGGACCTCGACGGTGGGCGCGTCCGGGTCGGTGCCGGTCTCGAACGAGCCGGTCAGGACCGCCCGCAGCGCGTCGGCCGGCTTCAGCTCGCGTTTGCCCTTGCGGCGGACCGCCTCGCGGGCCCGGCGGGCGGTGGCCGGGTCGACGACCATCCAGTTGTCGCGCAGCCGGATCACGGGCCCGTTGGCCTCGGCGAGCGCCTTCATCTCGTCGTCGGTGAGCGGGTCGCCGCCCAGCGCGAGTCGCCAGTCGAACTCGAACAGCGAGTCGGGGCCGAAGACACCCGTCATCAGCGGGTCTTCCCTGCTGCCGGAGCGCGGCTTCACCTCGACGCGGCCTCGCGGCACGAGCTCGTGCCGCAGGCCCCGCGGCCAGAAGACGTCCACGCCGATCTCGGCGAGCGCGCCGAGGCCGTGCTCGAGCAGGTCGGCCAGCTCGTCGCCGTCGAGGAGCAGCCGGTCGGGCACGGGCCGGTGCAGCAGACCGTCGAGCACCGGCCAGGCTTGCGCAGCGCGGCGCAGCGCCAGTCCGGCGTTGACCCTGGCCCGGCGGGAGAAGCCGTGGCCGTCCGCGGCGTCGTCCTGCCAGAGTCGCTCGACGTCGACGACGTGGGTGGCCAGATCGGCCTGGTGGACCTGGGGCACGACGCTCACCTGGCCGCCGACCAGCTGCTCCTCGGGCGCCTCGACGCGCAGGCTCAGGGAGACGTCACTGGGGAGGTCCCGGTCGTCGTCGATGCGGTCAGCGAGTCGATCGGCGAAGGGTTTCGAGCCTCCGGTGGTTGAGGTGCGAGCGGAGCGAGCCTCGAAACCTCCGGCCCCCTGCCGGGTCATCGTGTCCGCGACCGCGTCGAGCAGCGCGCGGATGGTCTGCTCGGCCTCGGCGGCCCCCGCGTCGGCGTACGCGCGGGCCTCGGCGAGCGCGCGAACCCGGTCGTGGTCCTCGGCCAGCAGCGGGCCGACCTGCCACGCATGGCCGGCCGGGCTGCGCTGGATGCGGCCGGCCGCGACCAGCTTCATCGCCAGCATCGTGGCCGACCCGAGCAGCGCCACGGAGGCGTGTGCGTCGTCGGCCCGCAGGGCGCGCGTGAGCACAGGAATCGCGCCGCGGATCGGGAGCCGGACGGTCCGCAGCGCACCGGTGAACTCGATCTGGCTCTCGCGAGGTGGATCCGCCACGTGAAGCACCGCCGGACCCTGCAGCGGCACGAAGCTCACAGGCGTCCTCCGGGTGCGGTGCGGTCGGTCAGGTGCGGCACAGGGAACCTAACGCGCGGCGCGGACAGAAGGTGCCCGGGCTCTTCGCCCCGCCGGACGAAGGTTTCGACAGCCTCAACGACCGGGGGCGAGACCCGCCATGATGGTCCGCGTGAGCCAGTCCAGCGAGCTGTCCGAGGAGCGACGGCGCGACCCGGTGCGCCGGGCCGTGCAGGCGTACGCCGAGCGGCAACCGGCCCTCCAGGAGGTCACCGAGCGCTACCTCGTCCTGGTGAAGACCCTGCTCGACGACGCGGGGATCAACTACCTGACCGTCACCGGTCGCACCAAGTCGGTGGCGTCGTTCGCGGCGAAAGCGGCTCGCGCCAAGCCCGGCTCCCCGACGTACGACGACCCGCTGACCGGCATCACCGACCAGGTCGGCGTCCGGGTGATCTGCTACCTGCTCGGGGAGGTGGAGGCGGTCGCGAAGCTGCTCGCCGACCAGTTCACGATCCTCGACGACCGCGACATGGGCCGCGAGACCGCCAGCCAGGGCCGGTTCGGCTACGCCAGCCGGCACATCCTGCTCACCGCGCGTCCCGACGACTCCGAACGGGGTGCGGCGACCGGCAACATGCCGGCGTCGGTCCAGGTGCGCACGGTGCTGCAGCACGCGTGGGCGGAGTTCGAGCACGACATCCGCTACAAGGGCACCGTGCCGGCCGAGCACGCGCCGGACCTCGACCGCCGGTTCACGCTCGCCGCCGGGCTGCTCGAGCTCGCCGACCGGGAGTTCTCCGAGATCCGCGCGCGGATCCAGGTCGCCGGACCGCGCCGGGGCGAGACCGGTGACGTCACCGATCCACGGATCGACGCCCACGACCTCGCGTCGTTCCTCACCGGCCAGTACGCCGACGCCGGCTGGTCGCGCACCGACCACTACGCCTGGATCTCCGGCCTGCTGCTCGAGCTCGGGATCACCTCGCTCGACGAGCTCGCCGGCCTG
>DATAKN010000032.1:0-7494 GCA_036261595.1 Marmoricola sp.
CTCGAGCTCGATCTCCTTGGCGATGCTCACACCATCGTTGGTGATGGTGGGGGCGCCCCACTTCTTCTCGAGCACGACGTTGCGGCCCTTCGGGCCCAGGGTGACCTTGACGGCGTCGGCGAGCGTGTTCATGCCACGCTCGAGACCGCGCCGGGCCTCCTCGTTGAAAGCAATCAGCTTCGACATAACTCTTGCGGTTCCTCACGCAGATGAGTCGGACGGCCGAGTCGTCGCCCGCGACGGACGGCCCGGGCTGGACCCACCGGACCCTTCCCGGCGGCGCCTTCGGACCTCGACTTCCCGGCCCTGAGTTGTCACTCTCCCAAGGGGAGTGCCAGCCCCCTTTTTAGCACTCGGCCTGGGCGAGTGCAAACAGTTGGCCGGTGATCTCGGGCGACTCCGTCCGCGGGTGTCTCCACGCGGCAGGCCCGAGATTCGTCACCGACGAGTTCCACAATGTGGGATCGCGACGCATGCCCGGGTCCGTAGTGCGTACAGGACCGGCGTAAGGATCGACGATGCGAAGGAGATCCCCAGATGAAGCTCATCACCGGAACCGGTATCGCCGCCAGCGCCCTCCTGGTCGCGGGTGGCACGTCCGCCGTGGCCCTGGCGCAGTCGGCGAGCGCGCACACCAGCCCGCTCGGCGTGCAGTCCGCTCACGCCTCGACCCAGGACCTGACGTCGTTCGACGTCACCGAGATCGACCACTGGAAGTCCGAGGCTGCGGCTGAGGACACCGACCCGGCGCGCATCAGCGACCTCGGCGACAGCGCCGCGCTCGGTCAGGCGCACGCCGCGGCCATGCAGGCCTGGGCCCAGTGTGTCGGCGACGCCGCCAGCGGCCAGAAGACGATGACCTCGCAGACGCCTCCGAAGCTCGCCTGTGGCGACAAGCCGATGGCTCCGGGCCTGGCCAAGAAGATGACCCAGCAGACGGCGCCGGCGCCGAGCGTGGCACCCGACACCGAGACCGAGTCCGACGCCCCGGACACGCACGCCGACGACTCGACCGACGGCAGCACCACGGACACCGAGCACAGCTGGAGCCACGAGAGCAGCGACCACCAGGCCGGCAGTGGCGACCACACGGACAGCGGTGACCACACGGACAGCGGTGACCACACGGAGGGCACCGACGACGCGGCGGGCGACGACTGACCCCCGTCGCAGTCGCCAATGACGCGCTGGCCGTCCGGATCCCGTCCGGGCGGCCAGCTGCTGTCCGGGGTCAGCCCCCGGCGACCGCGGGGATGATCGAGAGCTGCGAACCCTCCGGTGTGGCCGTGCCGAGACCGTCGAGGAAACGTACGTCGTCGTTGCCGACGTAGACGTTCACGAACCTGCGGATGTCTCCGGCGTCGTCAAGGATGCGGGCCCGGATGCCGGTGTGGTTGGCCTCGAGGTCGTCGAGCACCTCCGCCAGGGTGGCCCCTTCGGCGGTCACCTCTGACGCGCCGCCGGTGTAGGTGCGCAGGATCGTCGGGATGCGGACGGAAACGCTCATCAGGGGTGCTCTCTCCTCGCGGTGCTGGCGGCCGGCGTGGTGCCGGTCAGACGATGCCCGACGCGGCGAAGGCGTCGTACGTCGGGGCGATGGTGGCGGCGGGGCTGACCCGGCCCGAGACCGCGTCGAGCGTCTTCAGGCCGTGTCCGGTGTTGATCACGACGGTCTCGAGGTCCGGATCGAGCTGCCCGGTCTCGACGAGCTTCTTCAGGACCGCCACGGTGGTGCCCCCGGCGGTCTCGGTGAAGATGCCCTCGGTGCGGGCCAGCAGGACGATGCCGTCGCGAATCTGGTCGTCGTCCACCTCCTCGACGGCACCACCGGTGCGCCGGGTGATGTCGAGGACGTAGATGCCGTCGGCGGGATTCCCGATCGCGAGGGACTTGGCGATGGTGTCCGGCCGCACCGGGCGGATCGCGTCGGTGCCGCTCTTGAACGCCGTGGCCACCGGTCCGCAGCCCTCGGCCTGGGCGCCGAAGACCCGGTACGGCTTGTCCTCGACCAGGCCGAGCTTGATCAGCTCCTGGAACGCCTTGTCCACCTTGGTCAGCTGCGAGCCGGAGGCCACGGGGATCACGATCTGGTCGGGCAGCCGCCAGCCGAGCTGCTCGGCGATCTCGTAGCCGAGCGTCTTGGATCCCTCGGCGTAGAACGGCCGGACGTTGACGTTCACGAACGCCCACCCGTCCTCCTCGCCGGCGATCTCGGAGGCGAGCTTGTTCACGTCGTCGTAGTTGCCCTCGACGGCGACCAAGGAGTCGGTGAAGACCGCGGAGTTCACCTGCTTGGGCTGCTCGAGGTTGCTCGGGATGAACACCACGGTCTTGATGCCTGCGCGGGCGCCCGCAGCGGCGACCGCGTTGGCGAGGTTGCCCGTCGAGGGACACGCGAACACCTTCGCGCCCAGCTCGCGGGCAGCGCTCAGGGCACACGCGACCACGCGGTCCTTGAACGAGTTGGTCGGGTTGGTCGAGTCGTCCTTGACCCAGAGCTTCGCCAGCCCGAGCTCCTGCGCGAGGTTGTCGGCCCTCAGGAGCCGGGTGAAGCCGGGCTCGGTGTGCGGCGAGGACTCGATGTCCTCGGGCACCGGAAGCAGCGCCTTGTAGCGCCAGATGTTGCGGGGGCCGGACTCGATCTGCTCGCGGGTGACCGCCGGGAAGTCATAGCCGACCTCGAGCGGGCCGAAGCACTCCTGACAGGCGTAGTAGGGCCCCAGCTCCTGGGTGGCACCGCACTCGCGACAGACCAGGTCGGTGGCGTTGCCGAAGGCGCCGGCGCGGAGCACGGTACCGGTGGACGTGGTGGTGACGGTGCTCAAGGAGGCCTCCTTCTCATCTTCCCCGGGGCCGACTCTCGGCTCGGGACGGATTTGGCACCACACCCCGCGGATCCGGGCCGGCCTGCTGGTGGATCCCAGGCTCGGCGGTCGGAGGCTCGCGTGGCGGTTGCCGGGACTTCAACGGGCCGTATCCCTCAGTCCCTCTCGATGAGCTGTGCTCCAGCGTACGGAGCCGTCTCAGAATGTGCACATCGATTCCGCCATCCGAGACGGTCTGTGTCCGCCTCCCGGACGGCGAAGCCACCCACCTGGCATCCGAATCCGGGCTCGTCATACGAGATCTGGTGTGACGAGCCGCGGATTCACGACCCGGGTCGTGAATTCCTCGCGGCTGCCAGGTCGGCGGTGAGCCCACGCAGGAACGCCATCACGCCGTCCGGGCCGGGGACGACGAGGTCGGCGAGGTCACGCAGGGTCGACTCCTCGTCGGACCCCGAGCAGACCAGCAGCGCGGGGAGCCCCCGGTCGCGGAGCTCGGCGACGGCTTCGAAGGCCGGTACGTCGCCGAGGTCGTCACCCACGAACACCACGCCGCGGACGTCGTACTCGCCGACGAGCCGGCGCAGGGCCATGCCCTTGTCCATGTCGCCGGAGCGGATCTCGATCACCAGGCGGCCCGGCTCCAGCGTCAGGTGGCGGGCCTCGGCCGCCTCGGTGAGCACGGGCAGCAACCGCTGGAACGCGCCCCGAGGGTCGGCCATCCGGCGGGTGTGCACGGCGACGGCGAGGCCCTTCTCCTCGATCCAGGCATCGGTCGCCTCCGCGTGTCGCAGCAACCTGGGGAGCTCGCCGATCAGGCTGGCCAGGCCGGCGGGAGGCTTCGGCGAGACCACCCGCCGCGCCTTGGAGGTCCAGCGCTCGTTGCCGTACTGGCCGAGGACCACCAGCTCGTGACCGGACTCGCCGATCGCGTCGCCGACGTCGTCCAGCCCGCCCAGTGCGAGCACCTGCCGCGCCGGACGCCCGGTGACCACCGCCACGGCCCGCACCTGCCCGGCCAGTCCGGCCAGGACGTCCGGCGCCTCCCGGTGGATCGCAGCGACCTCCGGGTTGTCCACGATCGGAGCAAGCGTGCCGTCGAAGTCGAGCGCGACCAGGAGCCGGTCGCCCGCACCGACGACCGCGGCGTACTCCGGGACCGCCGAGGCGGCGTGGGACTCCATGGGTCCACTCAACCAGAGGGGCGGCTCCGCAGACCCGGGGGTCAGTGGAAGGTGCCGGTCAGGATCACCGTGAGCCGGTCGGGGCGCATCGGGGCGATCGCCGGCTTGACCCGGCTGATCCCGAGGTCACGGGCCAGGAGCGTCCCGGCCGCCTTGAGCCGGGGCGGGTAGTACACCGTCGTCGCGTCGATGGTGCCGTACCAGTTGTCGGTGCCGACGACGTTCCACCCCGCACGCTGCGCCCGGGTAGCGGTCTTGCCGGCCAGCCCGTGCACGTTGGAGTTGTTGAACACCACCACGTAGACCTTGCCGCGCCGGACCGCCGGCTTCGGCTTCGCCGCGGGACCGGTGGGCGCGACCGGCACCGTGCTGGTCGGGGCCGCCGGAGAGGGGGTCCGTCGGGTCGCCGCCGCGGGCGTCGCAGTGTCGGGCGTGTCGTCGGGCTGGGTCGCGACGAAGGCGAGGCCGGCCAGTGCGACCGCGGAGATGCTGAACACCATGAGCCGGGTGGGCAGCACCAGCCCACGCTCGTCGCGCCTGTGCTCGCCCCGCCCGCGTGTCATCGGCGGCTCAGAGCTCGAAGCCCAGCCGTCGAGCCGACCGCTGGCGCTGCCGGGTCGCCCGGAGGCGACGCAGCCGGCGGACCAGCAGCGGGTCGTGCTCGAGGGCCTCCGGACGGTCGATCAGCGCGTTCAGGACCTGGTAGTACCGCGTCGAGCTCATGTCGAACTTCTCGCGGACCGCGCTCTCCTTGGCACCGGCGTACTTCCACCACTGGCGCTCGAAGTCGAGGATGCTGCGGTCACGCTCCGACAACCGGCCCGACTCGGCGGGCTGGGAGCTGAGCGCGTGGCTGGCGTCCATGATCGTCGACTCCTCGGGCTGGGTACTGCAGGGCTGTGGCCATCCTAGGTGACGAACAACATCGATGTCATTTGAACCGCCGAGACGAGTCCACCTGCCGGCCCCGCTCCCGTGGACCCCTAGGCTGGGCCTCGTGACGAGGTCCCGCCGCCGACGCAATCCCGGTGACGTCCGGGCCGAGCTGGTCGTGCTGGCGAACCGGCTCCCCGTCGACCGCGTCGTGAACGCCGACGGGTCCTCGACCTGGCGACGCTCCCCCGGCGGGCTGGTCAGCGCGCTCGCCCCGTTCATGGCGGCCAACGAGGGCGCCTGGATCGGGTGGCCCGGCGACGTGATGGAGGACTGCGAGGTCTTCGAGCACGAGGGCATCACGCTGGTCCCGGTCGGGATCTCCCAGCAGGAGTACGAGGAGTACTACGAGGGCTTCTCCAACGCGACCCTCTGGCCGCTCTACCACGACCTGGTCGCCAAGCCGGAGTTCCACCGGGAGTGGTGGGACGCCTACGTCGCGGTCAACCGCCGGTTCGCCGAGGCCGCCGCCGAGGTGGCGGCCAAGGGCGCGACGGTGTGGGTGCAGGACTACCAGCTCCAGCTGGTGCCGAGCATCCTGCGCGAGCTGCGCAGCGACCTGCGCATCGGCTTCTTCCTGCACATCCCGTTCCCCCCGGCCGAGCTGTTCTCCCAGCTGCCCTGGCGCCGCGAGCTCCTCGAGGGGCTCCTGGGCGCCGACCTGGTCGGCTTCCAGCTCTCCGGCGCGGCGCAGAACTTCATCCGACTGGTGCGCCAGCGAGTCGGGCACAAGACCCACCGCGACACCGTCTACCTGCCCGACGGACGCACCGTGGTCGCCAAGGCGTTCCCGATCTCGATCGACACCGCCGCGTTCGAGGAGCTGGCCGCCTCCCCCGCCGTCCAGGCCCGGGCGAAGCAGATCCGCGACGAACTCGGCAACCCGCGCAGGATCTTCCTGGGCATCGACCGGCTCGACTACACCAAGGGCATCTACGCCCGGCTGCGGGCCTTCAGCGAGCTCATCCACGACGGCCACTTCACCGTCGAGGACGCCACCTTCGTGCAGGTCGCCAGCCCCTCGCGGGAGCGGGTCGACCAGTACCGCAAGCTGCGCGACGAGACCGACCGGCTGGTCGGCCACATCAACGGCGACCTCGGCCGGATCGGGCGCCAGGCGATCTCCTACCTCAACGCCTCCTTCCCCCAGTCGGAGATGGCGGCGCTCTACGTCGCCTGCGACATCATGGTCGTCACGCCGTTCCGCGACGGCATGAACCTGGTCGCCAAGGAGTACGTCGCCTGCCGGTTGCACGACGACGGGGCGCTGGTGCTCTCGGAGTTCGCCGGCGCCGCCGAGGAGCTGCGCCAGGCGTTCCAGGTCAACCCCTACGACATCAACGGCATGAAGGCCCAGATGCTCGCGGCGTACCAGGCGGACCCGAAGGACCTCAGCCGTCGGATGCGCGCGATGCGCCGCACGGTCGCGGAGAACGACGTCTCGCACTGGGCCTCGACGTTCCTGGAGGACCTCACCAAGCCGCGACCGGCCCACGACAAGCAGCTGCGCCCGGCCAGGCGCTCCTGACCGGGCGCTCGGCGGCCCCGGGAGGCTGCCGGGGCTGCGTCAGCTGGTGGTGACCGGCTTGCCGTCGGCCTCCCAGGCGGTGATCCCGCCGGCGAGCTCGACGAGGTTCTTGAAGCCGTGCCCGGCCATGTAGGACGTCGCGACCGACGACCGGTTGCCGCTGTGGCAGTAGACCGCGTAGCTCGCCGAAGGGTCGAGCTCGGCGACCGCGTCGGCGAAGGAGGACCCCTGGACGTCGATGTTCACCGCGCCGGCGAGGTGCCCGGCAGCGAACTCGGCGGGCGTCCGGACGTCGATGATCATCGTGCCGGGCTTGGCGGCAGCGGTCGCGAACTCCTCGGCGCCCACGGTCGCCACCGCCGACGTCGACGCACCCGCCGACGTGGACGAGGCCTGGTCGGTGCTGCCACAGGCGGCCACACCGAGCCCGGTGCCGCCGAGGAGCAGCAGGGCCGCGAGGCCGCGTGCTGCGGACGCCCAGCGGGGGGACTTCGTCATGCTTCTCATCCTTTCGCCGCGTCCCACCGCGTTGCAGGAGTGCCCATCGGTCCGGGTGACCGGTGGCGAACGGCCCTGCCGCCGCGGCGGCCACAGGGCTTTGATCGAGGGTGGGACCAGTATCGGTCAGTATACCCCCGGGGGTATAGGAAGAGGGACGGAACGATGGCAGACGTCGTGGTACTGGGTGCCGGGATCTCCGGCCACACCGCCGCCTTGCACCTGAGGAGGATGCTCGGCCGGCGCGGCGGACACACGGTGACCGTGGTGTCGCCGAACTCGAACTGGAACTGGATCCCGTCCAACATCTGGGTCGGCGTGGGCACGATGGCCAAGCAGGACGTGGTCTTCCCCCTGGCCCCGGTCTACGCGCGCAAGGGCATCGACTTCCGCCAGGCCAAGGCAGTCGCCATCCGTCCCGACGGGGACCTCGACGACCCGCGCGGAGCCGTCGACATCGTCTACACGGGTCAGGGCAGGGCCGGCCAGGAGGAGCGGCTGCGCTACGACTACCTGGTCAACGCCA
>DATAKN010000049.1:0-12574 GCA_036261595.1 Marmoricola sp.
GGCTTCATGATCCAGGGCGGGTGCCCGCTCGGCACCGGCACCGGCGGCCCCGGCTACACCTTCAAGGACGAGTTCCACCCCGAGCTGGCCTTCACCAAGCCCTACCTGCTCGCGATGGCGAACGCCGGCCCGGGCACCAACGGCTCGCAGTTCTTCATCACCGTGTCGCCGACCACCTGGCTGAACAACAAGCACACGATCTTCGGTGAGGTCGCCGACCAGGCCAGCCGCGACGTCGTCGACGCGATCGCCACGACCGCCACCGGCCCGGGCGACCGCCCGACCGAGCCGGTCGTGATCGAGTCGGTGGAGATCACCCGGGGCTGACCGCCCCGGCCCGTCACCCGGCCACGTACCCGGCCCACCACCTGACCCCGTCATGACCGAACCCGTCGCCCCGCCGGTCTGCTACCGGCACCCCGACCGCGAGACCTGGATCCGCTGCCAGCGCTGCGACCGGCCGATCTGCCCGGACTGCATGCACTCCGCCGCGGTGGGGTTCCAGTGCCCGAACTGCGTGAAGGAGGGCGCGCGCGCGACCCGCTCGGGTCGGCTCGTGTACGGCGGCGCACCCTCGGCCAACCCGGCGCTGAGCTCGATCGGACTGATCGCGCTCAACATCGCGGTCTGGCTGTCGATCACCGCCGCGGGCGGCGCGGGTTCCACGCTCCTCGACCGGCTGGCCCTGCTGCCGAAGGGGCGCTGCGCCGCGGGCAACGGCTACTTCCCCGGCGCCACCGAGGCCACCTGCACCGGCGGACCCGTGCACTGGGTCTCCGGTGTCGCCGACGGTGCCTACTGGCAGCTGGCCACCTCGGTGTTCAGCCACGTCCAGGTCTGGCACATCGCGTTCAACATGTTGGCGCTGTACTTCCTCGGCCCGCAGCTGGAGATGGTGCTCGGCCGCGCCCGCTTCCTCGCCGTCTACCTGCTCTCCGGCCTGGCCGGAAGCACCGCGGTGATGTGGCTGGCCGACGAGCACATCCAGACCCTGGGCGCCTCCGGCGCGATCTTCGGCCTCATGGGAGCGCTGCTCGTGGTCGCGATGAAGGTCGGGGCCAACGTCCAGCAGCTGGTCTTCTGGATCGGCCTCAACGTGGTCATCACGATCACCGGCAGCTCCTACATCTCCTGGCAGGGCCATTTCGGTGGCCTGCTCGGCGGTGCGGTGCTCGCCGCACTCGTGGTGTACGCACCGCGGCAGCGACGCGCGGCCTTCCAGTGGGCGTCGATGGGCGTGTTCGCCCTGGTCTGCGTCGCCCTGGTGGGCCTGCGGGTGGCGGCCCTGTCCTGATCGAACCGCGGCGCGCCTGCCGGACCTCGGGCGCGTCCGAGCACATCCTGCCCCGAGAGGGCACGACGAGAGGAGCGCTCATGCGCACGACGTACCGGATCCTGGCCGACGTGATCGCGGTCGCGGTCGCGATCCAGTCGATGGCGATGGTGTGGGCCGTCGCCGGCCTGCTGCACTGGGTCGACGGCGGCGGCACGCTGAAGAAGGGCTGGGAGGACCACATGCCCGACTTCCAGGGCTCCTCCGGCTTCGCGATCCACGGGATCATCGGCGGCATGGTCGTGCCGGTGGTGGCGATCGCCCTGCTGGTGGTCGCCTTCCTGGCCAAGGTTGACGGCGGCGTGAAGCTCGCCGGCGGCGTGCTGGCCCTGGTCGTCATCCAGCTGGCCGCCGGGTACGCCGGCGCCGACGCCCCCTGGCTCGGCCTGATCCACGGCCTCTTCCCGTTCGCGATCTTCTCAGCGGCGATCCTCGCCGCCCGAGCCGCGGGCAGCACCGAGCAGACCGCGGTCACCACCACGCCGTGACGCCCCGCCGGAGCTAATCACACCGGTGTAGTTCTCCACAGGGTTGTCCCCAGCCTGGGGACAACGTCGGCCGAGACCCTCGGGGCGTGAGTTGGATGTCGAACGTCATACGGAACGTGCGTGATGGCGCTCGAAACGTATGACGTCCCGCTTCGACCGCAGGTGTCCCAACCTGGGACCCTTGCGCTGGGACACCATGCACTATCGACCTCACCGGCACCCGTTGGGCCGGACGAACCGCGGCCGCGCACATGGTCGAACGTGACGAGCACTCCTGGCTGCACATCAAGTCGACCGGCCGCCGCTACGAGGCCGCGTGTGGACCACTCGACCTCGTGTGGGCGATTGACTCGTTCAGAAACTGGCTGGACTCCGACACTCCTTCGCGAATCCAGCATCTCCAAGAGCCATCTGCCGCTCATCAAATGAGTGCGGCTCGCCCGTGCAGACACCTCAGGAAACGAACGTGCGCCGTGCTGCGGCGCCACATGAGGACTCCGCAGCACGGCGCAAGCAGAACCGTGCTGCCAGGTCGCGCCGGGAGGGCCAGGCGCTAGCTCACTCCCACTTCGTCGCGTACACGAACCCGACCGCCATGAACCCGACACCGACCAGGAGGTTCATCTGGTTGAGCTGGTCCATCACCGGGATGTGGACGGAGCTGTCCTGGCCGACGAAGTAGTAGGTCACGATCCAGACCAGGCCGATCAGGAAGCTGCCGAGCATGCCGACGACGACGCCACGACCGCGACCGAGAGGCGTCTTCTTGTGGGCCGCGACCGTCAGGCCGACGAAGATCAGCCCGAAGCCGATCACGTAGTTCCACTTCTTCAGGTCCGACATCCACGGCAGCGACGTGTGCGGCTTCTTGATGCCCGGGATCTTCACGTAGTTGGCCGCGTCCATGGCGACCTGTGTGTAGACGGTCATCCAGGCGATCCCGGCGAGCACCAGCAGGACGACGATCGCGCAGCGCACCAGCGAGGTCTCGTAACCGCTCACCGTCACGGTGGGCTTGCGGGCAGCGGGCTTGGACACGGCGGTCTCCTTGGGTCGGGTCGTCGGTTAGCGTAGTCACCGCCCGGGTCGGTCCGGGCACGGGCCGACGTGTCGGGGCAAGCGGCTCCCGGCGTGGTCGAAAGGCAGGACGGACGTGACGCACGAAGCGACCCGGCATCGCGGGACGCTGCACCGCGGCTGGCACGTCGCCGCGGCCGTCGTGTTCGTGGTCGCCGGCGTGCTGTTCGCCACCACGTCGCTCAGTGCCAAGGGTCTGGACCTGCGTGCCGCCAGCATCACCGACCTCGACGGGGTCGTGCGCCAGGAGAAGCAGCGGTCCGACGACCTGCAGGCTCGGCTCGCTTCCTTGAACAAGCAGGTCGACCAGCTCAGCCACCAGGTCGACGACAGCACCGTGTCGCAGGTCCAGCGCCAGGTCGACGCCCTCCGCTATCCGGCCGGCTTGGACGACGTCAGCGGCCCGGGCCTGACCGTGCAGCTCACCGACGCGCCCAAGAGCGAGATCGACAAGGCCGGCGGTGACAGCGGAGTGAGCGTCGACGAGCTGGTCGTGCACCAGCAGGACATCCAGGCGGTCGTGAACGCCCTGTGGGCCGGTGGCGCGGAGGCGATGACCATCCAGGGACAGCGCGTGATCTCCACGACCGGGATCAAGTGCGTGGGCAACACGGTGGTGCTGCACGGCGTGCCGTACTCGCCGCCGTACCGGATCTCCGCGATCGGTGACCCCGTCGAGCTGCAGCGCAGCCTCGACGTCAGTGACTACATCGCGGCCTACCGAACCGTGGCCGAGACCTACCACCTCGGGTACGACGTGACCACGAGCAGCCGGATCTCGATGCCGGCGTACAAGGGCAGCACCGCGCTGAAGTACGCGCGCGCCGGCGCCTCGGACAAGGGCTGAGCGGGTGGGCCACGGACACTCCCACGTCCGCCGTGACGCACCAGTGCACGTCGACGTCGCCCGCGGCCCCCTCATGGTGCTGACCGGCTTCCTGGTGCTGTGCGCCGTGGCAGCGATCGTGGGCGTGGTCGGCCTGTGGCCCGACTCCGCAGCGGTGAATCGACTGCGGGACCAGGCGCAGTTCACCGCCCCGGGCGTGACCTTCCAGAAGGCGCGCGTGGAGACGGTGCAGCCGCTGTGCGCCAACAGCAAGGAGAGCTCGCCGACCTGCGGCAACATCGAGGCTGTCCTGACCACCGGCCCGGAGAAGGGTCAGCGCGAGGTGGTGGGAGTCCCGCCCCCGGTCACGAGGTCGGGGGTCGGCCCGGGCGACACCGTGCGGCTGATGCGCGTGCCCGGCCAGGGTCAGCCGACGTACTCCTTCGACGAGGTGATCCGGCTGAACCCGCTGTGGTTCATGATCGGCTTCTTCGTCGTCGTGGTCGCCGTGGTGGCGCGCAAGCGTGGTGTGCTGGCGCTGGTCGCCCTGGCCTTCGCCGGCTTCGTGCTGGTCCGGTTCATGCTGCCCGCACTGCTGTCCGGCTCCAACGGTCTGGCGGTCTCGTTGGTGGGATCCGCGGCGATCATGTTCGTGGTGCTCTACCTCGCCCATGGGCCGTCGGTGCGCACCAGTGCGGCACTCGCGGGCACCCTGGTCGGCATCGGCATCACCGCGGTCGTCGGCGTCGTGGCGGTGCACGGCTCGAACCTGTCCGGTTCCGGCAGCGAGGACACCGCGCTGCTCTCGTCGTTCGCCGGCAACGTGTCCTTCCAGGGCCTGCTGACCTGTGCGCTCGTGGTGGCCGGCCTCGGCGTGCTCAACGACGTCACGATCACGCAGGCCTCCTCGGTGTGGGAGCTGCGCGAGGCAGGCCCGGAGCTGTCGCGTAGCAACCTGTTCGCCAGCGCCATGCGGATCGGGCGTGACCACATCGCCTCGACGATCTACACGATCGTGTTCGCGTACGCCGGCAGCGCGCTGGCTGTGCTGCTGCTGCTCACGCTCTACGACCGTCCGGTGCTCGACCTGCTCTCGACCGAGGCGATCGCCGAGGAGATCGTGCGCACGCTCGCCAGCGGCATCGGCCTCGTGCTCGCCGTACCGGCCACCACGGCCATCGCCGTGCTCACCGTCGCCGGCCCGCGGCGGGAGGGCGCCCGCCGGGCCGAATGACCGCCCGCCCTACCCGGTCGGGCTGCTCGTCGGCAGCGACACCGACGGTGTCGGGGGCGTCGGCGACGGCGTGACCGGCGGGGGCGGCTCGTAGGTCGACACCAGGATCGTGATCGTGCTGCCGGTGTTCTGCGGCGTACCGGCCTGCGGGCTCTGTCGGGTCACGGTGCCCTTCGGCTCCGTGGACGCGCTGTCGGGAACTGAGTCCACCTTGAACCCGGCGTCCTGCAGGATCTTGGTCGCCTCCTTCTCGGTCTTGCCGACCACGTCCGGCACCGCCTTGGGCCCGTTGGAGTAGGTCAGCGTCACCACCGAACCCGCCGGGACCTGGGAACCCACGTCCGGGCTGACCGAGATCACGTCGTCCTTGTTCTGGTCGGAGTCGGCACCCTTCATCCGCACCTGCAGACCGAGCGCGGTCAGCTGGGCGCGGGCACTGTCCTTGTTGTCACCGATCACGTCGGGGATCTGGACGTCCGGCTTGCCGCTGGAAACCACGATCGTCACGCTCGAGCCGGGGTCGACCGACGAGTTCGCGTCGGGCGACTGCGAGATCACCCGACCCTTCTCGATGGTGTCGCTGGCCTCGGTGCTCGCCTGGGCGGTGAGACCCGCGTCGGTCAGGGTGGCCTCCGCCTGCGACTGCGTCATGCCCACGACGGTCGGCACCTGCGTCTGCTGCGGGGACGACCCGAGCAGCTTCGGGCCGAGGATCGCGGCCACGGCCACGAGCGCCGCGAGCAGCAGGCCGAGCAGGATCAGCGGCGCCGTACGACGCTTCTCCGGGGGCTCGTCGCCACGGTGGCCACCGGGGACGACCGCGGTCGCGGCCGTGTCGTACGCCGGTGCCGCGGCCGGGATGAACGTGGTGGCGGTGTCGGCCGGCACCAGCGGGGCCTGCACCGGCCGCCCGGCCAGGTAGCGGTCGATGTCCTCCTTCATCGCGGCGGCACTCTGGTAGCGGTCCTCGACCCGCTTGGCCAGGGCCTTCATCACGATCGCGTCGATCTCGGGAGGCAGGTCGGCGTCCAGCGACGACGGCCGCGGCGGCTGCTCGCGGACGTGCTGGTAGGCCACGGACACCGGGCTGTCTCCGACGAACGGCGGCCGACCGGTGAGCAGCTCGAAGAGCAGGCAGCCGGTGGAGTACACGTCCGAGCGGGTGTCGACCTGCTCGCCGCGGGCCTGCTCCGGTGAGAGGTACTGCGCCGTGCCGACGACCGCAGCGGTGGCGGTCATCGTGCTCTGCGCGTCGGAGACGGCGCGGGCGATGCCGAAGTCCATCACCTTGACGTCCCCGGCCGGCGTGAGCATGACGTTGCCGGGCTTGATGTCGCGGTGGATGATGCCGGCCCGGTGGCTGTAGTCGAGGGCGGAGAGCACGCCCGAGGTGATCTCGAGGGCGCGCTCGGGCAGGATCTTGCGACCTTCACGGAGGATGTCGCGCAGGGTGCGGCCGGCGACGTACTCCATCACGATGTAGGGCTGGGAGACGTGGCTGCCGTCGGAGGACATCTCCTCGCCGGTGTCGTAGACCGACACGATCGCCGTGTGGTTCAGCGACGCCGCCGACTGTGCCTCCCGGCGGAAACGGGCCTGGAACGTCGCGTCGCTGGCCAGGTCGGTGCGGAGCCGCTTGATCGCGACCGTGCGGCCGAGCCGGACGTCGGTGCCCTTGCGGACCTCGGCCATGCCGCCCCGGCCCAGCAGCTCGCCGAGCTCGTAGCGGCCGCCGACACGGTGCGGACCGGGAACCTGCCCGGGGGTGTGGCCGGTTGGCGCGTCAGCCATGAAGAGGTCTCCTCATCAGTGTTTGCCCTTCCCGTGGCCCTTGCCGGGCTTCCCCCCGTGTGGCTTCGTCAGTGTGGTCGGTGCCGGCTTCGGGGCGGCCCCCCAGACGTCGAGGGTGACCGTGGTCCCCACCTTCACCGCACCCGTCGGGCGCAGCGCCGAGACCGTGCCGGCGGTGTGCCCGCCCGGGTTGCGGACGGTCGTCACCGCGGTCCGCAACCCGAGCCCCGTCAGGGCGGCCCGGACGTCGGCGACCGGCTGGCCGACGTACGCCGCCGGGTCGACTCTGACCGTGCGCGGCGTCGTAGGTGAGACGCTCGGGGTGGTGGTCGAGGATCCCGTCGACGGTGTGTTGCTGGTCTCACTGCCCTTGGCGGACAGCGCGACCACCCCGCCGACGAGGACGGCCGCGGCGAGCACGGCCCCGGCGACCATCCAGAGCACCGAGCGACCGCCCGGCAGCGGCTGGAACTCCGCCGGTGCCGTGGTCATCGGCGGTGCGGCGGGCACCGGCATGGCGAGCGTCATCGTGGGCTGGGGGGCCAGCGCGTGCAGGGCGGCCGCGAGCTCACTGCCGTCGGCGTAGCGCTCGTCGGGGTGCTTGGCCATCGCCCGGTGGACCACCTGGACGAGGTCGGCGGGCACCTCGTCGGGAAGGTCGGGCACCGGCGCCCGCACGTGGGCCAACGCGATCGCCACCGGGCTCTCCGCCTCGAACGGGCGGCGGCCGGCGAGGCACTCGAAGAGCACGACACCGAGGGAGTAGACGTCGCTCGCGGGGGTGGCGGTGTGCCCCTCGGCCTGCTCCGGGGAGATGTACGACGGTGTGCCGAGCGTCTGTCCGGTCTCGGTCAGGGCCATCCCGTCACCGGCGCGCGCGATGCCGAAGTCGGTGATCTTGACCTTGCCCTCGGGGGTGACGATCAGGTTGCCGGGCTTGACGTCGCGGTGCACCAGCCCGATCGCGTGCGCCGCGGCGAGCGCGTCGGCTGCCTGGGTGACCAGGATGCGGGCCTGCTCCGGGTCGAGCGGACGACCCTCGGCCAGCAGGTCGGAGAGCGTGCGGCCCTCGACGTACTCCATCACCAGGAAAGGCGGCCGCTCGTCGCCGTCGCCGTCGCCGAAGTCGAAGACGGTCGCCACGTTGGGGTGCGACAGCGACGCGGCGCTCCGCGCCTCCTGGAGGAAGCGGGTGCGGAAGCCGTCGTCGTCGGCGTACTCGTGCTTGAGGTACTTCACCGCGACGTCGCGGTGCAGCACCTCGTCGTGGGCCAGCCACACCTCGCCCATGCCGCCGGTGGCGATCCGGTGCCGTCGGGTGTAACGCTCGGTGCTCCGGTCGGTGCCCATCATCGGCCCATCACTGACCCAGCACCGCCTGCATCACCGACTTGGCGATCGGAGCGGCCAGACCGTTGCCGGAGATCGCGTTGCGGTCGACGCCCGCGTCCTGCACGAGCACGCACACGGCGACCGCCGGGTTGTCGGCCGGCGCGAACGACACGAACCACGCGTACGGCGGCCGGTCCGCCTCGCTCTGCGCCGTGCCGGTCTTGCCGGCGACCTTGACGCCCGGGATCTGGGCGTTGACCGCGGTCCCGTTGTCGACGACCGCCACCATCATGTCGGTGAGCTTCTTGGCGGTGGCGGCCGAGACAGCGTTCGTGCTCAGCGGCTGCGGGTTGGTCTTGTCGAGCACCTCGAGGTCGTGCGAGCGGACCTCGTCGACCAGATAGGGCTTCATCACGGTGCCGTTGTTGGCGATGCCCGCGGCGACCATTGCCATCTGCAGCGGCGTGGCGGAGACCTCCCACTGACCGATCGCGGACAGTGCGGTCTGCGGCGCGTCCGGGTGCGGGAACTTCGAGGCGGCCTGCCGGGTCAGCGAGTCGTCGAGGTCGTGGAACCAGGTCTGGCCCCAGCCGAACTTCTCGGCCTGGGCCTGCAGCGCGTCGGCGCCGAGCTTGAGCCCGACGGAGCCGAACGCCACGTTGCAGGAGACCTGCAGCGCACGCGTCAGCGTGATCTTGTCGCCGCCGCAGCTGCCGCCGTTCTCGTTGGGCAGGGTCGTGGTGCTCTGCGGCAGCTTGAGCGCAGCACCGCCGGGCACCATCGTGTCCGGCTGGTACTTGCCGCTCTCGAGGGCTGCGGCGGCGGTGACGAGCTTGAACGTCGAGCCCGGCGGGAGCACGGTCTCGATCGCCCGGTTGTCCAGCGGCTGCAGGCTGTTGTCGAGGAGCGCCTTGTGCGCCTGCGCGACCTTCGTGAAGTCGTGGCTGGCCAGCCGGTTCGGGTCGTACGTCGGGCTGGACACCATCGCGAGCACCTTGCCGGTGCTCGGCTCGATGGCGACCACGGCGCCGCGCACGTTGTCGCCGAGGGCCCGGAGACCGTCGTACGCCGCCTTCTGCGCCTTGGGGTTGATCGTCAGGCTGACACTGCCGCCCTGCGGGTCGTCGTTGCCGACGAGGTCGATGACCCGGTTGACGAACAGCTTGGAGTCGTCGCCGGAGAGGATCGGGTTCTGCGTCGCCTCGATGCCGCCGACACCCCAGTCGCGGGAGAAGAACCCGGTGATCTGGGCGTACAACGGGCCCTGCGGGTAGGTCCGCTGGTACTTGTACTGGTCGCCGGACTTCGTGCTCTGCGCGATCTCCTTGCCCTTGACCACGATCGCGCCGCGAGGACGGGAGAACGCGGCGTCGAGCACCCGCCGGTTGTCCGGGTGCTTGCTCAGCGAGCTCAGGCTGTCGGCCTGCCAGTACTGCAGGTACGTCGCGTTGATCAGCAGTGCCAGGAAGAGCACCAGGCAGCCGATCGCGAGGTTGCGGATGGGGCGATTCATCGCAGCCTCACCACCTGGGTGGACTCCATGTCCTCCGGGCCGGCGGTGAGCTCCGGCGGTGGCCGGCGGGCGTGATCGGAGATCCGGAGCAGCAGCGCGACGATGACCCAGTTCGCGACCAGGCTGGAACCGCCGTACGACAGGAACGGCGTGGTGAGACCGGTCAGCGGGATCAGCTTGGTGACGCCGCCGATGACGACGAAGACCTGGAGCGCGACGACCACGGCGAGACCGGCGGCGACGAGCTTGCCGAAGTTGTCGCGGCAGATCAGCGAGGTGCGCAGGCCGCGTTCGACGAGGATGCCGTAGAGCACGACCACCGCCATCAGGCCCGTGAGGCCGAGCTCCTCGCCGATCGAGGAGGCGATGAAGTCGGAGTAGCCGAACGGCGTCAGCTCGGGACTGCCCTGGCCGAGCCCGCGCCCGGTCAGGCCGCCCCAGCCCATGCCGTAGAGGCCCTGGACGATCTGGTAGCCGCGCGGCTCGTGGAAGGGGTCGAGCCAGACGTCGACCCGGTCGGTCACGTGGCCGACGAGCAGGAAGGCGCTGTAGGCGCCGATCAGGAACAGGCCGCCGCCGACGACCAGCCAGCCCGGACGCTCGGTGGCCACGTAGAGCATCACCAGGAAGAGACCGAAGAACAGCAACGAGGAGCCGAGGTCGTTCTGGAAGACGAGGACACCGAGGCTGACCAGCCACATCGCCAGGATCGGGCCGAGGTCGCGGCCGCGGGGGAGGTCGACGAACAGGACCCGCCGCCCGGCCAGCGCCAGGGCGTCGCGGTGGAGGACCAGGTAGCCGCCGAACGCGATGACCAGCAGCACCTTGGCGACCTCGCCCGGCTGGAAGCTCATCGAGCCGAGGTGGATCCAGATGCGCGCACCGTAGACCTCGCGGCCGATGCCGGGGACGAGCGGGAGCAGGAGCAGGCCGATCGCAGCGACGCCCGAGGTGTAGGTGAAGCCCTGCAGCCGGCGGTGGTCGCGCAGACCCACCAGCACGCCGACGAACAGCACCACACCGATCGTCATCCACATCAGCTGGGTCCGCGCCGTCGGCGACTTGTCGGGTGAGGCGAGGTGGATCCGGTAGATCATCGCCAGGCCGAGTCCGTTCAGTGCCGAGACGATCGGCAGGATGATCGGGTCGGCGTACTCGGCGCGGAGCCGGATCGTCACGTGCGCGGCCACGACCAGCACGGCCAGCCACGTGCCGTAGGCCATGATGTCGGCCGGCACCGTGCCGTCGACACCGAGCCCGACGGCGGCGTACGCGCCGAGCCCGACGAGCAGGCTGAGCACCAGCAGGAAGAGCTCGGCACCTCGACGCCGCCGGTGGACGAACTCCATCAGCGCACCGGGTCGCGGCCCACCGGCCACCGAGCCGGTGCGCACGGCTGCGCGCGGCGAGCTCATGGGGTCGCCCCGGGCGTGGTGGGGGCCGGGGTCGTCGGAGCAGGGGTGGGGGCCGGAGCGGGGGACGGGGTCGGGGTGGCGCCCGGGTCGGGCACGGTGCCGGCGCCCGGGGTGGTCGGCGCGCCCGGGGTGGTCGGTGCGCCCGGGGTGGTCGGCGCCGTCGGGTTCGCGGTCTGGGTGGCGCAGTCGACCTTCAGGTCGGCCACGATCCGGCGGGCGTCGCCGATGCCGTCGGCGCTGATGCCGCTGCGCACGCGGCCGGCGTCGTAGGACTCCAGGCTGGCGAGCGCGATGCTGGTCCGCTCGGCCACGTGATGGGTGGTGACACCGGGGACGTCGACCTTCACGCCCTTGAAGATCACCACGTCGCCCCCGTCGTCGGAGACGTAGTACTGAGCCTGCGACCAGGAGTACAGGGCGACCAGGCCGACCGCGACGAGCGCCAGCAGCACGGCCAGTACGACGAGCCGCCGGACCCACCCGAAGCGGCGCGGCGGACGAGGGGCGTAGCGCAGCTCCTCCGGATCGACCTCCGGGACCTCCTCCTCGCCGAGGTCGGCGAGGTCGCTCTCGGCGAGGTTGCCGGTGGCGTCGTTGACGAGCTGGCGGTGCGGCAGCGCCGCGGCGGCGCCCACGACGGCGGCCGGACCGGGCGTCGCCTCGCCGTCACGGACCTCCGCCAGCACGACCGTGACGTTGTCCGAGCTGCCTGCCTCGAGCGCGGCGCGCACGAGCGCACCTGCGGCCTCGTCGAGGGCGCCGGTCGCCAGCAGCTGCGCCATCGTCTCCGGCTCGAGCACACCCGAGCAGCCGTCGGAGCAGAGCAGGATCCGGTCACCGACCTCGACCGGCACGGGGAAGAGGTCCGGGTCGGGCTCGTGGACGCCGTCGACCGCCTTCAGGATGAGGTTGCGGTGCGGGTGGACCCGCGCCTCCTGCTCGGTGATCCGGCCCTCGTCGACCAGGCTCTGCACCAGCGTGTGGTCGGTGGTCAGGCCGTCGAGCCGGCCGTCGCGGAGGAGGTAGCCGCGGCTGTCGCCCACGTGCCCGACCTGCAGCGCACTGCCGTCGAACAGGGCGGCGGTCACCGTGGTGCTGGTGCCCTCCAGCTCGGGATGGGCCTCGACGATCTCGGCGAGTCGGTCGTGGGCGAGGTGGATCGTGGCCGACAGCGCGCTGAGCGCGTCGTCGGGAGGAGGGACGTCCAGCTTCTTGATCGCGTCGACCGCGGCGCTGCTGGCGATGTCGCCCCTGGCCGCGCCACCCACGCCGTCGGCGATCACGAGCAGGTGCGGGCCGGCGTACCCGGAGTCCTGGTTGTCGCGGCGCACCCGGCCGACGTCGGACAGGGCAGCGAACTCCAGGTGGAGGCTGGCGGACTCAGCGCCCACGCCTGCGTTCCTGTCCGGGCCACCCTCGCTCGTGCTCCCGGGACGGCTCCCCGGGCTGGCTTCGGCATTCACTTGCGCAGCTCCAGGATGGACTTGCCGATCCGGATCTGGGTGCCGAGCGAGATCGCGGTCGGCTGGGAGATGCGGCTGCTGCCGACGTACGTGCCGTTGGTG